>NZ_JPEQ01000009.1:0-110370 GCF_000738495.1 Chryseobacterium sp. P1-3
TACAGGGTCTTTGCGACGAAACTTGACGTGTTTGATGAAATTTTTTTAACAATTTCAATCTTTTTGTTGAAAGTTATACTTTCGTAATGATGATGAGCTTTATAAGTTCTTATTGAAGCTCTGATAAGATTGAGCTATTCTTGCATTGATGCAAGACAGCTGAAGAGGATTCATTGTCAAAAAAAATGTTTTTGAACACAAAACTAGCAGGTTAATGCGACAAAACATGTCGCATTTTAAAAGATCATTCATTTGTTTTTCAATATGTTAAATGTGATGTTAATTCTGGTCTAAAAGATTTTTTTATTCTTTAAAAACAATAATTTTGTATAGACATTTACAACACAATTGCTATGTATGCCCTGGTAGATTGCAATAATTTTTTTGTTTCCTGTGAAAGGACCCTGGATCCTGAACTTGAAGGCAAGCCCGTTGTGGTTCTTTCCAACAACGACGGATGCGTTGTGTCCAGAAGTAAAGAAGCAAAAGACCTGGGCATTCCCATGGCTGCCCCGGCTTTCAAATACAAGGAGCTCTTTCAGAAGCATGATGTGAAAAGTTTTTCTGCCAAATTTGAGCTGTACAATTATAAAAGCCAAATGGTTATTAATATTGCCAAATCCTATGTATTGGAACATGAGGTTTACAGTATTGATGAGCTCTTCCTTGATCTTACGGGCTATAAGTATATTGACATCCACGAATATTGTCTTAAAATTAAAACTGAGATCTATGAGAAGGAGAGCATCCCTGTAAGCATAGGTATTGCCCCTACAAAAACCTTATGTAAAGTGGCTAATAGAATTGTAAAAGATTTCCCGGAAAATTTTAATGGAGTTTATCTCCTGGATACTCCTGAAAAAATTGAAAAAGCACTAAAATGGCTGCCAATAGAAGCTGTATGGGGAATAGGAAGAAGATTGGCAGCTAAGATGCACGATAATGGGGTGTACAAGGCATGGGACCTCCTTCAGAAGCCGGAAATGTGGGTACGGAAGATTATGGGGATCCATGGGGTAAGGATGATTAATGAGCTGAAAGGGATCCGGCAATTGGAGCTGGATACTCCTGCTCCCAAAAAATCCATAGCAGTAACCAGAAGTTTTATGGAGATGCTGACCAGAAAGGAGGAGGTGAGAGAACGGGTGGAAACTTTCGGAATGTACTGCTCTGAAAGGCTCAGAAAACAAAATACGTGCTGTAAAATGATCACCGTTTTTGTGCAGACCAACCGCTTCAGAAAGGATCTCCCTGAATACAGGAATGCCATGACCCGTATCCTTTCCAATCCTACCAATTCCTCTATTCTGATAGGAAGGGTAGTGAATGAACTTTTTGAAGCAATCTATAAAGACGGCTTTCATTATAAAAGAGCAGGTGTTATCGTCAATGATTTTGTGCCAGAGGATCAAAGACAAATCAGCCTGTTTGAAGAAGATATACAAAACCAGCATCTTCCCGTTATGAGAGCTATGGATGCTATGAACCGGAAATACGGTAAAGATAAGGTCCGCCTGGGAAGCATGAGTGGTGAAAATACTTTTGGCCGTGCAAAACTTTCCCCGGAATATGAGGCCTTCTTAAAAAACAATATTTTGCCTGAAGCCAATTTCAGGTTTCATTAATCTTTAAAAGGTCGATAGTCTTAGGAAAAGGAATAATTTCTTTTCCTCATGAGTTTTTGTGTTATTTTTTTTCGTACTTCCAATTACGACCTTTACCTTCAGCCATCCATTCCAAAGACTGTTCTATTCTTTTATTACGTGTAGCTTCTGTTTTCGCTTCAGTAATCCAGGAGATATATTCCTTTCTGAATGATGGGGATGCTTTCTGAAAAACTTCCAACGCTTTTTTATTAGTATCTAAGGCAGACTGAAAATAATCAGGAACTTCCATTTCCATTTTGGAAGGAGCTGCCTTTTTCATGGTAACCCCCATATCTGTAAGTTCCATGGCTTCTTTGATAGCCTTTTTGAGCTGATGTCTGGAAGGGAGATCTTCCATTTTGGTGATTTTTCCCAGACTGAACATCGAGCTTTTTTCAGCAGAAGTTTCCAGTTCTTTCAGCGTTTTCATTTCCTGATGAAGCCAGAATCCAAGGCTGCAATACTGCTTGAAAGAAGTAATAGAGCAGAGTATTTTTCCTTTATACATGAAAGTGGGAAACTTCCATTTGATAGTTTCTTCCGCATCCGGACATACTTCATGAATCATTTCACGGAGGTAGGTTAAGATGGGTTTAGCAAAATCCGGAGATTTTTCGATGTATTCATCAACTTTTATGCTGTATTGCTCTGTCATATATTTATTGGAATAATTGTACGGTTTCATTAACGAGGAATTTTACCTGGTCAGGTCTTCCTCTGTCGTTTTTAGGACTATTGAGATAGCTTCCCGTTCTCACAATGACCATATCATAGTCAGGAACTACAATAATGTATTGTCCTTGTAATCCCTGGAAATAATAATGCCTGACCGGATTATCATTATTGATCCAGAGCCCCATTCCATATATCCCTTCCGATTTCTCTGTAGGAGTCCTCATCTGCTCAATAAAGTCTGTATTGAGAACCTGTTGATTTTCTGATTTGCCGTCATCTAAAAAGAGCTGTCCCAGTTTGGCAAAATCCCGTGCATTGGAGTGGATACAGCAATAGGTTTTTTCCATGCCATACCCGTCTGTACTCCATTTGGCATTTTGTTCCATTCCCAAAGGGATCCAGAATTTTTCGGAAAGATAAGTTGCCAATGGTTTTCCTAAGGCTTTTTTCAGAGCGAATCCGAGAAGCTGGGTAGAGCCGCTTTGATATTCAAACTGTGTTCCGGGTTCTTGTTTAAACTTTCTTGAAAATACTGCCTTCACCAGGCTTCTTCCATAATAGGCTTTTGCATTAGGCAGAAATGGGTTGTTGTAATTTTCATCCCAATCAAGCCCTGCTTCCATTTGGGCCAGGTTCTTAAGAGTGACCAGGTCTCCAAATGTTTTCTCTTTAAACTCAGGATACAGATTGGCCAGCCTTTCATCAATGGTTTGAATGATGCCTTCTTCCAGAGCCTTTCCCAAAAGCATGACGGTAACGGCTTTTGCCATAGAAAAAGAATTGGTTTGTGACAGCTGATTATATCCTTCCCAATATTGCTCATGGAGAATCCTTCCTTTTCGGTATCACTACAAAAGCTGCTGTTCTGGAATGTTTTAAGTTTTCAACTAAATGTTTAGGTAATTCTTTTTTGTTATATTCAGGATCCTCTTCCCATAGCTTAGGAGATTCCGTTACAATAGGATTGCCGGGAAAAAGATTCCCGTCATCAATATAGGCGCTTGATTTTCCTTTAAGATACGTTTTGGAAATTCCGCTGAATAAATAATCGTATCCCATAAGATAAGCAGCGGCAGCACCGGCTATGGCACCTCCTATCATGTACTTCAGTATTCTCATATTATTTGTGAATCGTCTTCAACAAATGTAAAATAATTTGGTTAGAAAAATGAAAATGAATGGATAAATGATTAAATAAAAAAAGCCCTGAAAGAATTCCAGGGCTATATATTGTGATACAATAAAGAATTACTTATTATATTCGTAAAGATAAGTATGCTCATTGGTTCCGAAAGAAGAGCTTGTATACTTCATTACCGATTTGGTAGGATAATTGGCGGCATTAAGAGTATGAGTTCCTTTGGTTTGAGTTGTTCCGCTCACGGCTCCTGTATACTTCCCGTTTGCTGTAGCCAGATTGCTGTAAGCCACTTCGCCGTCTCCAAGAGAGAACATATCCATTTTCACAAAGCCTTTTACATTTTTCATAGGGTGGTTATTTCCGTCATAAGTAAACGTAGTACTGTATGTCGTTCCATTATGTGTATAAGTGCTGGAAAGCAGGTTCCCGTTAGCATCAAGATAAATATCTTTCTCTACGTATTGAATGTTTGAATACGTCCCTGTAGCCGGGTCATAGGTAACGGAGTGGAAATCATTGAGCTTTATATGGTTGTCACTCAGATATTGATAATTTTCTGTGTAAACCAATGTCCCTAGCTGGTGTTTATCGGTTACTTTTTCAGAAACCAGTTTTCCGTTGGAATAAGTAAACTCTCTCATAACCTGCAGTACGCCATTCTTATTATACACTTCCGTTTTTACAATATTATCACCGTCATAAGTATATACTGTCTTTTTATTGTCTGTAACATCAAGGGATTCGGTTATTTTAGTTCCGTTGTACTTATATTCTATAACATAAGATTGGCCATCCTGAGTAAGCTCAGTCGATTTTTTTTAAGAGGTAAGGAGTAGTATCATTGTTATTGTTGTTTGAGATATCATCATTTGATGAGCTACAACTTGAGATCACTGCTATCGCTAGTGATGAGATAATTAATTTCTTCATGGTTATAATTAGTTTTTTTTAAGCTGCGTCAAAAAATAATCATTTTCACAATATGAATATACTTTTTTTTTGAAAATGAAAAAGCCCTGAAAAAATCAGGGCCTTTATACTATATTTTTGAAAGTAAATTTCTGAAGTTGGTTTTTTCATCAATAATCCTTCTCAATTCTGACACCGGAACTCTTTCCTGTTGCATCGTATCCCTGTCTCTGATGGTAACTGTATGATCTGTTAAAGAATCATGATCTACTGTGATACAATATGGAGTACCGATGGCATCCTGTCTTCTGTAACGTTTTCCGATAGCATCTTTTTCTTCGTAGAATAAGTTGAAATCGTATTTCAGGTCATTGAAGATTTTTTCTGCATATTCCGCCAGTCCGTCCTTCTTCATTAATGGAAGAATAGCAGCTTTGATGGGTGCCAGAGCCGGAGGTAAAGATAAAACAGTTCTTTCCGAACCGTCTTCCAACACTTCGTCTTTTAAGCAGTGCGAAAAGATAGAAAGGAATAATCTGTCTAATCCTACAGAGGTTTCCACTACATAAGGAACATAGTTTTCATTTCTTTCAGGATCGAAGAATTGTAATTTTCTTCCTGAGAATTTCTCATGAGCCTTCAGGTCAAAATCCGTTCTGGAATGAATACCTTCCAGTTCTTTAAAACCAAATGGGAAATTAAACTCAATATCTGCCGCAGCATTGGCGTAGTGAGCCAGCTTCTCATGGTCATGGAATCTGTAGTTTTCATTCCCTAATCCTAAAGCCAGGTGCCAGTTCAGACGTTTCTGCTTCCACTGCTCGTAGAATTCAAGTTCCGTACCCGGAGCTACGAAAAACTGCATTTCCATTTGCTCAAATTCACGCATCCTGAAAATAAACTGTCTTGCCACGATTTCATTCCTGAAGGCTTTACCAATTTGTGCAATACCAAAAGGAAGCTTGTGACGTGAGGTCTTCTGTACATTCAGATAATTCACAAAAATACCCTGTGCAGTTTCCGGTCTTAAGTAAAGGTCCATAGCATTTTCAGCAGAAGCTCCAAGCTTAGTTCCGAACATTAAGTTGAACTGTCTTACCTCGGTCCAGTTTTTAGAACCCGTATCAGGATCAGCAATTTCAAGCTCCTCAATCAAAGCCTTTACATCAGCAAGGTCTTCATTTTCCAATGACTTTGCCAATCTTGAAAGGATAGCTTCTCTTTTCGCCCTGTACTCCAGAATTTTGGGATTCGTAGCCTCAAATTGAGCCTTATCGAAAGCGTCCCCGAATCTCTTCGCTGCTTTTTCGATTTCTTTACTCTCCTTATCTTCTATTTTCGCACAGTAATCTTCCACCAAAAACGTCTGCTCTGAAACGTTTCTTAGAATCTTTATTATCAATCAGTGGATCGTTAAAAGCGTCTACGTGGCCGGATGCTTTCCAAGTGGTCGGGTGCATTAGGATGGCCGAATCAATACCCACAATATTCTCGTTAAGCTGTACCATAGCTTTCCACCAGTATTGCTTGATATTATTTTTGAGTTCGGCCCCGTTTTGTCCATAATCATAAACAGCGGATAACCCATCATAGATCTCACTCGAAGGGAAAATAAAACCATATTCTTTAGCGTGAGAAATCACTTTCTTGAAAACATCTTCTTGCTTTGCCATAATTTTTTTACGTCTGATGTGCAAAAATAGCAAATTGGATCCAAAATCATGAGATTCAACAAAAAAAGCAGTTAAAAAACTGCTTTTTAAATATTTTTAGAAATTATAGCTTAACGCAATACCGTTTCCCCGGATATCAAGCCTGTAGGACGTGACCTTTGACTCATCAGATCCTGCCCCCTGATTTTGGGTATCGACTGCTTTTTTTAAATTCTTCCCTGCACTAATGGCAAAAGGAATTCCTACTCCTACACAGCCAAGGCCTATACCAATAAGCCCCCAGCCGCCAGCTTGCTTTTCTTTATAGGCAATACCATTACGGTATACTGTTTTATTCCTCAGTAGCTCCTTTGCAAGCCCGAAACCTATAAAACCGCCACCTACAGCTGCAAAAACCTGTGAAACAGTACTGTTGGTATTGGCTTTTTTCATATACGCCAGTGCTTCGGGATTGGTAAATACTTTTTTGTATTCGGAAAATTTATATTTCTGATCACCTTTAATAAAAAATTCCCGGTTGGTCTTACCTAATTTAAGAGAGTCGGAAACCTGGGCTGATGTTGACATAAAGAATAAGCTTACCAATAAAAGCGCTTAAAAAAGTTTTTCATGATTAATTTTTTTGCGAAAATATTAAAACTAATAAAGATGTTAGCTGAGATTTATCAGGAACCGGGACCTGTTTTCGTTACTCGCTTTTTCCGGGATTAGGCGCGGCGGCTCCGCCGCCGCGCCTAATCCCGGAAAAGAAGAAAGGCCGCTCAATCAGAGCTATTGATTTTAGTTTGCTTACAAAACCTAACGGGTTTTTAAAACCCGTTAGGTTTAGAATAACAATGATCTCTTACATTTTTAAAGTTTCTAATGAAACAAGAATCAATCGAAAATCTCTACTTTTGCTCCATGTTAGAAATCCTTTATCGTGACGAGCATATTATCGCCATCAACAAACCCAGCGGATTATTGGTTCACAAATCTTTTTATACAGGAGAGGCAGATACTTATGCTATTCAGGAATTAAGAAGACAAATCGGGCAAAAAGTTTATCCTGTGCATAGGTTAGACCGCAAAACTTCGGGTGTTTTGTTGTTTACCTTAGATAAAGAGATGTTGAGAATCATGAGCGAACGTTTTGCAACCCGGGAAGTGGAAAAAAAGTATATTGCTATTCTGCGAGGCTGGGCGAAAGAAGAAGAGACCATCGATTATGATCTGATCAATGAAAATGAAGTCAGGCAAAATGCCATTACGTATTATCATCTTTTGCAAAAATCAGAAATTGATTTACCTTTTTTAAAACATCAGACTTCAAGATATTGTTTAGTGGAAGCTATTCCTGAAACAGGGAGATTTCATCAGTTGAGAAAACATTTTAAACATATTTTGCATCCCATTTTAGGCTGTCGCAAACACGGCTGCAATAAACAGAACAAATTGTGGCTCCAAACATTCGGTATTAACAAAATGACACTGCATGCTCACCAATTAATTTTCAATCATCCTGTTACCAATGAAAAAATGATCCTGAACGCTACTGTAGATGAAGAGTTCAAAAGAGTAGGAGAGATTTTGAATTTTGATTTGGGCCAGTATTCTTAACTTATTCAAGAAGAAGCATATCCTTGACAAGGATTATTTCGAACAAGGATTATCTCAAAAATTTACTGCTGTTTTCATCTCTTATAGATAGTGTATATCATACAATTTTGATAAAACATCTAGGATAATCTATGTATTAATTTTAAAATGAGTAATTTTGTAAAACTTTTTTTTCAATGTACAAATCGCTCATTCGCCCGATTCTTTTTAAATTTGATCCTGAAGAAGTTCATCATTTTACGTTTTCAATGCTAAAAAATTTTTGGATTTCTTACCAGATTATTTTTCCCAAAACCTATTGAAGACAAGCGTCTGGAAAGAGAAGTTTTCGGATTGAAATTTAAAAATCCTGTGGGATTGGCTGCCGGTTTTGATAAAAATGCAGTTTTGTTCAACGAATTGGCTGATTTGGGGTTCGGCTTTGTAGAAATCGGAACGGTAACACCAAAGGCTCAGGCTGGAAATCCGAAGAAGAGATTATTCCGTTTAATCGAAGACGGGGGAATCATCAACAGGATGGGTTTCAATAATGATGGTCTTGAGGCCGCTATTGAAAAACTGAAATCCAACAAAGGAAAAATAATCATAGGAGGAAATATCGGGAAAAATACAGACACAAGTCCTGAAAACTATACCCGCGATTATCTTGAATGTTTTGAAGGCCTTCATCCCCATGTAGATTATTTTGTACTCAATGTAAGCTGCCCGAATGTGGGTAGTCACGCAAAACTTGAAGATGTAGATTATCTGCGCGAATTGATTACGGAAGTAAAGAAAATCAATCAGTCAAAATCTGTACAGAAGCCTATTCTCCTGAAAATTGCTCCAGATCTTAACAACAATCAGTTAGATGAAATTGTCGAACTGATCGCAGAAACCAAAATCGATGGTGTGATTGTCTCCAATACTTCTGTCAACAGAGATGGGCTGAAAACCCCTCCTGAAGTTCTGGAACAAATAGGAAACGGAGGTTTAAGCGGAAAACCAATTCGTGAAAGGAGTACAAAAATGATCAGATACCTTTCCGATAAAAGCAACAGGGCATTCCCGATCATTGGAGTAGGAGGTATTCACTCTGCGAAAGATGCGATTGAAAAGCTGGACGCAGGAGCGAGCCTTATACAGCTTTATACAGGATTTATTTACGAAGGCCCGGAATTGATTAACGACATCAATAGGGAGCTTCTGAAAAGAGCGAGCAGATTACCAAGATAAATATCAAAAAGAGAGTTCAGCCACGGACTCTCTTTTATTTGGATTTTGTAATAGCAGCATTTCTGACATCCACTGTAAATGAATATCCCGGGGAGGATGAGGTTTTCTTAACACTGAACTTTAATGTTTTGGCGTCTTTTGATGAAGAAGATATTGTATTATAAATCGATTCCCTGCAGCTTTCGGTAAGGAATTGTTCATAATTTTTATAGTTCCAGTCTTTAGTAAAATATAAGACCCTGTAGCCTTTTTCTCCGTCACTGGCACCACACATCCCACAGTAATTAAAGTTGGAAACCTGCTCAAAATAGAGCAATACCCTGTTCCCGGAACTATCTGATGCCGTGGATACCAGGCTGTTTCCGCCGGCCCGGTTGATGATGTCAAAAGTATTGATCTTTTTATTGTTCGGGAGAAGTAAATAATTGTTATACCGATAGATCATACTGTTTTTGGTATAGAGCTTGGCCTGTTGAGGTTGATTCCCTAGTGTAAAGATTCCCTGAATGTCATGGCCTGATGCTGATCTTTTAAAGGTAAAGCTTTCGGCGGGACGGAATTTTTGAGCGATACTGTCTGTTTTTTCAACCCATCTTGGAGAAGTTATTTTTTCTTTAAAAGCCTTGGCTTGCTGCTGTTGCTTTTTGCCAAAATAATAGAGCAATAGATCTCCTTCATCATACACTCCGGTTAATGGAATTTTCTTTTGATACTTATCATAATAATACCATCCTTCCACGAAATGCTGGTACTGGTTACAATCTATAACCCCTGTATAATTCAGGTGCAGGGTAATGGGGATACCGGAAATTTCTCCTTTAAAAACCTGTGAAGAATCTGTCACTGATTTCAGCTCAACCTTTTGGCTGAAGCAAAAGATGAAAATCCCCGAAAGGAATAGAGTAAAAGTTTTTTTCATGGTTAATGATCAGGGGTTTCAGATGAAGAAATGGGCAACAGTATAGATGAGTAAACCTACCAGGCCTCCTACTAATGTTCCATTAACGCGGATAAACTGAAGGTCTTTTCCTACTTCCAGCTCCAGTTTTTCACTCAGCTCTTTTCCTTGCCAGTTTCCTACCGTGGTACTGATGAGGTTTCCAAACTGGTGGGTATTTCTGAGTATATATTTGTAAGCAGTTACCCGTACCCAATGATCAATTTTATTCTGAAGGTTTTCATCCGTTTTTAAATTCTGTGAAAATTCATTCAGGTTTTTCGTCAGATAATTTTTCAATGCTGAATGCGAATCCTGAAGTTCTTTCATCAAGGTCCGCTTAATAGAGATCCATATGTCATTGGAATATTCTTCCAGTTTGTCATTCTTTAAAAGCCCGTTTTTAATGGTTTTAAACTCATCTTCCCATTTAGGATCTTCTTTCAGGTCAACCGAAAACTCATGGATTTTTTGTGTGATTAATGCTCTTACCTCATGTTGGGGGTTTTCTTCAATTTCTTTAAAGAATTCTGCCAGTCCATCAGCGATCTTATCAGCTATTTTATTATCTACAAATGACGGGACAAAGGAGTAGCTGCCTTTTTTCACACGTTCTTTGATCATTTCATCATTTTCAAGAATGTACTCTTTAATCTGTTTTGAAAGATTAGTAATAATCCTCTGATGGTCATTTTTCTCCAGAATATAATTGATTCCGTTTCCTACCACAGTATTAAGCTTAACATCATCAGTCATTTCAGAAACTTTTTTTGCTGATAAACTGGCTTACTGTGGAATCATCAAGCCTGTTAAGAATATCAAGTACAATATCGGAAAGATTTTTAATCAGGATATCCTGGTTTTTTTGTTTACTCATCCATTCTCCGACGAAGCTGGATACTTTGAGCTTTTGAATATAGGGACGAATATTCTGTGGAGAAAGAAAATTGCTGACTACAAAACTTCCCAGATTGTCCCCAAGTCTTTGCTTACTATTTTCAATCAGATTGGTATGAGGAATCGGAAGTCCCAGCGGATGGCGGAACAGAGCGGTTACAGCGAACCAGTCTGCTAGTGCCCCTACCATGGCTGCTTCAGCAAAAGCCCGTACATAGCCGATCCAATGGGAATTATCAGACTTCTGTACAATAGTTGTTACAATGAAAATAACAGCCATCAGAACAAATAGCCCCGTTGCAAATGCTTTATATTTCCTAAGTTGTTTTCTTTTTGCTTCGTCATTCATATTCTCAAATTTACTAAATTTGGTTATGAAACTATTTACTATTAAACTCAAAAGTCATAAAAATTTATTTTTAAAAACTTTACAGCACTTACCCGGTAATGAAATTTTTTAGTTTCAGGTATCATATTAATTTTTTCTGCAAGCATGCGAGCAGAAGCATCAACCTATTAAAATGACTCTTATGGAAAATACAGAAGCAAAAAATAATCCATACTATTCCAGAACAGATACTGCCAAATTGAACATTTCCAACGAAGAATGGAAAAAGATACTGGCTCCCGATTTGTATGCTATTGCCCGGGAAGCTGCTACAGAAAGGGCTTTTACCGGAAAATACAATGAATTTGATGAAACCGGAGAGTATTATTGTGCCGTTTGCGGGAACCATTTATTCCGCTCTACTTCGAAATTTACAAGCAGTTGTGGCTGGCCAAGTTTTTTTGAAGCGGATAAAGAAGGAGTGTACTATAAAAGAGATCAGTCTTACGGAATGGATAGGGTAGAAGTCCTTTGCAAAAGATGTGACTCTCATCTGGGACATGTTTTTGACGATGGGCCAAAGCCCACAGGATTGAGATATTGCATGAATTCCATTAGCCTGGAATTTGCCCCCGATACTCAAAAATAAGCCTTTAATTCACGAAATCAGGACGTTAAAGTTTCTTAAATTCAGTTAAACTTTTTAGATTTATAACTGGCTGGTAACGATGTTTTTATAATTTTGCCCCACTAATCTGGAATTAATATATTATTGAATGAAAGGACTTTATGGCGTAATAGGCCTTGTATACATGGTTACGACGTCATTCTACATTTCTCCGAAAGCGGTAGTGAAGAATGAGCATGTCAAAACAACAAAAAACTGAAAGAGTAATTGAAACGAAATCTGAGAAGAATACAAGCATATCTTCATCAGAAGCACTATATCAATCCATTGCATTTGACCCGGAACACGAATTAAATTATGAGGTTTTCTCAAAAGCATTAACTGGTTTTGAAAATTTAAAGAAAGCAGGATTGCTTAACCAGGATTCGCATTTATTAACTATCTGCGATTTTTCTATGTCTTCCAATACAAAAAGGCTTTGGATTATTGATATTAATGATAAAAAAGTATTATTCAACTCATTGGTTGCCCACGGAAAAAATACAGGCGAAGAATTTGCGACGAATTTTTCTAACAGGGAAAGTTCGTTGCAGAGCAGCTTAGGTTTTTATATCACGGATGCAACCTACCAGGGAGACAACGGATATTCTTTAAGACTATTGGGAATGGATAAAGGATTTAATGATGCGGCGTATAGAAGGGCAATTGTCATGCACGGGGCAGATTATGTAAGTGATTCCTTTGCTGCGATGCACAAAAGAATTGGAAGAAGCTGGGGATGTCCGGCAGTTCCTAAAGAACTTACACAGCCCATTATTAATACGATAAAAGGAAGAAATCTTCTGTTCATCTACTATCCCGATCAGAATTATCTTTCCTCTTCGGAATGGTTAAAAGCATAAGAAAAGAAGCAGTCGGTGAGACTGCTTTTCTGTTTATATATGAATTGAATGCAGCATATAGTTGTGTGTATATTGGGTTCAAAATCATTAACTACAGATTTTAGCAGATCTGCACAGATGTTTATGCTTTAATTAAAATTATTAATGGAGATTCATTTTTCTAAAATATGAGGTCATTGTTATGCGTTATCATCTGTGAAAATCCATGTCCATCTGTGATTAATAAAAAACTTTCATACAATCTACCTTCAATAACTAAAAGTTTGTGCTATCTACGAGAGCAAATAAAAAATCCCTATGCAGAAACATAGGGATTACAAATATTTTTATTTCAGAATTAGCTGAATTTTTTGAAAACAACAGTTGCATTGTGTCCACCAAATCCAAAAGCATTACTCAAAGCAAATTTGATCTCTTTTTCTTTCGCTTCTCCGAAAACGATATTGATATCCTGAGGAATATTCTCATCAATGCTGTGCAGGTTGATCGTTGGAGGAATAATTCCGTTTTGAATAGCTTTGATTGAAAGAATCGCTTCTACTGCTCCGGCAGCACCCAATAAGTGTCCGGTCATAGACTTCGTTGCACTGATATCAAGGCTTTTACTTCCTTTGAATGCATTATTGATCGCTTTCAATTCAATCAAATCTCCAAGAGGTGTTGATGTAGCATGCGGGTTAATATAATCGATGTCTTCCATATTGGCACCGGCTTCTTTTACGGCTAATTGCATAGCTTTTATAGCTCCTGCTCCTTCCGGGTGAGGTGCTGTCATGTGATAGGCGTCTGCCGTCATGGCTGCTCCTGCTAATTCCGCATAGATTTTCGCTCCTCTGGCTACAGCATGCTCATATTCTTCAAGAACCAAGGCTCCTGCACCTTCACCCATAACAAAACCATCCCTCTCCGCATCATAAGGACGGCTTGCAGTTGTGAAATCATCATTTCTTGTAGACATGGCTTTCATAATGGAGAAACCTCCTATGGAAGCCGGTGTGATCGCAGCTTCAGAGCCTCCACTGATAATGACCTTTGCTTTTCCAAGACGGATATAATTAAAGGCATCCATCAATGCTGTATTTCCTGTGGCACAGGCAGAAATCGTTGTATAATTGATTCCCTGAAGTCCATATTTCATGGAAATCATTCCTGAGGCCATATTCGCAATGAACTTGGGCACGAAAAACGGATTGAAGCGTGGCGTGCCGTCCCCTTGTGCAAAATCCATGACTTCCTTTTCAAAGGTCCACATACCCCCTTGTCCTGTACCCCAGATAACTCCGGTATCAAACGGATCCATTTTCTCCAGCTCCAGCCCGGAATCCTGAATGGCCTCTGAGGAAGCATACATTGCATATTGAGTGAATAGGTCACTTCTTTTAATTTCGTTGTGCGTAAGGTGAATTTTAGGATCAAAGTTTTTTACCTCACAGGCAAAGTGCACTTTAAATTTTTCAGAATCAAAATGAGTAATTAATCCTGCTCCGCTCACACCTTTAATACTATTTTGCCAAAAATCTTCAACATTATTTCCCAAAGGCGTCACAGCGCCTAATCCTGTAATGACAACTCTTTTCATATTTTAGTTATTAATTTTAATAGATTGATTTTTATGAGTAAAACCGATTTACCCATACCTGCATAATTTCGGTTGCAATATTATCATTTTTCTTCCGCTATAGACTAATAATTGTCCATATTATTTATTGCATAATAAAAATTACCTTTAGAAAAACAAGTTTGTTACCTTATAATATTACTTTTCCAAAATCATGGTTACTCCCTGTCCACGGGCTGCGCAAATGGAAATAAAGCCCTTTCCGTTCCCTTTTTCGTGAAGAAGTTTTGCCAAAGTAGCGATGATTCTTCCACCTGTTGCCGCAAAAGGATGAGCTGCAGCAAGACTGCCTCCTTTTACATTCAGCTTATTTCTGTCGATCTTTCCAAGCGATTTTTCTAATCCGAATTGCTTAGCGAGGGTATCATCTTCCCAGATTTTTAAGGTTGCTAAAACCTGTGCAGCAAAAGCTTCATGAATCTCATAAAAGTCGAAATCTTCTAAATTCATTTCAGCTTTTTTAAGCATTCTTTCAGCAGCAAAAACAGGTGCTAAAAGCAGGTTTTGTTGGTTTGTAACATATTCTATTCCGGCTAATTCTGAAAAAGTAATATAAGCTAAAACAGGAAGGTTATTGGCTTTTGCCCATTCTTCACTGGCTAATAATACAGCTGAAGCACCATCTGTAAAAGGGGTGGAATTTCCGGCTGTAAGTGTTCCGTTTTGCTTATCAAAAGCCGGCTTTAATTGTGATAGTTTTTCTAAACTTGTATCCCTGCGCAGGTTGTTATCTTTATCCAGGCCAAAAGCCGGTGTAATCATATCATCAAAAAAGCCTTCATCATAAGCTTTTGCCATATTTTGGTGGCTTCTGAGTGCTAATTCATCCTGTTCCTGTCTTGAAATCTGATAATATTTTGCTGTAATTTCAGTATGCTCTCCCATCACCAGCCCGGTTTTAGGCTCCTGCCCTTTATAGGGAATGGGTATCCAGTCTTTTAACCGGGGGCTCAGCAGATGTTTGATCTTTCCGAATGCAGACTTTTCTTTATTGGCTTTTAATAAAGCTTTCCTTACTCTTGATGAAGATTCAAAAGGAATGTTGCTCATGGCTTCTACACCGCATGCGATACCGCTTTCAATCTGGCCCAAAGCAATTTTATTCCCGATATAAATGGCTGCTTCAATACCTGTATCACAAGCCTGTTGAAGATCACAGGCGGGAGTAGCAGGATCAAGCGAAGTATTCATAACAGTTTCCCTGATGAGGTTACTTTCAGAGATATGTTTGATCACTGCGCCACCGGCAACTTCCCCGAGCCGTTTGCCTTTTAAGTGATAACGGTCTATAAGACCATTCAAAGCAACTAATAATAGCTCCTGGTTTCCTTGTTCCGTGTAGGCAGTATTCATTCTGGCAAATGGGATTCTGTTGTATCCTACAATAGCCACTTTTTTTGTTTCCATAAGGGTAAATTTATGATGGAAGGATTGTTAATTCATGGTCAATCATATGGGAAATTTTATCCAAAGCACGATCCAGATAGCTTTGATCTCCCAGCGTTTTCGAAAGCAGTATTCCTCCTTCGATAAGCATAATAAATAGTGAGGCATATTGCTCAGCACTTACTTTTTTACTAATTTCTCCGGTTTTTTGCCCCTGTAATATCACTTCAGATACTTTCGTCATCCATATCGTAAAAGAGTTTTTAACGTGTTTTTTAAGAGCCGGAAAAGAATCATCTGCTTCAGTTGCTGCATTCATCAGAGGACAGCCTCCGTTTGAAAACACAATCGGCCAGTTTTTCCTGTAAAAATCCACAAAAGCCTTAAGTTTCTTTACAGCAGTAGGATATTCATCCCCAAATGAACGGTTGATAGTTTGGCTTAGTAAGCCTGCATTATATTTATAAACTTCAATAGCGACTTCATCTTTATTTTCAAAATTTCCATAAATACTTCCTTTTGTAAGTCCGGTAGCCTGGGTGATATCTGAAAGAGATGTGGCGATGTAGCCTTTTGTATTAAAAAAGAGCCGCTGTTTTCTCAATAATGAGTTGTTTTGTTTTCTCTGCTTTAGACATGTAAACAATTAATTCTAATACAAATATACAAAAATATACCAAATGGTATATTTTAATTGAAAATTAAATCTGAGCAGATCTGAACCCAGATTTAATAGAGTAAGTGATTACTGTTCTAAGGTGGCATTCAGTGTAATCTCAAAATTAAAGGCAGCACTTACAGGACATCCTTCTTCTGCAATTTTAGCATATTTTTGAAATTCTTCTTCTGAAATTCCCGGAACCTTAGCCGTTAAAGTCAATTCTGATTTAGTGATTTTTCCGATATTGGGGTCCAGGGTGATGACAGAAGTTGTTTTTAGCTCTTCAGGCTGATAACCTGCCTGTGACAGTTCCGCATCTAATTTCATAGTGAAGCATCCTGCATGGGCAGCCGCTAATAATTCTTCCGGATTTGTTCCCACGCCATCCGCAAAACGGCTGTTAAAAGAATACTGAGTTTGATTTAAAAGTGGTGCTTTGGGTAGTTAAATGCCCTTTTCCTTCTTTGATGGTACCGTTCCAAACGGCTGTTGCGTTACGTCTCATAATATTTTGTGGTTTAATTTAATAATGATTTTTAAAGATACGAAAAAGTGTGATTGCAAAAGGACTCAATGATTCAGACGGTACTTTCTTCATCTATTGAAAGTATATGATGAATGAAAAAAAACAAAATATGTTTTTTACATTGATATTATTTTATCAATTTTACAAAGATTTGTACTGCGGTTTATATTATATAATTTTTCAAAAAAGGTGAATGAGTGAATTAGAAAATATTTTGAGGGAAATAACTCCACTTTCTCCGGAAGATAGTTTTCTTGTGTTTGACAGGATCAAGGCGTCGTTTGATTTCCCTTATCATTATCATCCTGAAATTGAAATTAATTTTATATATAAGGGAAAAGGATACCGCAGAATGATAGGTGACCATACAGGTGAGATAGGAAATATTGAACTGGTATTGGTAGGCCCCAATTTGCCGCATTGTTGGGCAAACTACCGGTGTAAAAACAGAAAAACCCACGAGATTACCATACAATTCAATCAGGATTTCTTTCATCAGGCATTAATGGAGAAGAATATCCTGAAACCTATTAATAATCTGATGAAAGATTCCATCAGGGGAATCCTGTTTTCTACTGAGACTGCAGAAAAACTAAAAGACTCGTTTTTGAATCTCTCAAAAATGAATAGTTTTGAATCGTTTATAGAGATTATGAAGATCCTCAACGAATTGGCCGTTGCAGAAGATAAAAAGTTTCTATCATCATATAGTATAGAATTGGAAACTTTTGCCGATAATGATAAAATGAAGATTGTACACGACTTCGTTCATAAAAAATTTTGAAAATAAAATAACATTGAGCAAAGTGGCTTCTCTTGTGAATATGAGTAATGTGACGTTCAACAGATTCATTAAAAAAAAGGACAGGTAAAACATTTGTGAATTATCTTAATGAGATAAGAATCAGCTATGCAGCCCGTTGGCTGATGGAGAAAAATCTCACTGTTTTTGAAATTGCTTTTGAGGCAGGCTTTAATAATATTGCCAATTTTAATAAAGTTTTTAAATCCATCAAAAAAAACGACCCCGTCGGAATTTAAGGAACAGTTTAAAGGTGTTAAAAAAATTGAATAATGCCCATGCTATAAAATTATATACTCCCAAAATCCGGACCTGTGCGTCCGGATTTTATTGTTAATAAAAAGTAGAATAAATCCTCTTTTTATGTGGTTTGAGTTTGTTTATAAGTGTCTTGTGGTTAGGATGTTAGCTAAGGTTGTTTGAATTCCCTGAAAAAATAATATCGTTTTATGATAAAATAGTATTATATCGGACTGTCAACAAAATTTAGATTTGCTAATATGAATTAAATCTTAACAAAACTTTAAATTATTTAATGCATAAAGAGCAAATTGTTGCTTAAAAAGAAAAATTTTTTGTATTAAACACTAAGGAATTATTTAAAGCGATGTAATTGATTTTCAACTAACTCTAACTAATCTAAACCTTATGAGAAAAGCAGTTATACCGGTTCTATTAGTTTTTTCCCTTGCAGCCAACGCTCAGGAGAAAAAAAACAACCGACACCACTAAGACAACCGATATTCAGGAGGTTGTTGTTACTTCTTTGGGGATTAAAAGGCAAGCCAGATCTTTAACATACTCCAGCCAGCAAATCGGTGGAGATGAGCTGACAGAAGTGAAAACGCCCAATCTTTTAAATTCAATCAACGGGAAAGTTTCCAATGTACAAATTAATAAAACCAATGGTGGTGTAGGAGGGTCTGTAAGGATAGTAATGCGTGGAGATAAGTCTACAAGAAACAGCCAGCCCCTTTTTGTAATAGATGGTATACCAATTATTAATAATACCGGAGGTCCGGATGCGATGGTATTTTCTCAAATGCCGGACACCGGGGATATTTTCAGTATGATTAATCCGGAGGATATACAAAGTATTAATTTCCTGAAGGGGGCTTCGGCATCAGCATTGTATGGGGCCCAGGGAGGTAATGGTGTAGTATTAATTACAACTAAAAAAGGCTCAAAAGGAAAAAGTAGATTATCTTTTACATCCAGTCTCACTTTTGACAAGGCATATGATTTGCCGAAACTTCAATACAGTTATCTTCAAACTACTCCACATGACCCCGCTACTCGTACTCCTGGTTCTGAAAGCAGCTGGGGAGTGAAAGGAGCTTCCAAAGACTATGTAAAAGATTTTCTTAAAACCGGAACTACTTTAACCAATAGTCTTACCTTCAGTGCCGGAAATGAAAAATCACAAAACTTTTTCTCTATAGGTAATACAACCAATGAAGGCATCATCCCAACTTCTAATTTTAAACAATATAATATCAACTTTAAAAATTCAAGTAAATTTTTAGATGATAAGCTTACTTTAGAGGCTAATGTAATGGCTTCTTTACAGGATTCTAAAAACAGGATATCTCCCGGAAGATGGTTTTCTCCACTCACAAGCTTATATTGGTTACCAAGAGGAGTAGATTTTGATTATTATGCAAATAATTATTCATATTTGGACAAATCAAGAAACCTGCCTGCTCAAAACTGGTGGAACATAGATTCTAATGGGGTGTTTTCTACCGAGGACCAAAATCCGATGTGGGTGCTGAATAGAAACCCGGTGACCACAACTAATAAAAATTTTTTACGGATCAGCTTCATTAAATTATGCAATTAATAGCTGGCTAAATATTCAGGCCAGAGGAAATTATAGTTATTATTTTTCTGATACAGAAAGACAAATTTCTGCATATTCTCTTTCTACTGTTTTGCCGGGAACCTATGATGGTAAAAAAAAATGGTAGGCTTATTAAAAATACGATTGAACGTACAACAAAATATGGTGATGTAATATTACTTGGATCACCACATATCACAGATGATATAAGTTTTGATTTTACGGTAGGTGCGAGCATTTCAGATTTACGTTCTTTAACTTCTAAAATCGATAACAGTTTATTGAAGTTACCTAATCTGTTTACTGCTAATAATTTATATTGGCCAAAAGAGCGTGATGAAAGTGTAGCTTCATACACGATATATAATGGAAACAGACAAGACCAATCTGTATTTGCCAGTACAACGATTGGTTATAAGAAATTGGTGTATCTCGATTTAACATACAGGAATGACTGGTCATCCACTTTAGCTGATCTGTATGGTAAAACCAATGTTTCTTTTGATTATCAATCTGTGGGCGCTAATGCCATTCTATCGGATATTTTCACTCTTCCTAAACCTATTAGTTTCTGGAAGGTAAGAGCTTCTTATGCTAGGGTAGGTAATGCCCTGGATCCTGTTCTGATCAATCATATCAGTGGTTTTGATGCAGGAACACCTGTAGGCTTCAGTGGTTCACCAATTACAGGGGAAGAATTTAAAGATCTTTGGTTAAAACCTGAACTTAACAAAACTTTTGAAGCCGGAACAGAATTAAGATTTTTAAACAATAGGTTAAGCTTCGATTTTACCTATTACAGATCAAATACGACGAACCAGATGCTGAAAGATGTGAGCGCAGTAGGGTTTGGAGATCCATATAACAATGGAAAGGTAACAATCAACGCAGGAAATATTCAAAATACAGGATTTGAGTCTGCTATTTCTTATGATATTTTTAAAGGTCAGAAATTTGGCTGGACTACTACTTTTAATGCTTCTTCCAATAAAAATAAGATTATAGAATTGCTTCCTGTAAAGTACTTCCAGGATTCTAATATTAGCCTTGAATTAGTAGGAAGTGGTTATAATAGACTTAAAGTAGGAGGATCTTTTGGAGATATTTATGGATTTGCTTTTTTAAGAGATGATCAGGGACGTATTATTGTAGATGAGAACGGGGTTCCTAGAAGAACCACCAATAGAGAATATTTAGGAAATCCAAATCCTAAGTTTATGCTTGGTCTTAATAATACATTCAATATTGGGAATCTTAATGTGAGCTTCCTTATAGATGGTAAGTTCGGGGGTCAGGTCCTGAGCATTACCCAGGCGATGAATGATCAGCTAGGAGTAAGTAAAGCATCTGCAGATGCGCGTGATGCCGGCGGTGTTGTTATAGAAAATGCAGTTAAAGAGGATGGAACGCCATATAACGGAAAAACAGATGCTCAAGCATATTATTCAAGTGTAGGAGGCAGAGATCCGTTAACTGAAGCCTATATGTATAAAGCTACGGCAGTACGATTGAGACAGGCATCTGTATCTTATACCTTCAAACTGAATTCAAAATATCTTACAGACGCTACAGTAAGTTTCATCGGAACAAATCTTTTCTTCTTATATAAGAAAGCTCCTTTTGATCCTGAACAAGTTTCAGGAGTAAACCCGGGAGGCGTTGGAGTAGATATTTTTGGAATTCCAATAACGAGATCATTAGGATTTTCAGTGAAATTAAATTTTTAAATCTGTAGTTATGAAAAAAATATTTTAAATATAAAGCGTTTTATTTATTAATGGCTGCAGGCCTGTTTACTGTAAGCTGTACGAGTGAATTTGATAAAATTAATAGTGAATATACTCCTGGTTTGGGTGATGAGCAGCTTAATGCTGATTTTGGTCAACTGGTGGCTTCTATGAAGTTAATGCAAAGAGGTCTAGTCC
Source organism: Chryseobacterium sp. P1-3 (assembly GCF_000738495.1). Lineage (NCBI taxonomy): Bacteria > Pseudomonadati > Bacteroidota > Flavobacteriia > Flavobacteriales > Weeksellaceae > Chryseobacterium > Chryseobacterium sp. P1-3. Next base: position 21,312 of record NZ_JPEQ01000009.1, read on the forward strand.
ATTATAATCTTGGCGTTTATCAGTTGCAACAGAATTTGAATGCAGATATGTTTAGTGGGTATTTTAGTACTTCTAATCCTTTCAACGGAAATAATTTCAACTCCACTTATTTTATGATGGATAACTGGAATGAAAGGATTATGATTACTCAATTGGAAGATATTCTTAACAAAAAAGATGTTTTTAAGGCTGTTATGGAGAAAACTTATCCTGGGTATAACTTTGATAAATCTTTGGCCATTATGGATATTATCAAAGTCGTTGCCAGTCTTAAAGTTTCCGATGTACATGGTCCGGTAATTTATAGCAGATTTAACAAGCCTAATAGTGATGGGTCTACTGATTTTGATTCTCAGGAAAATGCCTATCATTATTTTATTGCAGATTTAACCAAAGCTATTACAGTACTTCAAAACACGAATATAGCTGTTGAAGACAAGGCTGTAATGAAATCTGCTGATGTATTTTATGGAGGAGACCAGATAAAGTGGGTAAAATTTGCCAATTCTCTTAAGTTCAGAATTGCTATGAGAATGCGATATGCAGCTCCTGCAGATTCCAAAAAGTACGCGGAGGAAGCACTTGCCTCTCCGGCTGGCCTTATTGAAAGTAATATTGACAATGCGTTAATTAATTATGGAACTCCTTCACCTATAGGAGGAGTGATCTACGATTGGGGAGATTGCAGATCAGGAGCCCCCCTTTTAGCATATCTGAATGGATTCAAAGACCCTAGAATCAGTGCCTATGCCTTTAAAGCAACAGATCCTGCAGTAGCAGGACAATATATTGGTATTCGTCAAGGTATTGACCTGAAAGGAGATAAAACTTTTTATGTTAATTATTCTGTTCCATTGGCGGATGCAGCCGGAGGAGCTTATTTCGCCCCGGGAAATCAGAATGGAAAAGGAAAAATATTTACAGCCGCAGAAACCTGGTTTTTAAAGGCCGAGGCCGCTTTGTTTGGGTATGCTGGAGCTGGTGACGCGAAAAGCAACTATGAAACGGGAGTAAGAATATCCATGGAAGAATGGGGGAAAAGTGCCGATTATGGGACATATATTGCGGATGATACTTCCATGGAACAGCCTTATATTGACCCTAAAAATACTGTTAATAATGTTCCGGCAGGAAATCCAATGTTAAGTACAATTACCATAAAATGGAACGAAACGGATAATCCGGAAAGAAAACTTGAAAGGATTATGACTCAGAAATGGTTGGCTCTATACCCCGATGGATCTGAAGCCTGGGCGGAACAAAGAAGAACGGGCTATCCAATATTATTTAAAAATATTTTGAACTCCAGTCAGGGAAGTATTGATACGGATAAAATGATAAGAAGAATACCGATCCCAACAAAATACCGTAACAATAATCCAATCGGGTATCAAAAAGCTGCTGCTACACTTAACGGGCCGGATAATGGAGGAACTAAATTATGGTGGGATAAGAAATAAGAAGCCAAAACATTTTTTAATATATACAGAGACATCTCAGGTTCAAATAACTATTTGACTCATTTCGGGAGGAGTATATCTCCAATAAATTTATAGTTTCGTTTTAAACCGGAATAGAGTTTTTGAGATGTCTTGTTTCTTTAGAATCTTATTTTTAATATGGGAAAGAACAACTCCGGAATTCGTCTGATTCATCCTATTCTTTGGATTTCCACATTATACTTTGCAATGGGAGTACCTTTTGTAACAATTAATGCGGTTTCCGGGATTATGTATAAGGATATGGGTATTTCAGATTCTCAGATTACGTTCTGGACGGCCCTTATTATGTTTTCATGGACATTAAAACCACTTTGGAGCCCGTTTCTGGAGATCTGTAAAACAAAAAAAGTTCTTTGTTGTTGCGACCCAGTTTGCCATAGGAATTTTGTTTGCCCTGGTGGCATTAAGCCTTCCTTTACCTGGTTTTTTCAAATATAGCATTGCTCTGTTTGCCATTATTGCCTTTTGTGGAGCCACACATGATATTGTGGCGGATGGCACCTATATCAGTTTCCTTACAAATAAAGAACAGGCAAAATACATCGGCTGGCAGGGGGCTTTTTATAACCTGGCGAAAATTATCAGCAGCGGAGCGTTGGTTTATTTTGCAGGGGTATTGGAAAAAACAAAAGGAGTGACGCATGCCTGGATGATCATCATGGGCATTTATGCAGCTGTTTTCTTTGCCCTGGCAATTTACCATTCATGGATCTTGCCCAAAGAAAATAAAGAAGAAAAAAAAGGGAAAACAGCAGGAAATGTTCGTAAGGAATTGTGGGAGGTAATTACCTCCTTCTTTACCAAACCCAAGATTGTATGGTGTGTATTGTTCATTATATTATACCGTTTTGCAGAAGGTTTTGCAATTAAAATAGCACCCTTGTTTTTTAAAGCACCAAGATCTTCAGGAGGATTAGGACTATCTACATCAGATATAGGACTTATTTACGGAACATACGGCTCAGCAGCATTTATTTTAGGATCCGTATTAGCCGGGTATTTTATTTCGGCCCGCGGGCTGAAAAAATCATTGATATGGCTGTGTTGTGCATTCAATATCCCGTTTGTGGTATACGCACTGTTGGCCCATTATCAGCCTGATGATCTTTTACCTGTAGGGATTGCCGTAGTGGTGGAATATTTCGGGTATGGATTCGGTTTTGTAGGATTAATGCTGTATATGATGCAGCAGATTGCTCCGGGGAAACACAAAACCGCCCATTATGCATTTGCTACAGGAATTATGAACCTCGGAGTGATGATTCCGGGGATGTTCAGCGGAATGATCAGTGACTGGGTAGGATATAAACTATTCTTTATCTGGGTGCTGATTGCTACAGTTCCTGCATTCCTTGTAACCTTATTTGTTCCTTTTCCTTATTCAGAAAATAAAGAAGAACATAATTAAACAAACACTAAACCTAACAGGTTTTTAAAACCTGTTAGGTTTAAATAACACATTACTCAAACAATTAAAATAAAAAGTAAAAATACTTTATGACAGCTCAATCAGTAATGATCCCTTGGCAGGATCGCCCGGAAGGTTGCAGTGATATTATGTGGAGGTTTTCCGAAAACCCGATCATTAACAGATATGCGATACCAACGTCCAACAGTATATTCAACAGTGCGGTAATTCCTTTTGAAGATGGATTTGCAGGAGTATTCAGATGTGACAACAAAGCAGTACAGATGAATATTTTTGCTGGTTTCAGTAAAGATGGAATCCATTGGGATATTAATCATGATCCCATTGAAATGAAGGCCGGAAATACCGAGATGATCGAATCTGATTACAAATATGATCCGAGAGTAACATTCATAGAAGACCGTTACTGGATAACATGGTGTAACGGATACAACGGTCCTACGATCGGAATCGGATATACTTTTGATTTTAAAGAATTTTTCCAGTGTGAAAATGCATTTCTTCCATTCAACCGGAACGGAGTTCTTTTCCCGGAAAAAATCAATGGTAAATATGCAATGTTGAGCCGTCCGAGTGACAACGGGCACACGCCTTTCGGGGATATTTATATCAGCTACAGCCCTGATATGAAATATTGGGGTGAACATCGTTGTGTAATGAAAGTAACACCATTTGAAGACAGTGCATGGCAGTGTACAAAGATTGGTGGAGGGCCGGTCCCTATAAAAACAGAAGAAGGATGGCTGTTGTTTTACCATGGGGTAATCAATACCTGCAGGGGATTCCGTTATTCAATGGGGGCAGCATTGCTGGACCTTGAAGATCCTGCAAAAGTGTTGTACAGGACCAAACCCTATTTACTGGCTCCGGCAGAATTGTATGAGCTGACAGGAGACGTACCAAATGTAGTTTTCCCGTGTGCAGCACTCACAGAAGGGGATAAAGTTACCGTGTATTATGGCGCTGCCGATACGGTAGTAGCGATTGCCTTCGGATATATTTCAGAAATTATTGATTTTATGAAAAAGAATTCAATCTGAAGAATATAAAGTTTTTTAATAGGATGATCAGCTTAATTCCCTTTATTGTTGGGATCTTTGTAATGGTTTTCCTATTTTAGACCCAACTTTTAAATTAAAAAATCCTGATACTTTTATCATGAAAAAAGAATTGCTTATCTGTTTTTTTACCACTCTGGTTTCTGTAGTCAATGCCCAGCAAAATAAGAATGATGTTTTATCCTGGGTAGATCCTTTCATTGGTACAGGAGGACATGGGCATACGTTTCCGGGAGCTACCACTCCTTTTGGAATGATCCAGCTAAGCCCTGATCAGAATACAAAAAGTGGTGACTGGGATTGGTGTTCCGGGTATCATTACAGCAGCAAGACCATTATGGGGTTCAGCCATAATCATCTTAGCGGAACCGGTTGGGCAGATCTCGGAGATATTTTGGTAATGCCAACGGTAGGTCAGGTAAAAATGACTCCGGGAACAGAAGATAACCCTTCATCAGGCTACCGGTCAACATTTAGCCATGAAAAAGAAACCGCATCACCGGGATATTATTCTGTAATGCTGGATAGCTATGGGATTAAAGCAGAACTGACAGCTTCCCCGCGAGTAGGTTTTCATAAATATACATTTCCGAAAAGTGAGGAATCCAATATCATTATTGATCCTACCAATAAGATCTTCGGAAATATTTACCACACCCTGGTAAGTATAGAAGGAAATAACAAAATTAAAGGATATTGCTACAGTAATGGATGGGGAGGAAAAAGGTTTGCCTATTTTGTAATGGAGTTTTCGAAACCGTTTACATCGTATGGTGTTTACTCGGAAGGCAAAATAAAAAATAATGAAAAAATAGCTCTTGCCAAAGATGCCAAAGCTTTTGTAAGATTTGCTACTGAAGATAATGAAAGCATTGAAGTAAAGGTTTCCTTATCTCCGGTAAGTACAGAGAACGCCCAGGAGAATTTTGATACAGAAGCCAAAAATGTCAGCTTTGCCCAGGCCAAAGAGACTGCCCAGAAAACATGGCGAGATCTTATCGGAAGATTCCAGGTAACAGGAGGTACGGATGACCAGAGAAAAATTTTCTATACCGGAGTTTATCATACTTTCATCGCCCCTAATCTTTATATGGATGTTAACGGAGACTATGTCGCTGCCCAGGAAAATATGAATACCAAATGGTTTACCAACTATAGCACTTACTCGTATTGGGACGGCTTCAGAGCCACACATCCGTTGCTGACCATTATGGATCAGAAACATACCAAAGAGTTTGCAAACTCCCTGATAAGCCGTTATACAGACCGTAAAGATCATATGCCGATCTGGGAGTTGTGCGGTTATGATAACTTCTGTATGCTGGGGTACCACAGCGTATCGGTTATCTGGGATGCTATTTCTAAAGGAGTACCGGGAATTGATGCCGAAAAAGCTTTTGCAGCCATGAAGGACGCCTCTTTAACCGATAAAATGAGCAGCAGCGATGGAGGTGGAGGCCTTAACGACTATATCAAACTGGGCTATACCCCATCGGAAAACGGAGCATCTGTCTCTGCAACCCTGGAATATGCCTATGATGATTGGTGTATTCAGCAGCTTGCTGAAAAATTAGGAAAAAAGGACGAAGCTGAAGTTTATAAAAAGCGTTCTATGAATTTCCTGAATACATTTAATAAAGAAAACAACCATTTCTGGCCAAGACAAAAAGATGGAAAATTTATCCCCGATTTTGCCTTAAACGATTGGAAAAAATTACAGCCTCACTGGGTTTCCGGAAATATCTGGGCTTATGACTTCTTTGTGCCGCACCAGATTGATGAAATGATGAATCTGTACGGAGGAAAAAAAGGCTTTGAAGAAAAGCTGGATAAAACTTTTACAGAAGCCCTGAATATGCAGGGAGAACAGCATGTCGACATTTCAGGATTTATCGGTTCACTGGGATTTGGGGATGAGCCCGGGCATCATGTACCTTATTTGTACAACTATGCAGGAAGCCCTTATAAAACCCAGAAAATGGTAAAATACATCCATGACAATATGTATGCGGCGAAACCAGACGGGATAGTCAACAATGAAGACTGCGGGCAAATGTCTGCCTGGTATATTTTCTCCTCATTAGGGTTTTATCCTGTAACACCAGGGAAGCCTGTCTACGCCATCGGAGCTCCTCAGTTTCCGAAGGCATCACTCAAACTTGAAAACGGAAAAACATTTACGGTCATTGCCGATAAAATTTCCGATAAAAATATCTATGTGCAGAAAATGTATCTGAACGGAAAAGAATTCAAAAGCTGGGAGATTAATCATAGTGATATTATGAACGGCGGGGAACTGAGATTTGTAATGGGTAGTAAACCTGTAAAATAAAACGAATAAAATAAAGAAATAAACGAAAGTATCAATGGAAAGGAGAAATTTTATTAAAACAAGTGCACTGGCAGGAGCCGGATTGCTGTTTACTCAAAATGTCTTTGCAAAGACACTGGACCTGGGAGATTTTCCTGTAGTACGGGTCCCTAAAGATAAGAGACATTTTACCAGTGAATCGGTAGAAAGTGCGATAACGGCTTTTAAGAAAAAAGTTAAAAATAAAGAACTGTCGTGGCTGTTTGAAAACTGCTTTCCCAATACTTTAGATACTACAGTTTTCTATAGTGAAAATAACGGACAACCGGATACATATGTAATTACAGGAGATATTGATGCAATGTGGCTTCGTGACAGTTCCGCCCAGGTTTTTCCCTATCTGCAGTTTTCAAAGAAAGATGAAAAACTTCATAAGCTGATCTCAGGAGTAATTCATAAACAGACCACGTTTATTCTGAAAGATCCATACGCGAATGCTTTCTATAATGATGATCAAAAAATAAGCAAGTGGAAAGAATATGACCACACGGACATGAAACCGGGAACCCACGAAAGAAAATGGGAAATAGACTCCCTGTGTTACCCTATTCGTCTGGCTTACCATTTCTGGAAAACAACAGGAGATACGAAACCGTTTGATAATAACTGGCTGCAGGGGATCAGGCTTACTTTGCAAACATTTACAGAGCAGCAAAGGAAAAAAGATCTTGGACCTTACAAGTTTGAACGTACCACAGCGTGGGCTACAGACGGAGTGCCGATGGGAGGCTACGGTTATCCTACGAAGCCGGTTGGGCTAATCAGCTCAATGTTCCGTCCGAGTGATGATGCTACGATTTACGGATTTTTGATCCCTTCCAACTTATTTGCGGTAGTAAGTCTTCGCCAGGCAGCGGAAATGGTTTCGCAAATCAAAAATGAAAAAACATTGGCTCAGCAATTAACCAGTCTTGCCGATGAGGTGGATGCAGCCATTAAAAAATATGGAATTTACAACCATCCTGAATATGGGAAAATATACGCTTTTGAAGTCAATGGTTTTGGAAGTTATAACCTGATGGATGATGCCAACTGCCCTAGTTTACTGGGATTACCATATTTAGGAGCCGTAAAGGAAGACGATCCTGTCTACCTGAATACAAGAAAATATGTATGGTCACAAGATAATCCATTCTTTTTCAAAGGTAAACTGGCGGAAGGAATCGGAGGGGCACATATTGGTCTCGATATGATCTGGCCGATGAGTATCATTATGAAAGCCCTTACCACAAAGGATAAAGGTGAGATTAAATGGTGTATTGATACGTTGCAGAAAACCCATGGCGGGACAGGATTTATGCATGAATCATTCCATAAAGATGATGATAAAAAGTTTACCAGGGAATGGTTTGCATGGTCCAATACATTGTTTGGAGAATTACTATGGAAAACATTTAATGAAAATCCGGAGCTACTGACATAGTCCACCCTTTTATATTGCCCTTTTGTATAAGGTGTCTTTCTTGAAAAAGAAGGATGCCGGGGGAGTGCTGTATAAAATTGAAAACACCAAACCTTAAAATAAATATACAATGAAAAAAAAATCAATTTTTATTACACTGATGGCGCTGATCCTCCAGGCCGGCTCTCTACTGAATGCACAACAGCTTAATCCCGCAGGAATATGCTATGTAGAAGTAAATAACAATAACATCCTTAACGCAGGGGCGTACAAACTGCAGACATCAAATAGCTATTTATTTAATGTTGTAAATATTTTTGCGGCTAATATTAATTATGATGCAAACCGTGGAAGGGCTTATTTGTATAGCAATAACAATGTGACCAAAGTATTGACCAATGCGGATACATACATCAAACCCCTTCAGCAAAAAGGAATGAAAGTAGTACTGACTATTCTGGGAAATCACCAGGGAGCCGGTATCTGCAATTTTCCTACCCGCGAGGCTGCCAGAGATTTTGCATTACAACTGGCCAATACTGTCAATACATACGGATTGGACGGGATCGATTTCGATGATGAATATTCGGAATATGGTAATAACGGAACCGGACAGCCTAATGACAGTTCTTTTGTAATGCTCGTCCAGGAACTGAGAGCCCTTTTACCGGACAAGCTTATCACATTTTATTACTATGGCCCCGCAGCTTCAAGACTATCCTGGAATGGAAGCAGAGTGGGAGACTATGTCAACTACAGCTGGAATGCCAACTATGGAACATTTTCCGCACCCAACGTTCCCCCTCTTACGAAAGCCCAGATTTCCCCAGCTGCGGTTTGGTTAGGAAACACTTCTAACTCAACGACAACCAGCCTTGCCAGTCAAACCAAAACCGGAGGATACGGATTATATCTTTGGTATGATTTAAAAGGAACCAATCAGGCATCGCAGCTTTCTGCAGGTACCCAGACACTGTACGGAGAACAAACCGTTTTAAGTGGTTCTTTACAATCATGGACACAGGGAACAAATTGCGATGCCCCTATCGGATTATATACAAGCAATCTTACAGGGACAAGTGCAAAACTGAACTGGACTGCCGTAGGAACCAGTACTTATGATATAGACTATAAGCCCGCTTCATCTGCTACCTGGACCAGCGTTGCTACTGCCGTAAGCGGAACCTCTGTAACGGTATCAGGATTAACGGTAAATACAGAATATGATTGGAGAATAAGAACCAATTGTAGTGTGAAAAGCACTTATATGTTTGCGCCAAGATTTAACAGCGGAAGCGGAACAACAATACCTACAGGTTCCTACGCCCTTTCTTTAGACGGAAGTACAACATCAGGAGCTGCCGGAAATATCAATTTAAGCGGTTCTGCATTATCTTTTGAAGGCTGGATAAAACCATCATCTTTCAAATCAGCATTCCCCTACATCTCTTCCATTATGGGTACAGAAGTAGGTGATAACAATTCCGCATTTTTACGATTAGGAGACGGGAACCTTGCCAACAATAAGCTTCAGTTTGTGGTAAGCATCAATAATGTACAGCAAAAACTGGCTTCCACTACAGCCTTGAGCGCCAATACATGGTACCACGTTGCAGCAACATACGATGGGGCTACCATGAAATTGTATATCAATGGAGTTTTGGATGCAAGCAAAGCCCAAGCAGGAAACGTTAATTCAAACGGAGCTTTCAATGTAGGATATTTATATAATGTTTCCCGGAACTTCAATGGTAAAATAGATGAGGTCCGGGTTTGGAAGCGGGCATTGAGCCAGACGGAAATCAGCCAGAATATGTGTGGAGTATCAGTTCCAGCGTCTACTCTTGCAGCCTACTGGAAATTTAATGAAGGAACAGGTTCATCAGTACAGGATACCTCAGGAAATGGAATGTCATTAACTTTAACAGGCACTAATGCTTCAAGCTGGGTAACAGATGTACCGTGTCCGGCCGGCACCCAGAAATCTGCCGGAATGGTTGAAAGCCAAAAAATATCAGAACAAATAACCGCTAAAGAGCAAATAAAACTCTATCCGAACCCGGTAAATACCTCTTCAGCACTTGGTATTTCTGTTCCTGAAGAATATAGTAAAGGAAAACTAACGGTTTATAATTTTAAGGGTGATGTTGTGGTAACAAAAACATTAACAGCAGGAAATAATCAGTATGATATATCCGGCCTTTCAGCAGGAAATTATATTGTCCGCTTTGAATCTCAGGATGGAAGCCTGAAGCAAAGTGAAAAATTAATAATAAAATAATTAATCAATCATCGGGTTTAGGCCCGGTGATTTTTCGGTTACTTCGGCTCCCTGGCTTCTCCGGAAATTTATCTAAAACGAATATTAATTAAAATAATAATATAGGTAATACACAGGATTTAGTCGATGGTACTTATCTTTACAAAATTTCCTGACTGAAAAATTGTAAAGTCTGGGATTTAGAAAACAGACAGGTTAACTATTCTTGTTTGCCTGTTTTCAGTCACAGATATATTGGAAAGTAAAATAAAGCGAAAAATAATGCAAAATATACTAGGAATAGATATTGGAGGATCTCATATTACGCTGGCTCAGGTGAGCGCGGAAAAGCGTGAAATTATTTCTTCAACATATGTAAGAGAGCATGTCAATTCTTTTGACGATAGGGAAACTATCTTTTCAGCATGGGTTTCTGCCATTAAAAAAGCAGCCCATGATTTGAATAAAGATGATCTTTTAATAGGAATTGCAATGCCCGGACCTTTCGATTATGAAAATGGAATATCCCTGATGCAGCAAGGAAAATTTATCGATATCTACCAGATCAATATCAAAAACGAACTGGCCGGAAGATTGGCTATTTCTAAAGATCAGATTCATTTTGTAAATGATGCGGCAGCTTTTATGGAAGGCGAAGTTTTCGGAGGCTGTGTGCAAGGATTCCAAAAAGTTTTTGGAGTGACTCTTGGGACAGGACTGGGAACTACTTTTTTATAATGGTGAACTGGCAACAGATGAAGATTTATGGGATTCACCTTTCAAAAAATCTATTTGTGAAGATTATCTGGCAACACGCTGGTTTGTTAATTACTACGCAGAATTAACGGGTGAACAAATTTCCGGAACCAAAGATCTGTTGGATAAACCTGTAGAAATACAAACCAGAATATTTGATGAATATGCAGACTCCTTCTCTGAGTTTATCGTGAAATACGTGGATCATTATAAACCGGAAGTGTTAGTTATAGGAGGCAATATTGCAAAGGCTTATCCTTATTTTGAAAAAAGATTTACTGAAAATTTAGCAAAGAATAACATCAGTTTGCCAGTCAGGATTTCTGCTATTTTTGAAGATGCTGCCATTTTGGGCGCTGCCAGCTATGCATTAAAAAAAGTGTCAACAAACTAAACGAAACGATACAATGAAGTCTCTATTTTCTACCTTTTTTCTCTTATTACAAGCCTGGGCTTTTGCACAAACCGGGTCTCCCGTAGATTATGTGAACCCATTAATGGGAACCCAGTCTAAACCTTCTTTATCCAACGGAAATACCTATCCGGCGGTAGGCCTTCCTTGGGGAATGAATATCTGGACCCCGCAAACGGGCAAAATGGGCGATGGATGGGCCTATACTTATGATGCTGACAAAATAAAAGGTTTTAAACAGACCCATCAGCCCTCTCCCTGGATGAATGATTATGGAGCATTTACTCTGATGCCGGGTGTAGGTAAATTAAAATTTAAAGAAGACGAAAGAGCGAGTTGGTTCAGCCATAAAGCTGAGGTTTCAACTCCCTATTTCTATAGTGTTTATCTGGCGGATATTAATGTGACCACAGAGTTTACTCCTACAGAAAGAGCCGCTTTTTTCAAATTTGATTTCCCAAAAACCGATAGCGCTTATGTAGTGATCGATGCATTGAATAAAGGCTCTTATATTAAAATTCTTCCTAAAGAAAGAAAAATACTGGGATATACAACCAGGTATTCAACGGGGAAATATGAAAATTTTAAAAACTATTTCATCATTCAGTTTGACAAACACTTTGATGTGACGACAGGCTGGAAAGATGATAAATTCGTAAACAATCAGTTGGAAATTACGAGTGATCATGCAGGCGCAGTGGTTGGGTTTAAATTAAAAAATAAAGAAGCAGTCTATGCAAAAGTAGCTTCTTCATTCATTAGTTTTGAACAGGCTGAGCTGAATCTCAACAGGGAAATCGGGAACAGAAATTTTGAACAGGTAAAAACCGATGCTAAAAATATCTGGAATAAAACATTAGGTAAAATAGAAGTAAAAGGAGGAACAGATCAGCAAATGAGAACCTTCTATTCTTCTTTGTACAGAACCCTGTTTTTTCCACAAAAGCTATATGAAATTGATGCCCGGAATACAATAAAACACTGGAGTCCTTATAACGGTAAAATTGTTGATGGAAGAATGTTTGCCGGAACAGGCTTCTGGGATACTTTCCGTGCATTGTACCCATTCCTGAACCTGGTATATCCAGGCATTAATGTGGAAATGCAGGAAGGTTTGGCGAATGCCTACAAAGAAGGAGGTTTCTTACCGGAATGGAGCAGCCCGGGATATTCTGATATAATGATCGGAAATAATTCTGCTTCCGTGGTAGCGGATGCCTATCTGAAAGGACTTCGCGGTTATGATATAGAAACCCTTTGGCAGGCGGTAAAACACGGAGCCGATAACGAGGGACCTATAGAAGCTGTAGGCCGTGCAGGAGTAGGGTATTACAATACACTGGGGTATGTTCCATATGATGTGAAAATCAACGAGAATGCAGCCAGAACACTGGAATATGCATACGATGATTTTGCGATTTACCAGCTTGGAAAGGCATTAGGAAAACCTGCTTCAGAAATTGATATTTACAAAAAAAGAGCATACAATTATAAAAATCTGTTTGATAAAGAAACCGGTTTAATGCGTGGTAAAAATAAAGACGGCAGTTTCCAGAAGCCTTTTAATCCTTTCAAATGGGGAGATGCCTTTACCGAAGGAAACAGCTGGCATTACACCTGGTCAGTTTTCCAGGATATTGAAGGTCTGGCCACATTAATGGGTGGGAAAAAGAAGTTTGAAGCCAAACTGGATGAAGTTTTCTCATTACCGCCGGTTTTTGACGACAGCTACTATGGAAGCGTAATCCATGAAATCCGTGAAATGCAGATCATGAATATGGGGCAGTACGCCCATGGAAACCAGCCGATACAGCATATGATTTACCTGTATAATTATGCAGGAGCTCCCTATAAAACACAATATTGGGTGAGGCAGGTAATGGATAAATTATACATGGGAACACCGGATGGATATTGCGGGGATGAAGATAACGGGCAAACCTCTGCTTGGTACATTTTCTCTGCTTTAGGATTTTATCCTGTAACCCCAGCCACTGATCAGTATGTGTTAGGAGCACCATTATTTAAAGAAGCCACTATTCACCTTGAGAATGGCAAGAAAATTGAGATAAATGCACCGGAAAATAACTCCGGAAACCTGTATGTAAAATCATTGAACGTCAACCAGCAACCTTATTCCAGAAACTGGCTCAGCCATAAAGAATTAATGAAAGGGGCTGTCCTTGATTTTAAAATGGATAATAAGCCCAATAAAGAAAGAGGTTCGCAGGAAAAAGATTTTCCTTATTCAATGTCAAAAGAAGAAACAAACAAATAATAATTTAATATAGAAATACAACTGTATGAGTACAGAAAAGAAAGAAATATTCGACAGAGTAGAAAAAATGCTGCAGGCACAAGGTTTTAATATTGCAGCACAGGATCAGACAAGACCATGGGGCGGTTTTTTTGTGATTGATGAAATCCAGGCACAGGATTTTGCCAACCAATACTTTGATGGGCTTGATGTAGAAAGCCTGCGAATAGGAGGAAAATTGAGCCCAAAAATTCTTATCGTTGCTCCCCAGGCAAGACTCAGCTGGCAGTATCATCACAGAAGAGCTGAAATCTGGCAGGTGGTAGAAGGAACAGTAGGAATTAAAAGGAGTAATACCGATGAAGAAGGTGAGCTGAAAGAATACCACCCGAAAGACCAGGTGAAACTTCAGCAGGGGGAAAGACACCGTCTTATTGGTCTCGACGGATGGGGAATTGTTGCAGAAATCTGGCAGCATACCGATGCCTCCAATCCTTCAGATGAAGATGATATTGTAAGGGTACAGGACGATTTTGGAAGATAGTCCGCCGTCAAAATAAATAAAATATCCCATTTTAGCAGCTTGATACTTATCAAGGCTAAAATGGGATTTCTTTTTATATGAGATTACATTAAATTCTGTCTTAATAGCTATTCTGATAAATAGGTGTTTTTTTAATTTAAATAAATTTTTTGACTGATGTTTTACTTATAATTGGTGTATTTTGATTACAAAATTCTAAATTTTCCGAAAAAAATAACAGCGATATAGTGAATTATGGGCAGAAATAGGATTGTCGATTCTTTGGATTTTGTAGTATTGATGCAGGATTATTTGTTTTTTTGTTATTTTATTTAATTGTATTGATTTTTTTTGCAATTATGTAATGGTAACACAAGAATATTTATTACATTTGGTTTCAACAAATAGTGATATAAAATATTTTTATAAAATTATTTAAAGTAGGAAATATTATTATATTTTTTGTGGCTCAAATTTAAGAGGTAAGTCTTATCTTTAAGTTGTTAAAAAATATAATATATATGAAAGCAAGATTATTACTATCAGGAGTTTTATTACTATCTATTGTAACAGCATGTTCAGATAGAGAAGGAGAAATTGATGCACCAGCCGGTCAAAAAGGAGATAAAATTGAAATGAACAGAGCCGAAACTGCGAGATTTTTGGATGACTCCCTGATTAAAAAAGATAGTTTAAATGGAACCCACAGTAAAGAAGGAGACGTCAATGCAACAGCCCAGGAAACAATCGATCCAACAAAACCGGATCGGCCTAAATAAACTGACTATTGAAATAATAGCTTCAGCATTTGTCTTAATTTCAGCTATATTACCATTTCTGAATAATATAGTTGGATATTTTATTGATGTAAATGTCCAGTTAGATAATAATGCCGGAGAAAGAAGACTTGATCTTGATTCATCTATTTATTTTTTATCAATATCATCATGCTTTATATTATTAGCTTTAGGAGGCTTGTTTAAAGCCAACAGATATACTTTTTATGTGGCATTGGTGGCAGGTTATTTCCATTTGGTAACCTACATAAAATTCATATTTTTTAATCAGAATAAAATATCTGCAATAGCAGATATGGCTATTATATTGCTTCTGATACTAATCATTTTTTTTAGTTTTTTAGATTGGATAACTATTATAGAAAATTACATTTGCTTGATAAATTTAATAATAGTACGCTAGACAGGTTCTCTAATATTCTTTTTAAACGTAATGATATTAAAGAAAATGAATAGCCATAGAGAAAGATTAAAAATTCTTGTAGCACTTTCTGATAAATTATGGGAAGATTATTCTGAGACCCTTATCTCGGAGGAAGAATATCTAAAAAAGATTTATCTGGTAAAGAAAGAAATTAATAATGGATTTATAGCTACAATGCAGGATCTTGAGCTTTTTGCAAAAGACCTGGGATACCTCATTTTAAATACTCCTACAAAAACCCTTTTAGGAGGTTCAGAAAAAATAATTATTAATAGAAATTAGGTTATTTGGCTACAAGCTTGGCTAAGGTTAAGATTTCTTCCAAATACTTATTCTGCTGTAAGATCGCTTCGTCATATTTTTTCTCGATCCTTGAAATCTGGTTCTGGACAAATAAAATACTTTTATCCTGAGTATTATATTGTGCAAACAGATTGGCAAGCAAATCCCCCAGTTTTTCGTGCGTGTCTTCATGCTGAAGTTCGGCAGCCGGCTGATCTTTTCCCTGGTTTGAATGTAGATTCAATTCACCGTTACTGGTAATAAGCCATATCAGATTCTCATTTTCCTTTAACTCCGGATAAACAATCAAAATTTTTGCAAGTTTATCAACACCCAGGTCACTTTTCAATGCTGCTCCTTTAAAATTAGAGGAAGACATGCCTGTTTCTTTATAAAAAGTTTCCTTTTTAATGCCCTTTTTCTCAAGGAAAAAGAAAATTCTTTCTTTTATGGTTTGAATTTTGTCCATAATTTCTTAAATTGGTCTAAATTTAGACTATATTTGTCAAAGATAGAAAACAAATTTAACATAGCAATGTTAAATAATAAGGGAATAAAATTAATAATTAAACCAGAAATACAAAAATTAATAATTTCATGAGCACTAATAAGCATAACAAAGTTAAAAACTCGGCTAATGAACTATATGATATTTATACATTTCCGAACAAACTGCATGGGTATAAGAATGGGTACAAACTTACAGAAGGGGTAAATGATATAGCTGTTTATGAAAATTGTTTCTGGCTGCTGGACCTTATTGTAGATCAACAACTGTTTCCCGAGCTGGATGATGAAGTTCAGAACTGGGAACTTGAAAGGATCGGTGACAACCTGTTTAATCTCAGTTGCTCCTATGACAACGGAGAAACTGTTGAAGAAATTAAGGACCTAGAAGCTGATTTTTATTTTGATGATTTAAAAATTGTCAAAAAAGGTAATATATTTTGTCTTCCTATAGAGAAAGATCTTTATGACTAGCCTAAAATACCAGTATATATTAATTCTATATATTGTAAACCTGTAATTTTTTTAAAGTTTAATTTTTCGTAATGAAAAACAGCACCGGTCCGGTGCTGTTTTTGTTTTACGTAATAGAAATCAGAATGTTACATCAAGACCAACATAAAAATTAGCTTTCATGATCGGGGCATATACCATTCCACCATCAAAATAACTTCCAAATGGATTTTTAAAATCTACAATTGCATTTTTCTGATAATAGGAAGTCAGGTTTTCTCCACCCAGGTAAGCCCTGATCTTTTTATTAAAGTTTCTCGAAACCTGAGCATTCAATACAGCGTAGGATTCGGAATATACCGGCAACCGGAATTCTGCCGGATTGCTTGAGGTGTCCGGAAGTCTTTGTTTACCTACCCAGTTCAAAGTGGTATCAAAGCTCCAGAATCCTCCTTTGTCATTCTTATTGGTAGCATAGGCCAGGTTTACGAATCCTCTGTGTTTCGCCATGAAAGGAACCTCTCTTCTTCCTCCGGTATAATCTGCCTGTACATCATAATATTTATAAGCAAGCCTTACATCAAAGTTCCTGAAAGGAGTAAAATCCCATTGGGTCTGTAAAGAGTTGGCAAAAGATTTCCCTTCCAGGTTATAGAATGTAAGCTGCTGTGGAGACTGGTCCAGATCTACCAATACCTGATCCTGGAAATCCGTTCTGAAAAAATCAGCAATAATGGAAGATTTTCTTCCGAAAAGCTTAAATTCCTGTTGCAAGCTGGCACCATAATTCCATGCAATTTCAGGTTTTAATCCATAAATGTTTCCTCCATTCGGTATAATATTGATACTTCTGTTGGAAGCAAAATAGTGCTGGCTTTCAGCGAAAACATTTGCCGTTCTGAACCCTCTTCCTGCAGACAATCTCAGGATGGTCTGAGGAGTGATATCATATTTGAAATTTAATCTTGGGGTAAACTGTGTTCCTGCCAGGTTATGGAAATCAACCCTTGCGCCCGCTACTAAAGTATACTTTAGCCCTGTTAAAGTATATTCGGCAAAAATCCCGGGTACAATCTCATTTCTTCTGAAATCATCGGTAAGGTAGGTTTCTTTATAACCGTCATATAAAAAACTTGCTCCGGTTTTGTATTTATGATTGGTATTACCAATAATACTTTCAAAAATCAGATTGGAATAATAGGTATGCTGTTGTCCTGAATAATTCCTCAATCCAAAAAAACTGTCTTGCTGGTGATATACATACTGGTTCATCCAGCCAATACTCTGATAAGGCTTTCCTTTAAAAACATATCCTGTTTTGTTCCAGACCTGGAATCTTGAAATATCAATACCTACACCATATGCAGGTTGTTCGTTCTGAGCCAGTTTTTTATCAAAACCTATTTGCCCGGCTGTTCTCTCATCCCGGATAAAATTGATTCCGAAATGGGACCCGAATCCGGATTTTTCCAAATCATTATAGTTTAATAAGTAAGCTGCGTTGAGTTGTGTTCCTTTTGGCCTGTCCAGGAAACCATCGTGATTCATATCCGTATTTCCGAAGGTCCCGTTCCCATGCAGTAAAAATGTCTGTGACCATTTATTATTAATGGGAGATACGCTGGTAATGTTGGCTTCTGCCCTTCCGTTGAAGTCAGAAAAGAGGTTCAGAGAAGTCTCAGGAGCCTTTGCATTTTTCAAAAGTTCGGTGTTAATTTGTCCTGTTATACTTTCGTACCCGTTAGTTACCGTACTTCCTCCTTTGGTCAGCTGTATACTTTCTATCCATCTTCCCGGGATAAAGTTCAGTCCATAAGCAGAAGCCAGCCCACGAATTTCAGGAAGCTGCTCTTTAGTGAGGCTTGTATATTTTTGATCCAATCCAAGCATTTTTAATTGCTTGGTTCCGGTAACGGCATTGCTGAAAGAAACATCTACGGTTGCATTGGTCTCAAAGCTCTCCGATAAATTGCAACATGCAGCCTTTAAAAGTTCTTTTTTATCAATATTGAAGACAAGTCCGGTCTCTTTTTTATTTAAAGAAGTGGCCGCTCTGGAACCTGTTACAACAACACCGTCAATGCTTTTTTCCTTTTTGCTGTGAGATCCATCGGCAGGTGATGTTCCGTGTTCATCGTGGTTTTCATGTTTGGTGGCCTTCTCTTCATCATGTACTTTAGGATTAGCTTCTCCAAAGGTGAAATCCCTGTCGTACAGGCAACATCCGGGAAGACTGTTATAAACAGCGTCCGTTGCTTTGTACTTTTCATTGTCATGGCCTGCATCAGCAATGGCTTTTAAAATTTTATCTGATGAAGTTTTTGACGAATCGAAATCCAGGGTAACAGTTTGCTTTTCTGCATTCCATTCAGCGCCATCAGCCCCGGCATCTTTTGCAGCTTTTTCAATTCTTGCTTTGCATGAGCCGCAGTTCCCCCTTACATAAAATTCATTATTTTTTTTAGCAGGATGATGAGGGTAGGTTTCTGATTGAATAGGCTGAAGGTCTCTTTCGTAATGACAACATCCGGGAAGACCATTATAGGTTGTATCAGGTGCTTTGAATTTTTCATTATCATGACCTGCCTCTGCTACTTTCTTTAAAATTTCATCTGCCGGAATATGATCTGTCTCCAGGGTCAGCGTCTGAAGATCTATGGAATAAACTGCTGTTTTTGCTCCTGCTTTTTTAGCTGCACCTTCTATTCTGGTTTTGCACATTTCACAGTTCCCTTTTACTCTGAACTGATTTTTTGAAAGGTTTTGAGCAGCAATAAATTGTGTAAATAAGAATAATGTACCAAGTAACAACCTGGAAATATATAATTTCATTGTTTAAAAGTTTAAATTAATTAAAAACGGTTCATTACAGGATGTAACAAACTTGGGATTTTTAACTAACCTATTTTCGGCGGCTGCCATATTTCTTTTAAACGGTCTGATAAATAAGGATCTGAATATTGAAACTCCGGATTCTTATTGGCTTTATAATAAGAAAGTTCCAGCCGGAGGTTTTTAGAAAACGGGGTTTCTATATAAGTGAAACATGCAATACATGATGAGCAGCAATCATCATTACAGGACGGTTTTGAACCATTGTTTTTATGATCATTTTTTGAGCCGTGATCTTTGCAGCAATCACTTTTTCCAGTGTCTGCCTTGCAGCAGGTTTGTTGCATAGATTGGGCATAGAAGCTATCTTTAGGAACCAAGAAAATTCCTAAACAAAAAACTATTGCAAATAGGTGAAACAGCTTCATGACTGCAAAATTACAAAAATTATGGTAATGGATCACCAACTTTTACCGAACAGTTATGCCAGGGTTCTCCATGCGCAGGATTTGCTTTTGGTTTTTCTCCCATAACCAGGTTTTGTTCTGCAGGAGCAGGAGTAGCTTGTGCTGTATTCTGGGCAGGTTGTGGAGCCGGAGCAGGTTTACTGTTTAAAGGTTGGCCTACAGGAATATCACACCGGTGTCCCGGCTGTCCGTGTGGAGGATTCATTCCCGGGGCTGTTTTTACTTGTTTGCCATTATTATCAATGGCAATTTTTCCGGGAGATACAGCATTGGGGTCAATCTGAATGGTATTGTTTCCGTTAACCGTTATATTCTGTGATACTGGAGCAGGTGATGGAGCCGGAGCGGGGTTGCTGTTTAAAGGCTGTCCTACGGGAATGTCACATCGGTGTCCCGGCTGTCCGTGAGGAGGATTCATTCCGGGAGCGGTGGCAACAGGGGCCTGATTGGAAGCAGACTGAATGCCGGCCTGATCCATTAATGATGTTTTAGAAGTACTGTTAACAGCTATTCCGGGCTGCTGGGTGCCGGCTTCTTCCTGTATGTATGTTGCCCTTTCATCTTTTTTACAGGCAATGGTCAATAGTGATATGGCTATCAGGCCTAAAAATGTATTTTTCATATCCATAGGTATGAAACAAAATTAGCAAAACATTTTTAATTGTTTTGCTAATTTTTTATTTATAATCCGGTTTTTGAATTAATTCTTCACTAAAAGTCTGAATCCTTCTCCGTGTACGTTGATGATTTCTAACCCTTCGTCATCTTTTAATAATTTACGAAGCTTGGCAATATAAACATCCATACTTCTTGCCGTAAAATAATTTTCCTTCTTCCAGATCTTTCTTAAAGCAAGATCTCTTGGCATGAAATCATTTCTATGGACACAAAGAAGTTTTAAAAGTTCATTTTCTTTCGGAGAAAGCTTGTATTCTTTGTCTCCTACTTTTAACTGTCTCAGCATTGAATCGAAGAAAATATTACTGATTTTGAACTGTTCCTGTTCTTCATTTTCCAATGTAGAGCTTCTTTGAAGAATTGCTTTGATTTTGTATAGAAGAAGTTCGGTATCAAATGGCTTTGTAATATAATCATCAGCACCCAGCTGATATCCTTTTAAAATATCCTCTCTCATGTTTCTTGCGGTAAGGAAAATGATCGGTGTATTTTTATCAATCTTTTTTACATCCTCAGCTAATGAAAAACCGTCTTTTTTAGGCATCATCACATCAAAAATACAGATGTCAAATTCATTTTCTGTAAATTCCTTAAGACCCTGTTCTCCATCTGTTGCAAGGGTAACTTCAAAATTATTGATCGTTAAATAATCTTTCAGTACCGCTCCAAAACTCTGATCGTCCTCTACTAATAATATTCTGTTGCTCATAATTTTAATAATTAAAAATTAATAAATAAGAATGAACGTTCTCACTCTATCTTCCTATATTTTGTTATTGGTTATACAATTTATTATAACTGTTATATGACCATTGCCGTCCGGCTATAGATCACTGTTCGTCTTATTGCTTGTTCACTTAGCTCATCGGGAGTTTGATGGTAAACTTGCTTCCTTTTCCTTTGTGAGAGTCTACTATAATCTGTCCTTTATGCAGTTCCACAATTTTTTTCACATAAGACAGTCCCAGACCCTGTCCTTTTACATTATGAATATTCCCGGTTTCTTCCCGGAAGAATTTTTCAAAAATCTTTGTTTTATTCTGGGTTTCCATTCCCATTCCTTTATCCGACACCTCAATTACATACCAGTGTCCTTCATTTTTTGTTTCTACATGTATTTCGGGTGCTTCAGGGGAATATTTGTTGGCATTATCCAATAAGTTGACCAGCATATTGGAAATGTGGAATTCATCTATCTTAAAAATATAATTCGTTGCATTAAACTTTTGGGTAAGAGAGCCGTTTCTTTGCTCTACGATAAGATTAAAAGACTCTGTCGTTTTTTTGATCAGTTCCCTTACATTGGTCTCTTTCAGGAATAGTTCTACTTCGTTTCTTTCAAGCTTGGACATATTAAGAACATTTTCTACCTGCTTTTTCATTCTTAGATTTTCCTGCTTGATCAGTTCAGAATAATATTTTACTTTATCCGGGTTTGTTGCAATTTTATCATTGGCCAAAGAATCCGTAGCTACTGAAATAGTCGCCAGAGGAGTTTTAAATTCATGCGACATATTGTTGATAAAGTCTGTTTTTACTTCAGCAAGCTTCTTCTGCCTCATCATATAATTGATGGAAATAATATAAATCCCTAAAATGGTAAGTAATGAAAGAAACGTCCCCAATAACATCGGCCAGTTATTCATTGCCAGGGAATATTCTTTCTTGGGAAAAACCAATGCCAGGCTATAAAGCGTACGGTCTTTTTTATCCGTAAAAAGAGGATAAGTATAAGTGTTGTTGTCCTTTTTCTCTTTATATACTTTATTGGCTACACTGGTAAGCTTGTTGTTTTTATCAACAACGCCATACCCGAATTTGGCAGTAATACCCCTTATTTTAAGCTCTTTAGCAATTACAGAATCAAGAATAACCGGATCAACTCTTTTAGCAATCGGCAGATTGTTTCCATATACTTTTACAAACTCCTTGATGGCGTAATCTCCATTTTCAATATCCGTATTCAGATCGGCTGTAAGAAGCTCACGGTTCGTGGTGTCTCTTTTAATTTTATAGGCTGCCTCATCCGTATACAAAGTTGTCAGCTTTACAGAATCCCCTTTTTGCGAGATCGGCAGCTGCGTTTTTGAAATGATATTTTTTGAATAGATAATTTGTCTCTGGGTGCCGGAATCTTCTACCTGCTGAATGGTGGTTAAAGAAGGCTGACTATTGTTGGCGAGGATTGTATTTCTATTGTCTTTACTCAGATATTTGTCGGCCTCAATTTCCTCTATACTCTTTGAGGTGTTTTCCAGGGCGGAATAAACTTTATTGGAAAAATCCTGTTCCAGCGCACCGTAATAGCCTTTCAACCAATAAAATTGGAGCGTTACAAAAACAATCAGTGAGATCGTCATAAACACCGAAATTATTGGGATGAACTTATTATTCATTATTGTAGCTTATATATATTCGAAAAATGAATGTTAAAATTAATTGTTTTAAGACTTCATAAACAAAAAACGAGCCAAAAAATTGTATTTTTTTTCTTAAAACAGAGTTTTTTAACAATTATTTATGAATATGTATTACTTGTCATAGGAAAAGTCCGGTCAATAAATAAAATATTACCTTTATTAAAATATTATTTATGAAATCTAATATTGTTTTCAACAAAGATTTTGATTCAAATACTGCTTATGTAATGAAAATTTACAATGCAGATGTTTCAAAAGTATGGAATTATTTCACCCTGCCCGAATTGTTGGATCAGTGGTGGGGCCCAAAGCCCTGGAGATGCGAAACGCTGCGTCAGGATTTTAAAGAAGGTGGAATCTGGCTGTATGCAATGGTGGGACCTGATGGAGAGAAACATTACTCTCAGTCTCAGTATGGTGAGATCATAGAACACCGAAGCCTGGATTGGATGAGTGCTTTCTGTGATGAAAAAGGAATGATCAATGAAGATTTTCCCAGGTCAAAATGGCTGATTGGCTTTACGGGAGTAGAAGAAGGAACCAAAGTGACAGTCAATATTCATTATCAGTCAGCGGAAATAATGAAAAAAATGTTTGATATGGGCTTTGAAGAAGGCTTTGCCATGGGACTGAATCAGCTTGAAGAAATTATCGGGAATTAGTCAGTGAGATGGCGAGTAAACATCGGTAATAAAAGCAGGGCTTTCGTAGAAAGGTTCCTGCTTTTATTACTTTAATTGTTCAGATGATGGTTGGAATCATAGCTTTTCTATACTTATAAAAGTTCCGTCTGTAGGAATAATTTTATAGACATCGGCAACGGTGAGAATAGAAACACCTCCTGAAACCTGTACCTTAAGCTGATCTCCTTTATCAAACATGGCAAGGAACTCCATCGTTCCTACTCTGTTGGCTCCGGCTGTAATGAGAATAGCTTCATTTAAAGAAACATCATTTCGGGCGAGCACATTTCCGTTTTTAAGAGCTCTGAAAGAAATGGTCGGCGGGCTCACGTGCAATCCCGATGTTTTTACCTTTAAGCTGATAAGCACTTTATAAAAGCCAGATTCTCTGAAAGTGAAATTAGTAAAGTTATTGTTCACTGTTCCCTGAGGATCGATAATACCTAGTTTATCGATATCTGATGTGCTGTTATAGAATCCGAACGGAACATCTTTCTGTCCACAACCGATAAGTATACAGGCTACAGAGGGCAATTCGTTTTCCGGCATTGCCGGATTCATGCTGGCACGGGTTATTCTGCCTCCGTCTTCATAAAAAGTGGGTTTCCATTTTTCACCATCATATACCACCACTCTTTTGATATCTTTCTGATACATGATCATTCCCTGCATAGTGGGGTCATCGTCAAAGTGATCGGCCTGATGTATGTTATATAAAGGTAAGGCAGATTCGGTATCAGCTGTTGGAATAATCATTCCTTTGGAGGTGTCAGGATGATCTTTTTTATTGACAACAGTAAGCATGGAATGGGAACTTGGAGTTGAATGACTGCCTATGATAACCTGGGAAAATGCCAGCTTTGCGGTTAGCAATAACCCGATGGTATATATATTCTTTCTCATATTAATTTAATTTTTCAATGTATAAAAAGGTATCCTTATCGCTCATTTTAAAGGTAACTCCTGTTCCTACATTCAATCCGGTATCAGCTTGGATGCCTGCTCTCAGACGGATTTGATCTCCGGCATGTAGAAATTTTATAGTGGAAAAACTGTTGATGGAATTGGAGCTACCTGCTGTGACCAGTAATCCATATAAGAGAAAGCTGTTTTCATGTATTTTTTGCCAGCCGTCTCCCTGGGCATTCACGTACAGAGCCTGCAGGGAAACAATAGTTGCTGCATTACCTACAGATAATCCTCCGGCACTACTTGTTTTTACCGATGGATTGATTCTGTAAAAGCCATCGGCCGGAATGGTGATTTCTCCGTTAGAATTGACGGTTACCCCCAAGTTATTTACATTATTCCTGTCAATATCATTAAGAATGTTAAATACTAAGGTTGGACGCCCCGTAATTCCTAATACATTGGCAACAGTATGATCTGAAGCGTTAGAGCCCAGGATGCTTACATTTTTATAATTTTTAATACTTTTTTCTGTAGCGGCTATCCATCTGTATCCATCGTATTTTACAACATCTCTAATTTCTTTATTATAAAACACGAGCCCGTTATCTTCAGGGCTGTTTTCATACAGATCAGGTAATGCGGAATTATAATGGGGAAGTTCAGTATGGTTTTCCACGACAGGGAGCATGATGCCTTTTGTATTGCTTTCTACATGTAATACAGCTCTTGGATGTATGATTTCAGGTCTGTTGCCCATTTTTACCTGAGCATATCCCCATTGTCCTGTAGTGATCAGAATAATGGTTTTGAGGGTAAGTGTTTTTATGGTCATTTTAATCGCTTATTTTAGTGAACATTATTTCTCGTGGATAATATTTGGCAATATTAATCCCCGTGGCGGCCGTTAAAGTAACCACTACAGATACTGTTGCCAGGGGAGAATGTATCCTGGATATGATATAGTCTCCGGCTTTCAAACGAATTCTGGTGGTGGTAAACGCTGCAGTGTTGGTATCGCCGCCAATACCAAGGATTCCATAATAATCAGGGAAGAAAGTACTGAGTTTTGCCTCACTGTAACTTCCGTCATCCTGCTTTAGATAAGCTCTTAACTGATATTGAGGTCCGCTCGTTAAAGAAACGGCTCCACCGGTTTTCGATGGAATATTCAGATAGATATCATAGACACCGGGTTCATTAATTACAAATTTTGCGTTATCAAAACTTTTGTCGCCATATAAGCCTCCTCCCGGTACTATGGCTGTCTCCCTTGTTATATTAAGATTATTATAAGACTGGATGCCATCAACCGGCGCACTGAATCCCAGGCCTACGTGCCGCCCACATCCGAGAAGGACGCAAACCACACTCGTCTCTTCATTGGCCGTAGATAGAAACCTGCTTTGCTTTTTATTGAAACCGGTAGCTGCAGGTGCAGGTTCGTTATTCCATTGCGTTCCGTCATAAGAGTAAAAGGTAGCATGCGTCTTTTCAAACATCATCATTCCTGTCATTTCTTTATCAGGAGCTGCATTGTAGAGGGGAAGGTTTTCCGGAGTGGAAACTTCGGGGAGTAACATTCCCCAACTTTTTCCGCCATATTGGCCATCTACCTGTAAAATAGCTTTACTGTGAATCCCGGCACTTTTTGTTTTTTGAAATTCCTACTTGTGGAAAGGCCAGACTAAAAATGATCAACATCAAAGAAGTGTTAATTTTTTTCATATTCGATTCTATTTAATTTTAAAATCCGTTTTGTTCAGAAGTATTTTTTTGAAATACATGGTTTTCAATTTTTTAGATGGTGTATTTTTATTCAATATTTTATCTGTCCGTATTCATAGAATGAATCGGATATACATGGGTTGCCTTTTTTTCCAAACCTGGGGTTTGAAGAAATTGACCATAATATTCTGAGGGAAATCAGCGCACAGCAAAAGGGCTGAAAGAATGTGGTCTGGTGAGCCTAAAATACAAAACTAATATGGTATAAACGCCCTGTTTATGGGAGAAAATGCAATTTTTTTGTTGATCACAATGAAATGAAGAACAAAGAAAACTCCATTTTAAATTGTAATATATTGGGAATGAACACGAATCCTATGTTAACTAAATGTTATTTACAATATGGTATTTATTAACAAATTGTTCATTTTTAATGAAAAATGCAGGCCTTAAAGCCTGCATTTGGTAGTATTTCATGAGGTTCTGCGGATTACCGGTTCCCTAAAACAGGCGTCAATCCACGGATACAGCTCTTTTAAATCAATTCTTCCTCCTGGAAATATTGAATAATTGCTTTTTTCATAAGCAAAGTTTGTTCGTTAGGTTTAAGTTCCGGAAGGTCTTCCAGCTTTTCAAACTGTGGCCATCCGTCTTCATAGTGGGTGAACTTATAATACCCAAAAGGCTCCAGCAGCCTGCATACGGCAATATGAATCAGGTTGACTTTATCATCTTTGGTATATTTCTGCTGTCCACTCCCCAGTTCCTGCAGTCCTATTAAAAACAACAGGGTTTCAATCGGGGGATTTTTTTCAGTCTGGAAGTTATCTTCAAAAAACTGTTCTATCTTTTTCCAATATTCGGACTCGTTCATATAATTGATAAATGATGATTAATAATTAATGTTGTTACTGTTTAATTTCTTCCTCTGGTTATTTTTAAAAGGAGAAGTTATCTTAATCTTATATGATTAACTCTTTTATCCTTTGTTATCAATCTTCAATAAAAACGCATATTCAAGCGCATCTTCTTTCAGAGATTCAAATCTTCCGCTTGCACCGCCATGACCAGAGCTCATATCTGTTTTAAAGATCAGAATGTTATTGTCTGTCTTGAGTTCTCTCAGTTTTGCAGTCCATTTTGCAGGCTCCCAATACTGAACCTGTGAATCATGAAAGCCTGTTGTAATAAGCATATGCGGATATTCTTTAGCTTCTACATTGTCATAAGGAGAATATTCTTTCATATACTGGTAATATTCTTTATCATTTGGATTTCCCCATTCATCATATTCTCCGGTGGTTAAAGGAATGGTGTCATCCAGCATGGTTGTTACCACATCTACAAAAGGAACCTGTGCTACAATTCCGTTAAACAACCGGGGTTTGTAATTAACCACAGCACCTACCAAAAGACCACCAGCGCTGCCGCCCATAGCATACATGTGTTTTGATGACGTGTAATTCTCTTTGATCAGATATTTCCCGGCATCAATAAAATCAAAGAATGTATTTTTCTTAAACAGCATTTTCCCGTCTTCGTACCACTCCCTTCCCAGGTATTCTCCACCACGGATATGAGCAATGGCATAAATAAAGCCACGGTCAAGAAGGGATAACCTTACATTTGAAAAGCTTGCATCCACAGTATGTCCATAGCTGCCATAACCATATAATAAAAGCGGAGTATCGGCAGATTTCTGAGTGTCTTTATGGTAAACTAGAGAAACCGGAATTTTCGTTTTACCATCCCGGGAATCAGCCCAGATTCTTTCAGAGATATAATTTTCAGGAAAAAACTTTCCGCCCAAAACTTCCTGTTGTTTTAAAAGCTTTGTTGTCTTTTCTTTCATATTATACTCATAGGTAGAGCTTGGCTGAGTCAGAGAAGTATAGCCATAGCGTAATACTTCCGTATCAAATTCCAGATTGATGCCAATATAGGCGGTGTAAGTAGGATCTGAGAAAGGGAGATAATAAGATTCCTGTTTTTTTTCATCAATAATCCTGATTTGGAGCAGGCCTTTTTCTCTTTCTTCAAGGACAAGATAATCCTTAAAAATTTCAAAGCCTTCCAATAAAACTTCAGCCCGGTGCGGAATTACATCTACCCAGTTTTCCATACCACAATGGTTGATCTTTGTTTTTACAATTTTGAAATTGAAAGCATCATCAGCGTTTGTGATGATATAGAATTCATCCTCATAATGCTCTACGGAATATTCCAGGTCATCTATTCTTGGCTGAATAATTGTCCAGTCAGCAAAAACATTATCTGCAGGAATGAAACGGTGCTCATCTGAGATAGTACTGGAACTTGCGATAAAAATATATTGTAAAGATTTTGTTTTAAAAACATTGACGTCAAAAAGTTTCATCCTCTTCGTGGAAAATCAAAACATCTTCTGATGCATCAGTGCCCAGTTCATGTCTATACACCTGAAAGGCCCGGAGGCTTTTATCCTTTCTGATATAAAAAACATGTTTGTTATCATTAGCCCATACTGCTTTTCCGGTTGTATTGAGAATCTGGTCAGGGAGGATTTCTCCTGTTTTTAAATTTTTGAAGTTCAGGGTATAGATTCTTCTTCCTACATCATCGGCCGAAAAAGAGGCCAGTTCATTATCAGGGCTTACGGCAACGCTTCCCACTTCGAAATACTCTTTACCTTCTGCCAGTATATTAACATCCAGTACAATTTCTTCCTGATGATCCAGGCTTTGGTATTTCCTGCAGAAAATGGGGTATTCTTTGCCTTCTTCGTAACGTACGATATACCAATATTCATTGAAGAAGTAAGGAAGGGATTCGTCATCTTTTTTGTAACGTGCTTTCATTTCTTCAAAAAGCTCTTCCTGAAGGGCTTCAGTGTCTTTCATGATGAATTCTTCGTAAGCATTTTCTTCTTCAAGATATTTGATGACTTCGGGATTTTCCCTCTCGTTGAGCCAGAAGTAATTGTCAATTCTTCTGTCGCCATGAGTTTCTATTATTTTTTCTATTTTTTTTGCTTGTGGAGCTTTCATCCGGATAATTTAATGGTTTATTTGAGGTCGGGTCCGTCCTTTTTTATTTTTCCTTTTGAAAACCTTTAATAAAGGACGTTTTCATTTAATATTAATTTTTGTTCAAATTTAGTTAAAAAAAACCATCTTTCCTCGTATTGAAAAGATGGCAGTTTTATTTTCGGGTTTAAAGACTACTTGTGAAGTGCTTTAATATATTTTTCAAGGGCCATAGTCATGGATGGTGTTTCCTTCGTAGGGGCCATTAAATCTACTTTTAATCCGGCTTCTTCCGCAGCAGCCATCGTGGTGTTTCCAAAAACTCCGATCTTTGTTTCATCCTGTTTGAAATCAGGGAAGTTCTGTTGCAGAGACTTGATGCCCTGGGGGCTGAAGAAGATCAGCATATCGTAGTCCTTAATGTTGATGTCAGTCAGGTCACTGCATACGGTACGGTACATAATGGCCCTTGTCCATTCAACATTGGCAGAATCCAGAGTCTTCACAATATCCGGACTTAAAACATCTGAAGATGGCAACAGGTATTTTTCAGTTGGGAATTTTTTAAAAAGAGGAAGCAGGTCAGAGAAATTTTTCTCCCCGAAGCTGATTTTTCTTTTTCTGTAGACAATATGTTTCTGCAGATAATTGGCAATGGCTTCCGACTGGCAGATATATCTCATCGTATCAGGAACTGCAAAACGCAGCTCTTCTGCCAATCTGAAATAATGGTCAATCGCATTCTTACTGGTAAAAATAATTCCAGTGTATTGCGTCAGATCTATTTTCTGAGTTCTCAGTTCTTTATTGTCAACTCCTTCGACATGGATAAATGGACGGAAATCAATCTTTATTTTTTCCTTCTTCGCAATATCCAAGTATGGAGAAGATTCACTAGGCGCTGGTTGAGAAACCAATATGGACTTTATTCTCATCATTGACATTTATTAAAAAAATAACAACTTCCAAAGCAGTAATAATGGTGCGATTTGGAGGGTGCAAATATACAAAAATTTATAATACCATTTTTCCGGAAGAATCTTGTTCTTGTGAAATAAGTAGAAAAATACTTTGAAAATGAACACAAAAGAAAAGAAACAGAAGTAGTATAAAAACATTTTATTTCTGTCGACAGGGAAGTAATAATGGGCTACACATAAGATTATCAGTAAAAATGACAGGATGAAATAAAATTTGGTAGAGGTAAAATAAAAAATTGTCCATTTTTTTCCATCTCCTATACTTTGATAAAATAAAAATCCTAATGCTGATTTTATACCATAAAAAAATACAACGATCAGGAAGGTATATCCAAATTTATTCAGCTGATAGCCCAGTACCTGCAAATCCGCAATATATTTCGGAACCACAGGAATGTATTGTGAAATTAAAACAGAAAGGGTAAGAGCCGTTACACAAGAGGTAATGAACCAGCTTGGCAGGTTATTGCTTGCATCAAAGTATTTTTGAAGCAGAAAATCTTTCAGGCTGGCGTCTCTTTCTATGATGTTCATCATAAAAACATATAAAAATATACAACCCACGAGGATGAAGATTACCCAATCGTTGTTCTCAGGTATTCTTACATGATTGATGAAGTTTTGTGATGACGGCAAATTTTACGTTTTTTGGGGTTATTTAACGGCAAACAACATAGCTGGCATAGATTTCTCTTTTAACCTGATCTGTGAATCTGACGTTAAAATATATTATCATTAATTACAAATTATCAGAACAGCTGAATAACGCTTTCATTTAATTCATTGAATCCAATGATAAATATTTTTGCAAAATTATAGATTATTTTGTATAAAATAAAAAGGTTAAATAAACTATCTTTGCAAACTGAAATGAAAAAACTAGTCATTATCCCAACCTATAACGAAAAGGAAAATATTGAAAATATTATTTCCGCGGTTTTTGCATTGGAAGATGACTTTCATGTTTT
Source organism: Chryseobacterium sp. P1-3 (assembly GCF_000738495.1). Lineage (NCBI taxonomy): Bacteria > Pseudomonadati > Bacteroidota > Flavobacteriia > Flavobacteriales > Weeksellaceae > Chryseobacterium > Chryseobacterium sp. P1-3. The sequence continues at coordinate 52,415 of NZ_JPEQ01000009.1, forward strand.
AGTAGTGGATGATTCTTCTCCGGACGGAACGGCAGAGGTTGTAAAAGAAATGCAAAAGAACTATCCCCAATATCTGCACCTGTCGGTAAGACATGTTAAAGACGGTTTGGGAAAGGCTTATATCCATGGATTTAAATGGGCCATTGAAAATAAATATGATTATATTTTTGAAATGGATGCCGATTTTTCGCATGACCCTAATGATTTACCCAAGCTTTTTGAAGCTTGTTTAAACGCGGATATGGCTATCGGTTCCCGTTATTCAAAAGGAGTGAATGTGGTTAACTGGCCAATGGGAAGGGTATTGCTTTCCTATTTTGCGTCAAAATATGTGAGGTTTATTTTAGGACTTCCGATTCATGACACTACAGCCGGTTTTGTATGCTTTTCCCGGAAAGTATTGGAAGAAATCGGATTGGATAATGTGAGATTGAAAGGCTATGGATTCCAGATAGAAATGAAATTCAGGGCATATAAAAAAGGCTTTAAAATTGTAGAGGTTCCTATTATATTCACCAACAGGGTGCTGGGAGAAAGCAAAATGAACGGGGGAATTATCCATGAAGCTGTGTTTGGAGTTTTAAACTTAAAGTGGAAATCAATAATCAACAGGTTATGAAACACTGCATGAACAATTTTTCTATGGAAAAACATGTATATGTGAAGTTCCGGGAGACCATTGCAAAATGTAAAGATGGGCTGGTGAAAAAGCTGATCTGTGTTTTTGTGATATTGGCCATGTTTTCCTGCAGTGATTATATTGATAAACCTAAAAACCTTATTGATGAGAATGTGATGGCGGAAGTCATTGCAGATTTGATGATCAATGATCAGGCAAATTTCGTTTATCCGGATAAAAATATGGAGGCCGGAACCAGATTTATTCTGAAATCTCATCATATAAAACCTGATGACTTTATTGAAAGCTTCAAGTATTATGTGATTAAAGAAAAAATGCAGGATATTGCTAACGATGCCCAGGAAATTTTATTAAAGAAAGATCCGAAGGCAGCTCAATATGTAAAAGATAAGCTGAAACAAAACGGAAACCCGCCGGCCCTTGTAAGGTAAGGCACGTTTTTAGTAAAAGCAACGGTCATCGGGTAACGATGATATGTAAAAAGAATACGGATGAAATTTTTTAATATAGAAAAAACCTCTGAAGGAAAAGCAAGAGCAGGGGAGATAACCACAGATCACGGGAAAATTCAGACTCCCATTTTTATGCCTGTGGGAACTGTAGCAAGTGTAAAGACAGTTCATCAGAGAGAATTAAAAGAAGACATAAAAGCCCAGATTATTTTGGGTAATACCTATCACCTTTACCTGCGTCCGGGTATGGAAACAATGCAGGATGCTGGCGGATTGCATAAATTTATGAACTGGGATCTGCCTATACTTACAGATTCGGGAGGTTTCCAGGTGTTTTCATTGGCGGGCAGCAGGAAAATGACAGAAGAAGGGGCGAGGTTCAAATCTCATATCGACGGAAGTTATCACATGTTCTCCCCAGAAAGATCAATGGAGATCCAGAGACAGATCGGGGCCGATATTTTTATGGCTTTTGACGAATGTACTCCTTATCCTTGTGATTACAACCAGGCAAAATCATCCATGGAGCTGACGCATCGTTGGCTGAAAAGATGTATCGATTGGACCAATAATAACCCCGAGCTATACGAACATAAGCAAAGGCTTTTCCCGATTGTGCAGGGATCTACCTATTCGGATTTAAGGAAAATATCTGCTGAAGTTATTTCAGAAGCAGGTGCAGAAGGAAATGCAATCGGAGGCCTTTCGGTAGGGGAGCCCGAAGAAGAAATGTATAGAATTACCGATGAGGTTACCGATATTCTTCCAAAAGAAAAACCAAGATATCTGATGGGGGTAGGTACTCCGTGGAATATCCTGGAATCTATCGGATTGGGTATTGATATGATGGATTGCGTAATGCCTACAAGGAATGCAAGAAACGCAATGCTTTTTACCTGGAATGGGGTCATGAATCTTAAAAATGAAAAATGGAAACGTGACTTCTCGCCATTGGACGAATTCGGAACCAGCTTTGTAGACAGAGAATATTCAAAAGCGTACCTTCGTCATTTATTCGTGTCAAAGGAATATCTGGCAAAACAGATTGCTTCTGTTCATAATCTTGCATTTTATCTGGATCTGGTAAAAGTGGCAAGAGAACATATCCTGGCAGGAGATTTCTACGAATGGAAAAACGCTGTAGTTCCAATCCTGAGACAAAGACTATAAAAAAAAAGTATGCTTAAAATTATAGACAGATATATCATCAAAAAATATCTTGGAACGTTCAGTTTCATGCTGATACTGTTGTCTATAGTTGTACTCGTAATCGATGTCCAGCAAAAGATTCCCAGGATAGAAAATGCCAAAGCCATAGATCCTAAATTGGATCTGGTGTATTTCCTCATCCATTTTTATCCTTTCTGGATTATTAATCTTGTGGTGACCTTCCTGTCTATTCTGGTATTTATTACAGTAATTTATTTTACCTCGAGAATGGCCAATAATACTGAAATTGTTGCCATTATCAGTAGTGGGGCAAGCTTTCACCGGTTTGCAAAACCTTATCTGTATACTTCCATACTGATCGCCCTGATTTCCCTTACGGTGAATCATATGGTACTGCCATGGGCCAATATCAAAAAAAATGAACTGGAAGCCTATACTTACAATGCAGCCAATAAGGAAAAAATATTAGGGACAGCTCCTGCCTCTTCACAGCTGAGTAAAACGGAGTATATCTTTGTAGATTCCTGGAACAAAAGAGAAAAAAGAGGCTCCAGCTTTATTTATCAGAAGTTTGATAAAAACAGAAGGATGATTTATGAGCTGAAGGCAGGAGAAGTATACTGGGATAATTCCAAAAAGCAGTTTGTTTTGAATAATTACCTTGAAAAAACGATCAATAAAGACAATACTGAAAAATTAGGTAACGGATCGGAGTTGAGAAAAAATTACGGACATTCCCCCGAAGAACTTTTTCCTAATGAACTCCTTGGCCAGAACAAAACCACTCCTGAGCTCTTAAAGTTTATTGAAAGGGAAAAAGCCAGAGGAAACAGCAACCTGAATTCTTACCTGAATGAGCTGTATCAAAGGACTTCAATGCCTGTTTCTATTGTTATCCTGACCTTTTTGGCGCTCTCGCTCTCTTCTCAAAAGAAAAGAGGAGGGCTCGGAATTAACCTGGCAATAGGGATTTCATTGGCTTTCCTTTTTGTGTTCTCTTTTGAAGCCCTGAAAGTTGTTTCGGAAAATAAAAGCTTACCTCCCGCTTTAGCGATGTGGCTGCCCAATCTGGTATTCCTGCCCCTTACGCTTTATCTTTACCTTAAAAGAGCCAATCAGTAGAGAAGCTTTACTTCTTTGTGATAAAAAGAGCGCATTCCGTCTTCCAGTTCGATCCACAGTTCACCTCGTTCATCTGCCTTCCGGATGATGCCATTTTGTCGTTCTTTTTCAATCTCAAAAACTGAGATCTCATCCTTTCGGAACAAATGTTTATTGAATTCATCAAGAATTTCCCGGTCGCTGGGAATATTTTTCAGTTTTTCAGACACGAATTCATGAAGGCTCAATGCCAGCTCTTCAAGGTCAAATTGCTTGCCTGTCTGTGTCAGAAGAGAGCCTGCGTTAGATATAGCTTCGAATTTATCCTGAAGGATATTGATTCCGGCTCCTATGATGAAATAATTATTTTGATTAATTTTTTTTCTTTTCAATTTAAAATTCCGACGATTTTTTTATCCTTTAAGGTATGATATCATTCGGCCATTTGATTTTTACATCATAATCAGCCAATTTGGCAAGGAAATCCCGGATAATAATTGCGGTATAATAATTGAAGATAAAGTCGGAACACAGGATGTTTTGAATATTCACTGCCAGCGTATACGCCAGATTTTTTTTCGGCAGTCTGAGTCCATACATTTCCATACTGGCCACGACCTTTTGTCTGATTAAAAGTATGGAGGCCTATAAAATCTGAACTCTCATAAAGTAAAAACTTTGATATTTCGTCATTAGTAGAAGAACACTCTTTCAGGTAGAATAGTTGACTCATTTAAGAAAACTTTAAGACATTAAGGGGGTAAAAGTAAGGTTAAAGTAAAGAAAAAACAATAAATTTGCAGATTATAGTATATTTTTAATGAATAAAACAACAGAAAAACAAGAATTATTAGATAAAATCGTTGAAGCTATCCAGGATGTAAAAGGAGAAGATATCATGGTCTTTGATCTTTCAAACATCGAAAACTCAGTGGCAGAAACGTTCGTAATATGCAGTGGAAACTCAAATACACAGGTAGCAGCATTGGCGGGAAGTGTAGAGAAGAAAGTAAGAAACGAGCTGAAAGAAAGGCCCTGGCATGTAGAAGGAACTGAGAATGCAATGTGGGTACTGGTGGATTATGTTTCGGTGGTAGTTCATATATTTCAAAAACAGGTACGTGAGTACTATGACATAGAAGAGCTTTGGGGTGACGCTGTCATTACCAAAATTGAAAACGAGTAATTATAAATTTTAAAAAGTATAAATGAACAATAAAGGATTCAACTGGTTTTTTCCTATTGCAATCATAGCTCTTTTGCTATTCTTTGGTTCCAATTTCTTAGGAGGGGATAGTGCAAAATCTATTGATGAAGATGGTTTCTTTAGAGAAATGCAGGCAGGGAAAGTCCAGAATATTATTATATACAAAGACACGGAGAAAGCTGATGTTTTCTTGACTAAAGCAGCAAAGACGGCCATGGTGAATAAATCTGCCAGCGAAAATAACCCTCTTTCTGCATTTGATATGGCTCCTAAAGCAGATTTTTCTGTAAAATATGGTGACCTTCAGCTTTTCCTTCAAAAATTTGATCAGATAAAAGCCGCAGATCCGGCGATTAAGACCACAAAAGATTATGGAGCAGGGAAAAACCCGTTCATGGATATCTTAGTGTCAGCCTTAATCTGGATTGCAATTTTAGGACTGTTTTATTTCCTTCTTTTCAGAAAGATGGGCGGTGGCGGAGGTCCCGGTGGACAAATTTTCTCTATCGGAAAATCCAAAGCGAAGCTTTTTGATGAAAAAGAAAGAATTCAGGTAACATTTAAAGATGTTGCAGGATTGGAAGGTGCTAAAGAAGAAGTACAGGAAGTCGTTGATTTCTTAAAAAATTCTGAAAAATATACCAAACTGGGCGGAAAAATTCCTAAAGGAGTACTTTTGGTAGGCCCTCCGGGAACCGGTAAAACATTATTGGCGAAAGCGGTGGCCGGCGAAGCAAAAGTTCCTTTCTTCTCCCTTTCGGGGTCTGATTTTGTGGAAATGTTTGTAGGAGTAGGGGCTTCAAGGGTAAGAGACCTTTTTGCTCAGGCGAAAGCCAAATCTCCGGCGATCATTTTTATCGATGAAATTGATGCCATCGGGCGCGCAAGAGGAAAAAATAATTTCTCAGGCGGAAACGATGAAAGAGAAAATACCCTGAACCAGCTTCTTACAGAAATGGATGGTTTCGGAACCGATACGAATGTGATCGTTATGGCAGCAACCAACAGAGCGGATATCCTTGATAAAGCTTTGATGAGAGCAGGACGTTTTGACCGTTCAATTTATGTAGACCTTCCGGAACTTCATGAAAGAAGACAGATTTTTGATGTTCACCTGAAGAAAATTAAACTGGATGATAATGTAGACAGGGAATTCCTTGCTAAGCAAACCCCTGGATTCAGTGGTGCTGATATTGCGAACGTTTGTAACGAGGCAGCCCTTATTGCAGCAAGAAATAACCATACTTCTGTAACCAAACAGGACTTCCTGGATGCCGTAGACAGAATCATTGGAGGTCTTGAAAAGAAAAATAAGGCAATCAAGCCATCTGAGAAGAAGAGAGTAGCTTATCACGAAGCAGGACATGCGACAATTTCCTGGTTGGTAGAACATGCTTCTCCACTTTTAAAAGTAACTATTGTTCCGAGAGGACGCTCATTAGGAGCAGCATGGTATCTTCCTGAGGAAAGACAGCTGACCACTACCGAGCAGATGCTGGATGAAATGTGTGCTACTTTAGGAGGAAGGGCGGCAGAGCAGGTAATCTTTAACAATATTTCCACAGGAGCACTTTCTGACCTGGAAACGGTAACAAAGAGAGCCCAGGCAATGGTTACGATCTATGGATTAAGCCCGAATATCGGTAATATTTCTTACTATGACAGTTCAGGACAGTCTGAATATTCTTTCGGAAAGCCTTATTCTGAAGAAACAGCAACTAAAATTGATGCAGAGATTAAATCAATTATCGAGAATCAATATGAAAGGGCAGTAAGAATCCTTGCTGAAAATAAAGATAAACTGGATGCTTTAGCCAATAAACTTTTAGAAAAAGAGGTGATCTTCCGGGAAGATTTAGAAGAAATATTCGGAAAAAGAGCATGGGATCCTGAATTGACAGAGAAGCCTGTAACCAATACCATTCCTGAAAAAGAAAAGGAAGAAATATTGGAGACACCTCAGATCAAGGATAAAGAAGAAGAAAGCGAAATTCAGGCTCCTGAAAGCCCGACACAGCTTTAAAATTCTTAAAAAATAAAGTAAATGGAAACCTGACAGCTTTAAAATTGTCAGGTTTTTTCATATTTCAAGAGACATTTTTAGAATCTATTGTAATTATTTTCTATTTTTGTATAAAGTTGACTAAAAATAGATTAAGTTGAATTTATTCAAGAGGATTGTAAGCAAACTTACCAACCAGCCTGAGGAAGAGGAAAAACAGAGCCTGGAGAAACTTGGGGACTCGCTTAAGAATGCGGATCTCGACTATAAGTTTGCGCAATTATTTACGCATTCAGGGGGATTTTTCAATTATTGTGCAGATGAAGCGGAGGCTCTACAAACTTTAAATCAAATTATCAAGATAGAAGGAATCAGCAACCTTTTCTGTTGGGATAAAGAACTTCAGAACTTCCTGAATGTAGTAAAGAGTTCCTATACATCAGAACTGGCCCCGTCAAATGATGCAGCATTCATTACTTGTGAATATCTGATTGCCTATGACGGAAGGATCATGCTTTCTCACAATAATATTCTCCATTACCACTCTTCAAGATTACCGGATAAAATTATTATCATTGCCAATGTTTCACAGATTGTCAATAATCTCAATGATGCAATGGGGAAAATAAAAAGAAACGGAAATATCAAGAACCTCACTTCCATCAGTGGAAGCCAGTCTAAAATGGACAGTTCTTCCAATTCCAATACAAAATTGTTTTTATTGCTGCTTGAAGATTAGGCACCCACTTATAAATTTTAAATTTTGGACAAAAATCTCATTCAAAGAACCATTTCAGGCTTAGTGTATGTAGCCATTATCATTCTTTGTACAACTCCGCTTGGAGCACAACTGATCAATCATCTGTCTCCCGGCCTTATCCAGCAGCAATACCTCTATCATGGACTGATCAGTTTACTGCTGATTGTAGGTACCTGGGAATGTGTTAAAATCATGAAGTTTGGAAAAGGTTATGAAAAATGGGTGGTTTTCCCACTGGTGATTTTTATATTGTATGTTTTCTCCAAACGATATTTTCACCATGATTTCTTTTTTGATTTCAGGTTGAGTGAAATATTAGCGCTTGCCCTCATCGGGATAGCTGTAGTGACCTTGTTTAAATATCCCAGCGAATTATATTATGATAGCGGGAAACTGATTTTTTCCGTTATTTACGTGGCGCTCCCGTTTAGTTTTGCCCTGGGGCTGCCAAAGTTTTCCAGTTATAACAATTCTTTCTCTCTGGAAGTTCTTTTTTTGTTTATCCTGATCTGGAGCAGCGATACCTTTGCGTATCTGGTAGGGAAATTCTTCGGAAAACATAAAATGGCCCCTAAAATATCTCCCAAAAAGACATGGGAAGGCTATGCAGGGGGCGTTGTTTTAACCTTGATTTTATCCTACTTTATAGAACATTACCAGCCGGAGCTCAGAGGGAACTGGATGGTGGTGGGATTCCTGGTGGCAGCTTTTGCTCCGTTGGGAGACCTGGTAGAGAGTCAGCTGAAAAGAAATTTCGGGGTGAAAGACAGTGGGAACATTATTCCCGGACATGGAGGAGTTTTAGATAGACTGGATAGTTTCATAATCTGTGTTCCTGTCGTATATTTGTACTTTATTTTAGAAAAATTTATTTAATCTCATGAAATTACATAGAGAATCAAAAGGAACAATTACCGTAGCTACCCTGGTTTTTGTCATATTAGGAGCTTTAGCTATTTATTTCCTTAAAATGTGGTCATTAGTGATCATTATGCCTTTATTGGTTATTTATGGACTTGTATTCTGGTTTTTCAGAGTACCTGACCGTAACATTCTTGATCACAAAGAAAATGTAATCGCTCCGGTGGATGGAAAAGTGGTAATGATCAAGGAAGTGGAGGAGAATGAATTTGTGAAAGGAAAAGCCATTCAGGTCTCTATCTTCATGTCTCCACTGAATGTGCATATTTGCAGATACCCGGTTACAGGAAAAGTGGTTTATAAAAAATACCATCCCGGAAAATATCTGGTAGCATGGCATGAGAAATCATCTACAGATAATGAGAGAACAACTGTAGCCGTTGAAACGCTTACCCATCATAAAGTGGTATTCAGACAGATTGCAGGATATGTGGCAAGAAGGATTGTTTTCTATTGTAATGAAGGAGATCAGGCAAAAGCAGGGCATGAGTTCGGATTCATTAAGTTCGGATCAAGAATGGATGTTTTCCTGCCTTTGGACACTGAAATTGTCTGTAAGATCGGAGATATTACAAAAGGGGGCTTAGATGTTATTGCCAGATTGAAAAATTAAAATCAACGATTAATTATAGTCTCTCGCAGATTTTGCAAATTAAGCAAATGGATGAAAATATCATTTGCGGACCGGCAAAATCTGCGGGAGTTTTTTTTATTTCTTTTTCTAAGGTAAACTCCATCAATAAAAAAAGAGAAACATCTATCCCAGCTTCAATTTTTAATTAAATTCTGTTGACAGCTATTAATATGTATGTTTTCTGTCTATTTGATATACGGTTTTATCTCGTCCAGCAAGCTTAAAATAAACTTTACAGGCAGATCTTCTTCCACATCAATTAAAAGGATTTTAAACTTCTTCCTGCCGTCCTGGATGAGTTCCGGATAATCAAGTTTGTCACCGTGGTAAAAGCTCAGGTAATGCTTTTTATATTTCTTGCTATAATAGAAATAGCACAGCATTTTCTTTTTGTATTTGATAAAAGGAAGTCCGAAGCTTAATGTTTCTGTGATATTTTCCCGATCCGAATCTAAAATAGCGTTCCGTAAAAATAAAAGAGTACTTCTTTCAGGTTCTTCGATTCTGTAGAAATACTCTTGTATAGGGTTCATTTTTAAAATTAATTAAAGATTAGTCAAAGTTTTGTAGCTCAACAAGCTTGTTATACATCCCTTTTTTAGCAATAAGCTCATGATGTGTGCCTTGTTCTACAATGTCTCCTTTTTCCATAACAACAATCCAGTCTGCTTTTTGAATCGTGGAAAGACGGTGGGCAATCACTAGAGAAGTCCTGTTTTCCATCATTTTTTCCAGGGCATCCTGTACAAATCTTTCAGATTCCGTATCTAATGCTGATGTGGCTTCATCCAGGATCATAATCGGTGGATTTTTCAATACGGCTCTTGCGATGGATACTCTTTGTTTCTGGCCTCCGGAAAGCTTGTTTCCGTCATCCCCGATATTAGTGTCATATCCTTCTGCCAGATTGGAAATAAAGGAGTCTGCATTAGCAATTTTAGCTGCAGCAATTACCTCTTCACGGGTAGCATCAGGCTTACCCATCAGGATATTGTTGTACACGGAATCATTGAATAGTACGGATTCCTGGGTAACCATTCCAAGAAGCTTACGGTAATCGTTTAGCTTTAAATGCTTGATATCCGTTCCGTCAATCAGAATTTCTCCTTCTGAAACATCATAAAATCTTGCTAAAAGATTGGCAATGGTGGTTTTTCCGCTTCCGCTTTGTCCTACTAAAGCTACTGTTTTTCCTTTTGGAATTGTTAAGTTAAAGTTTTTAAGGATCAGATTTGCTTTGTCATAGTAGAATCCGATATTTTTAAATTCAATGTTATTTTCAAGAGTGGAAATAGAAACAGGTTCTGCAATTTCTTCTATTTTTACATCTGCGTCCAGAATTTCCAATACTCTTTTTAAAGAGGCTTCCCCTTTCTGTACATTGGAAATGGAAGCGGATAAGCTTTTTGCAGGAGGTAGTATCTGGAAGAACATTCCCAGGAAAACCAGGAAGTCAGCCGGAGATATACTTTGCTCAACAATAATCTGTTTTCCTCCATACCAGGCGATGATCAGAAAGGTAATGGAACCCAGGAATTCGCTCATTGGCGACGCTAATTCCTTCTTTTTCCCCAGACTGATAGAGCTTGAAATCCATTTATTCATAGACTTCATGAATCGGTTATCCATGATCTTTTCAGCATTGAAAATTTTTATAACCTTTGAAGATTTTAATGTTTCATCCACAATCGAAAAGATGGTTCCCAGCTCGTGTTGGGCTTCATGAGAGTCTTTTTTAAGGCTTTTACCAATCAAGGCAATCATTGTTCCCATTACAGGGAGTACCAATAATGAGAAAAGAGTCATTTCTGGACTTAAGAAAAATAAAGTAACCAAAGTACTGATCAGCATGAAAGGAGCGTTAATCAATTCAATTAAGCTTCCTAAAATGTTCCCTTCCACTTCGCCTACGTCATTGGACATTCTGGACATCATATCTCCTTTTCTGCTTTCTGTAAAGAAGGAAACCGGTAAAGAAAGGATTTTTCTGTACATGGCTCCTCTAAGATCTTTGGTAACCCCTACACGGTAGTTGATGAGCAATAAAGAACCAAAATACCTGAAAGCATTTCTTAAAAAGAACATAAAGGCGGTAATGACACACAGCCAGGCAAGCACAGTCAGAGCTCCGTAATCGCTTACCAGGGTCTGCACATAATAGTTGGAATATTCTTTTATATAAGTGAAAAAGTCTGTTATTTCACCCGAATACACCGGTGCGGTTTCATATTTTTCAGGTTTTATAGTGCCAAAAAGCATTCCCAATACCGGTAAAATTGTTCCTAATGAAGCAATCTGAAATACGGAATAAAGGATATTAAAAAATAAACTTCCGTAAATGTATTTTTGATGCGGTTTCGCAAACTTTAATATTTTTTTATATTCGTTCATTCAATGAAAAAATTGGATAGCAAAATTACGTAAAATTAAAAGATAAGACGTTCCTAATCCTATTTTACTTTAGCTTATATGTTCTGAAAAACATTTTTTTTGTTACAAGCTGGTGGTATTTCAAGTGCTTAATGAAAAGAGCCTGTATTGTATAATAAAAAAAGAAACCGCCATATCGGCGGTTTTATGATGATAAAATTAATTAAACTTCACCTGATCAGTATATTTTGGATTGAAATTCTGAGGATTTAATTTTTCTATGGTTTTGCTGAAATTATTGATAATTTGGGTCATATTATCAAAGTCCACAATATTAATGTCGTCATTTTCATGATGATAATGAGAGGCTTTGGTCATGTCAACGGTAGAAAATGAATGGGCAATAATTTTCTTTTTTACAAAGCTTACATTGTCTGAACGATAAAAAAGCTGTTGCCTGGCATATGGATCAGGATTTATTTTTAATCCGTTTACTGCATTTTTATTTACTAATTCATCCAGATCCGAGAATCCGTCCCCGGTCATGTACACAGTATTGGGTCCCCATTGGGACACTGTGGCCACCATTTCAAAATTAAAAAGAGCGGTCAGGTTATTATAAATTTTATCAAGATTTTTATCTTCTGAAATAGCCTGTGAACCCAGAAGACCTTCCTCCTCTCCGTTGAAGGCCATAAAGACCATTGAAAATTCAGGTTTTTTCTTTTTAAAATAATCTGCGATTCCTATCAGTGTAGTGATTCCGCTGGCATCATCATCTGCTCCGTTATTGATATTGTCACCTGCTTTGTTGCTGGTTCCGATATGGTCGAAATGTCCCGAAAAACCTAAATACTTCTCAGATTTCCCTTTTTTGATCCCACAGACGTTATAGGCTTTCTTGCCTTCATATTCAAAAGGAATGAGATAGGAAGTTCCTGTACAGTATTCAAGATTATTTTCTTTGAACAGCCTGGCAATATAAAGAGCTGCATTTTCATTTTCGGGAGTCCAGATCTTGCGCCCTTTCATTTCATCTGAAGCCAGGGTAGATAAGATATCTTTTACTTTTTCCTTTGAAACCTCCTGAGCGAAAGTGATCATGGAAAAAAGACATAAGGAAAGATAAGCTATTTTTTTCATTTTTTGATTTCTGTTAAATGATATGTCGTATTCTTATTGAAAAAGTTGCATGAAAGTACACAAAAAAAAATATTATTTCCAGAATAGTAAACATTTCCATAAAAAAAATAAAAAAAACAGCTCCCGGAAGGGAACTGTTCTCACTCAAAAAAATCGTTGTAAGGCTATCGAAGTCTGTCTACAGATTTTACGAGCCTCTCATCTTTGCGGATATAAATGTTTGCCATAAGCAGACAGATTACCGCAACTAATGGAAAGATCGGCTCAATACCCTTCTCAGGAAACTCAATTCCTCCGGATAAGCTGAGCAGCCAGTACGTCAATACACCAATCAACAAAAACGTTTATAATGATGCTGATGGTATTCAGCAAAATTTGTCTTTTTCTGTTTTTGAAACTAAAAATACTTAATGCGCCAATGATAACAAGCACTATACAGCTTATATTAAGTACAGGAATACTGCCCGAAACAGCAACATCCTGTCCTGTGATGAAAAGAAAAACAGCAGCTAAAACTGCCAATAATGTCCATATAGTCTGTATTCTCTGTAGCATTGAATATTAAATTCTAGGCAAAAATAACATAAATTTTGCACAATTCAAAAATAAGTGTAGATTTGCATTATACAATGTACTTGAAAACCAAAGTCACCGGACTTACTTTTCTTACTCACAATTAATTACATTTTTACATTAAGTATGTTTAACATCGAAACGTTAAGGTCAAAATCCGTAACGGAACTGACTAAAATCTTAAAAGATTTAGGCGTTAAAGTTGCAAGAAATAGCAATGACAATGATAAGATCTTTGCCATTCTTGACTTTCAGGCTTCTAACCCTAAAGTTGCAAAAGATTATTTCAACGCCACAGAAACCAACAGTATAAATACTGAAGAGGCTGTCACAGAAAAACCTGCGAAAGCCCCAGCAAAAAAAGCTGCTCCCAAGAAAGCGGCAGCCCGGCCCAAACCGGTTGCTAAACCATCAGAAGAACCTAAAGTAGAGGAAAAAGTGGAAGAAAAGACAATAATACCAGCTTCTGAGGAGATACAGCCTGAAGAACCTAAAGCTGAAGCAGTAAGTGAAGAAACTCCTGCTGCACAGGCCAAAAAGAAAAGAAAAAGGGTTGCTGCCAATACCAATACTGCTGAAGTTTCTCAAGAGAAAGCAGAAGCTCCTAAAAACACAGAATCCCAAGAATCTGCTCAGCCAGAAGAAAAGCCGAATAATCCTCAACAACAGGCTAACAAATCCCCAAAAGGACACAATCATCCGCAGAACGGCGGAAATCAACATAAAAACCAGCATCAGCACCAAAATCAAAACCAAAATCAACATCAGAACCCAAACAGGCATTCTGATAAGACTGAGGAGCAGCCGGAACCAAAGAAAGAATTTAATTTCGATGGAATGGTAAGTATTGAAGGTGTTTTAGAAATATTACCGGATAACTATGGCTTCTTACGCTCTTCGGATTTCAGCTATATTTCTTCTCCTGATGATGTGTATGTTTCTACGGCTCAGATCCGGAATTTCGGATTAAAAACAGGAGATACGGTTAAAGGTATAGTTAGATTGCCAAAAGAAGGTGAAAAATATTTTTCACTATTAAGACCTACAGAAGTTAACGGACGTGATTTGGCGTTTATTAAAGACAGGGTTGCTTTTGAATACCTGACTCCACTTTTTCCCGAAGAGAAATTCAATCTTGCAGGAAGCGGATCTACAGTATCCACAAGAATTGTAGACCTGTTTGCTCCTATTGGAAAGGGACAGAGAGCTATGATTGTTGCCCAGCCTAAAACGGGTAAAACCATGTTACTTAAGGATATTGCCAATTCAATTGCAGCAAACCACCCTGAAGTATATATGATGGTTCTGCTGATTGATGAGCGCCCTGAAGAGGTTACCGATATGGAAAGAAGTGTAAATGCAGAAGTAATTGCTTCTACATTTGACGAGGCAGCAGAAAAACATGTAAAAGTAGCTAACCTGGTTCTTGCAAAAGCACAGAGAATGGTAGAATGCGGACACGATGTTGTAATTCTGCTGGATTCTATTACAAGATTGGCAAGAGCTTATAATACGGTTACTCCTGCTTCGGGTAAGGTTCTTTCCGGAGGGGTGGATGCCAATGCGCTTCACAGACCGAAAAGATTCTTCGGAGCAGCAAGAAAGATTGAAGGGGGAGGATCCCTGACAATCATTGCAACGGCCCTTATTGATACAGGTTCCAAAATGGATGAAGTAATCTTTGAAGAATTTAAAGGTACAGGGAATATGGAACTTCAATTAGACAGAAAAATTGCCAACAGAAGAATTTATCCTGCTATTGATCTTGTAGCTTCAAGTACCCGTAGAGATGATCTTCTATTGGACGAAGTAACCTCGCAGAGAATGTGGATCCTAAGGAAGTATCTTTCTGAAATGAATCCTGTGGAAGCGATGGAATTTGTAGATAAAAACATCAAAGGAACCCTGAATAACGAAGAGTTCCTGATGTCAATGAATAAATAATAATAAATTAAATGTAAGCCGGGCTTCTATACTTTGAAATAAGGATGCAGTAAATCCTCAAATTTATAGAAGCCCGGTTTTTTATTGACAAGATGTTCGGCAGCAAACAGAGCACCGTTACCGAAAGCATCTCTTGAAATGGATTCATGAATAAGCCTTACCGTTTGGAAAGGAAATCCGAAAATCACCTCATGCTTCCCGACAATTCCTCCTGCCCTGATTGTATTGATCTTTTCATCTTTTACTTCCAGCACATCCGCAATCCGGATGGCAGTACCAGAAATGCCTTTTTTATCTTTAAAATGTTCTTCGATAATTTCTATATCCACTGCAGGGGCAATTTTTTTTTAAAAACTGAGAAGCATATAACAGATAATTAATTCCTAAAGTTATGTTGGGAGACCAGAATACAATGGCTTTTTGTGCTAGTTTATGAAGAAAATTCACTTCTTTGTCAGAATAGTGGGAAATTGCTGAAATGATTTTTACTTTTCTATGAGCTGCAGATTCTCCATAGGTGTAAATACCTTCCTGGGAAGAGAAGTCGATAATGGCATCTACAGGATGCTGCTCCAGTAAATCCTGTATACTTATTTTTTTCTCTGAATAGAAATGGCCGGGATCATTGCTTTCAATTCCGAAGAAATCAGCGGCATCCCTGCTGTTTAATCTGTTTGTTTTTCTGTACACCCACTGCAGGGAATGATCCTTGCTTTGAAGGATCACCGATGCTACAGCCTTACCTGCTTTTCCAAATCCAAAAAGTCCAATTTTCATAATAAAAAGTATTGAGTTAAACATTCCGTGAAAGAAGTATTCTATGGTTAGAATTTACTTCATATTGTGTAAGTTACAAAAATGAAAATAAACTATGTTTTGAATAGGAGTTGAAAGAGAGATAAAAAAACTTTCTGATTCTATGAGGAATAAAAAAATAAAATTTAATTCATTCTAAATCAATGTATCAATGTTAAAGATTTATTAAAGTAATGCCTAACTTTTGATAATCCCTTAAATATTGGCTAATTTTGGATATAACATTAAAAATAAAGATTATGTCATTTGAATTACCAAAATTAGGATATGCATACGATGCATTGGAGCCTACAATTGATGCGAAAACTATGGAAATCCACTATACAAAGCATCACCAGGCATATATTGACAATTTAAATAAAGCGATTGAAGGAACTGATCTGGCGGGAAAAACAATTGAAGAAATCTGCAAAACAGGAACAGATAAACCGGCAGTAAGAAATAATGGTGGAGGACATTTCAATCACTCTTTATTCTGGGAGATTTTAACTCCGGGCGGAAGCAAAGAGCCGGTAGGAAATGTAAAAGCTGCTATTGAAAATTATGGTGGTTTTGAAAAATTCAAGACAGATTTTTCTGATGCTGCTAAAACAAGATTTGGTTCAGGATGGGCATGGCTGGTAAAAAATAATGACGGTTCCGTATCTGTTTCCTCTACACCTAACCAGGATAACCCGTTAATGCCTGTTGCAGATGTTAAGGGAACTCCGGTTTTAGGATTGGATGTTTGGGAACATGCTTATTATTTAAACTACCAGAACAGAAGACCTGATTATGTTTCTGCATTTTTCGATGTAGTAAACTGGGATAAGGTGGAAGAATTATTTAACAAATAATTTTCAACTATTATAAAAATAAGAGGTTCAGAATTTTCTGGACCTTTTATTTTATACAATATTTGTTATCAGATTAATATATCATTTATAATATGGCTGTTAACATCATCGTATCGCATCACTTCCTGATAAGCCTTTCATTTTTAAGCCGTATTTCCAGTTTACATAAGCAAAAACCTGATACAGTTTGTATTCAAATTTTATCCCGTAGTTTTCCTGGGGATCATAGTCTATCCTTGATTCTATAATATTTCTGTATTTTCCGGAGTTGTAATACCCATTCCATTCATTGATCAGGAAGGAGTTTTTTGTTTTCAGATAAGCCTCGGAATATTGGCTGACAGGTTTAGCGATAGCGTTTAAAAAATAATCAAATTGGGTGTCGATCACAATAAGGTCCCATTCTCCGTCTTCATTTTTTGAAGGTTTCATTTCGGATTGTTCTTTATCACTCTTTGGGCTGTTCTGAGAAAAACAGCTGAAAGGAATAAACAGCATGAATAAAAATAAAATAAAATTTTTCATGACACTGATATTTATATAAAAAGACACTCCAATAAGAGTGCCTTTTTACTTTATTTTTTAATATATTCTTTCTGAACTACAGAAACCGCCGGAAAGTGGTCGCTGTATCCTCCTGTGAACCGGTCTCCATCCCATGAACGTAACGGATATCCCTTCCACTGTCCTTCCTTGTTTACCAGATAAGGAGGAGCATAGATCTCGGCTTTATAAATGGTATAGGTAGGCGTGATTTTTTCAGTTGAATAAAGGTTTCGTGAAACGATAATCTGATCAAACAGGTTGGGAGCATCCCTATAGGCAAGGGAAGCAACACCTGCCTTATACAATTTGTACATAAGGTTATAATAAGGTGTTTTATCAGACAATTCACCAGGATCCCCTACAGCACCCAGGTATTTTTTTAAACTTGGGCTTACCGGATCGTCATTATAATCTCCCATTGAGAATAATTTAATTCCCGGGTTTTCTGCTGCTACTTTATCCATTTCATTTTTCAACACAGTAGCTGCTGTATTTCTTTTGGAAAGGGAAATAGCTTCTCCGCCTCTTCTGGATGGCCAGTGGTTCATAAATATTCCTACTTTTTCTCCGTCTAATAATCCTATGGCAACGACAATATCCCGGGTATATTCCCTTTTTCCGGTCTCGTCAAAGATCTTGATTTCCTTTTTATAAGAATCTAAAACGGAAAATCTTCCCTTTTGATAAATAATAGCCACATCAATTCCTCTGGCATCATAAGAATTGAAGTGTACGATTCCATAATTGCTTCTGGCCAGGGCAGGTTGCTTAATAAGATCTTCAATAACCTGTCTGTTTTCAACCTCGATCAATCCACAGATGGCAGGGTTGTCATTGGTATATTGTCTTCCCATTTCTGAAATTACCTTAGCTTCATTGGCTAATTTTTGATTATAGTATTTTGTACCCCATCTTTTAGGGCTGTTAGCGGTAAAATCATCAGCCAGGATCTGCTTTCTGATTACTTTTTTTTCCTATCAGCAGCTCATCACTCCATTCCCCTTTGTAGTCTTCTGTAGTTTCCAGAAACTTTAAAGAATCTAACGGAACGCTCCTGTGAAATTTAGGATTGGACCTGGGAAGAGTACCATCAATATAATCTGCAGAAGGGATGGTGTCCCAAAGGTTTTCAACGTTCAGAAACCCGATAGCAGCCCTCTTTACCTGTTTCTGCTGTGAGAAAGCAGAACCGAAGCAAAATAAGGCAGCCATGATTACATATTTTTTCATGCTTGTCTGTTCAAAAAATAGAGGGTAAAATTACTAATTTTATGTAGAATAAGATTAAAATCATGTTACAAATCTTTTTTTTGCTATTGATGAAAATTATTGCTTATTTTTAGGATAATGATGAAAGGTTAAGAAAAATTAATAGAATAAATAGCTTAAACTGTTTGAGTTAATGAAAATAGTTCTAAATTTGTTGCCCCTTAAATAAAGAAGGAGTTAAAAATAAGTTTATTATGATTAAAAAACTATCCCTAATCTCTTTGTTTACGTTAATGCCTGCTTCTTATTATTTTGCACAAACTACTGTTTATGCGTATGTTAAAGACCAGGACGGTAAGCCATTGGAGAAAGCAGAAGTAGATCTGGCACAATCCGGCGACGACACAACCGCGGATAAAATTGGATACTTCCAGTTTGTGGATTTAAAACCTGGACACTATCTTATTACAGTAACAAAACCAAATTTTGATTCTAAAATCTTAGAGTTTGATGTGACTGCCGATGAGAAGAGAAAAGATTTAGGTGTGATTACACTTAACTATACTTTGGGATCAGACGCAGGAGTTATAGTCATTGACGACGCTGCGAGTGATGCTGAAGATGGAGGCTCATCCATGCAGCCTACTGTGGGACTTTTAAGCTCAGGGAGAGATGCCTTCCAAAATGTTTCTGCTTTTGAATTGGGTGCCTATTGGTTCAGACCCAGAGGTGTAGACAATAGATTTGAGGATGTGGTTTTCAATGGAGTATCTATGTCTAAAAATGATGACGGAAGAATAGATTTCAACAACTGGGGTGGTTTGAATGATGTGACCAGATATCCTTATGAAAATGTAGACAATATTACGCCTTCAGAATATACTTTTGGTAACCTAGGGGGAGTGGTTTATTATAATACAAGGGCTTCCAGCTATAGAAAACAAACCTCATTAGCCTACTCGTTTACCAACAGAAGCTACCTGCACAGAGCAATGGCTACCTATTCATCAGGTCTTACTAAAAATGGCTGGGCAGTGACGGTTTCAGGAAGCAGAAGATGGGGAGACAGAGCGATTCTGGATGGAGTTTATCAGGATGCATATGCTTATTTTGCGTCCATTGAAAAGAAATTCAGTGACAGGCACTCTATCAATTTAACGGCTTTCGGATCTCCTACGTACAGGGCTTCTAACGCTCCTAATACCCAGGAAGTGTATGACATCATGGGTAAAAACTACAATTCATATTGGGGATGGCAGGATGGAGAGAAGAGAAATTCAAGAATCAGAAATGTTTTTGAGCCTATGTTCATTTTAACGGACTATTTGAAAATAGGAAAAAACTCCAATTGGATCAACACCGTTTCTTATCAGTTTGGTAGCGACGCAAGGAGCAGGTTAGACTGGTTCCATGCTTCTGATCCGAACCCGACCTATTATAGAAAATTGCCAAGCTTCGGACTTCTTAATGCTGATGAATTCAGACAACAGTCACAGATCGACTGGAATTATCTGTATAACACAAACCGGCTCAATCTTACCAACTCGGATGGTACTGCCAGAGGAGCTGTTTATACTGTTGTAGAAGATGTAAATAAAGATAAAACATTCAACTTCTCCTCTCACTTTGACACAAGACTAAAGGATAACTGGAAATTGAATATCAACTTTAATTATCAGAACCTAAAATCTGATAACTTTAGAAGAATCAAAGACTTGTTAGGAGCTGCCTTTGCTTATAACCTTAATGCATTTAACGGTGATGCCAAATATGACGCAGATAATGCAGACGTAACAGTAAGGGAAGGGGACAGAACTCAATATTCTTACGAACTGACAAGAAATCACTATTCATTAAATGTTTCATCTGAAATAGACTTCAATAAGTGGAATATAGTAGCTTCTGTTTTCTCTTCTTATTCGGAAGCTTACAGAGAAGGAAACTTCAGAAGTGGTCTTGCGAGATTCAGAGATAACTCCAAAGGTAAGAGTGCGGTATATGATGCTTTAGATGCTGGAATCAAGGGTAAAATTACTTATAAGATCAACGGTAAGAACTTCATTGTATATAACGGAGCGTTCTTTAGCTTAGCCCCTACATTGAATGAAATTTATATCAATCCAAGAATGGTTGATTATGTAACACCGGGGGTTACTAATCAGATGATCAATTCTAATGATTTAAGCTATATCCTGAGAGGGCAAATACTGAAATTAAGATTATCAGCTTATTATACTACTATTCAAAATGCTACTGAAATTTCAAGATACTATGCTGATGTAAATGACGGAACATTAGGAAATTCTTTCAGTACGTTGGTAAACGAAGCAATGAGCGGTGTTAATAAAAGATACATGGGACTAGAACTAGGATTCGATGTTAAAGTAACACCTACCTTAAGTGCTGTAGGGGTAGCAAGTGTCGGTGAATATAAATATACCAATAACCCTGAAGTTTCTACCTTTGATGACCTTAACGGGTTCAGGGGAACTGATGTTTGGGGGAAAGCTAATGTTAAAGGCTATAAAGTAGCAGGAACACCACAAAAAGCATTCTCTTTCGGATTAAAATATAACTCTCCGAAATATTGGTGGGTAGGGGCTTCTGCCAACTACTTAATGGATCAATACCTTGATTTTTCAGCGTTGAACAAAACTCCTTACATGTATACGGATCCACAAACCAACGATCCTTTCCCTGGAGTAACTCCCGAACTGATAGAACTTATTACCAAACAAAAGAAATTTGATAATCAGTTTATGCTGAATGCCAATGCCGGTAAGTCTTTCCAATTTGGAAAATACAGAATGGGAGTCAGCGTATCTGTAAATAATATTCTGAATAACAGAAATTATGTTACCGGAGGATTTGAACAAGGACGAAATGTAAACTTTAGTGATGCGCTTGCTGATGCCCAGAGAGCAACCCCTTATTTCGGGCCAAAACTGTGGTATGACAGAGGAATCACTTTCTTTACTAATGTTTATTTAAGATTCTAAAACGATGACAATGAAAAATTATACTTCAATTTTACAATATATTTTTTATCGCAGCCACTTCTCTGTTTGTAGTAACAGGCTGTGTGCATGATGATAAGTATGATCAGCCTGATCTTGACGGGTATGATTGTGCAGATAAAAAAGGAATAGTAGTGCCATTTGCTGATGTAAAAGCAAAATATCAGAATGCAAGATATGTTTTCCCTAAAGATGAAACTCCTGATAATGAAGCTGATGATCTGTATATGGTAGGATATGTTTCTTCTACGGATGAAACAGGAAATATCTATAAAACGATCTATGTTCAGGATGCTTTGGAAAATCCTACACAAGGGTTTACGATAAGTGTTGACGCCGTAAGTACCTACACTAAATATCCTCAGGGTTCAAAAGTATATATAAAACTGAATGGACTGGCCATCGGTACTTATGGAGGCCTGGTACAACTTGGGGTGGAAACGGGAGCTGAGACTTCTGCAACATCTGTGTCAAGAATTCCGGAAAAACTTGTTGCAAAACAAATCTTCAGATCTTGCGCTCCAAAAGGGAAAATTGTACCAAAGATTATGAAACTTGCCGATATGACGGCAGCAAATGACCAGTACTTCGGATGTCTTATTCAGGTAAATGATGTGGAATTTGATGCAAGAGCTTTATGTACTACCTACGCTCCAAATGGTGTAACTGTAGATAAAACCATCGGTGAAGGATGGGTAAATGGAAAATATGCAAAAACTGCCGTTGTAAGAAACAGCGGATATGCTTCCTTTGCCAGCCAGCTTCTTCCTTCAGGAAAGGGAAAGTTTGTAGGGATTTATAGTAAATTCCAGTCAGGAAATACAACTACTTATCAGCTGTATGTGAACAAAGCTGAAGATCTGGACATGAAATCATTCCCTCGTACAGATGGGCTTTTATCAGGACCTTGTGATTTCAATCCAGGCAGTCTGACCGCTAAAACAGTGGCTGAGGTAAAACAACTGGCTGCAGGAACTACAAACTGGGTACAGATTACCGGAGATTATTATCTTAAAGCCCAGGTGGTAGCTAACGATGAGACAGGTAACCTTTATAAATATGTTTATGTAGAAGATGCTACAGGCGGAATCAGAGTGAACATGAATAAAACAAACCTATATCTTGACAGCAGATTCAGATTAGGAAAAGACGTTAATATCAAGCTGAAAAATCTATATGTAAGGAATGTCAACGGAGAAATTCAGCTAGGAGCTTTATTCAATAATAATACACAGTTCGGACAGATTGAAGAAGCTGAAATGTATAAATACTTCTTCGATAGCAATACTGCTGCAAGAGCCGTAATTCCTACAGAAAAAACAATTCCCCAATTATCAATGGCGGATGTTGGAAGATGGATCAAAATTAAAGATGTTGAATTTGTAGACGGGGATTTAGGTAGGACGTTAACTGATGGTAACAGTGTTACAAACAGAACCCTTGAAGATTGTTCAGGAAATACAGTTGCTCTGAGAACTAGCGGGCAGGCAAGCTTCGGAACGATTAAACCAGGAGCTTATGAGGTAAAAGGAGGAAAGGGTGATGTATATGCAATTTTAAGTGTATTCAACGGAACTTACCAGCTATGGATTACAAAATTAGCAAATATTGACTTTGATGCGCCAAGATGTGACGGAAGTGTTTATACCCCTATTCCGGTAGTGTACAGTGATGATTTCGCAGCAGGTGGATTCAGTGCAGACTGGACAACTGTTAATAAAGTAGGACCTAACCAATTCTGGCAAACATCCAATCAAGGAAACGGAGCTAATTATTATGCTATGATGAATGGTAATGCCGGAGGAGCTAATAATAATATTGCCAATGAAGACTGGCTGATCTCTAAAGAAATAAACTTAGCAGGTAAAACCAAGGCAGCAGTAAGCTTTACTACGGATGTAAGGTATTCCGGAAATGCCTTACAGGTTTATGCTACGGATAACTATACAGGTGATGTTACAACAACTAACTGGACGTTACTTCCTGCCACACTGGACACCAATTCAGGTGCATTTGGCGATTGGGTAGGCTCAGGAAACGTGAATTTGAATGCTTTCTTAGGTAAAAATGTAAGAATTGCCTTTAAATACACTTCTACAACCTCTGCTGCAGCTACATGGGAAGTAGACGACTTTAAAATAAAAGCACAATAATCAGTTATTGTCTTTATAAAGCAAAGCCGGTCGTAAGAGCCGGCTTTTTAATTGGCTTCATTTCCGGATTTATATCGAATTTATTAAAGGTGTGCACCCAGTTAAAAATGATGTTTTGATTGAGTCCGGGAAAAGATTGACAGCTGCCGCTGATGGATTATTATCGGAAAAGTTTTGACGTCGCTTAACCGATGTATGCGAAGAAGATAAAGAATAATTAAAATGCTTGTGTGACGGAATATGAAGAGTGCTTCAAAAATAAAAAACCACTGTGTTTTACAGTGGTTTTTATATACAAAATTAATAGTTTAAAAAGAAACCTCATTCACTTCTTTTCCCCTCTGGAAGTTCATTGTTTTCTGGCTGCCTTTGTAGGCAATGTTCACCAGATTGATTTGTTTAGGGAAAGAGCTTAAAAGGATTGTATTTTTAATCTTTAAGGTGCTGATATCTGAAACGCCTCCGGTTTCAAAATACACCCATACAGTTTCTCCGCTGACCTGGCTTCCCGTGAAGGTAATTGTTTTAGGAGCACCATTGACAAATACATCAAAATTATTGTTCACATATTTTTTTACTTCAGCTTCAAATCCGGCGGTGTTTGGATTTATTTTAATAGCATCAGAAATATGGCTTGTATTCATTTTTGTGGTAAACTTCAATGTTTTGCTTCCATCAATATAATCCACCTTGGTCATTGAAGAGAAAAAGTCTACATACATAAAACTCATTAACACAAAAAATGTTAAAATTCCTGATATATATAAAAGTTTTTTCATCTTAATTAATAGATTTACAATCATACTTGCTAGTTATAGTTCACAAATAATATGCCAATTAAAAATTTACATTCACAGAATATTTATCATAAAAAGCCTTAATGTGTGCTACCGCCTCATCCGCAGTATCTACCACTCTGTAAAGTTCAAGATCATCTTCAGCAATCATTCCTTCTTTTAACAGGGTTGCTTTGAACCAATCCAGTAATCCGCTCCAGAATTCACTCCCTATCAGAACAATGGGAAATTTACCAATTTTATTGGTCTGAATAAGCGTTAATGCTTCCGTCAGCTCATCTAATGTTCCGAAGCCGCCGGGCATTACCACGAATCCCTGGGAATATTTTACAAACATTACTTTCCTTACGAAGAAGTAATCAAAGTTCATTGAATAGGATTTATTAATGTACGGGTTAAAGTGCTGTTCAAAAGGAAGATCAATATTAAGGCCGATGGAGCGTCCTTTTGCGTTGGCTGCCCCCTTATTACCGGCTTCCATAATCCCCGGGCCTCCTCCTGTAATAATTCCGAATCCTAATTTTGTGATTTTTTCAGCAATTTCCACAGCCATATTGTAATAATGACTTTCGGGCTTTAATCGTGCAGAACCGAATATAGAGACACATGGGCCAATTTTAGCCAGCTTTTCATAGCCATCCACAAACTCGGCCATGATTTTGAAAACCATCCAGCTGTCTTTAGTAATTGTCTCATCCCATGTTTTTTGTCTGAAACTGTCGTGTAGTTTTGTCTCGTTAATATCAAGTTCCGGATTTACTAAACTCTCATCCCTGATTCCATCAATTTCCATTGCAAAAATTATTTAAAATGTTTTTCGGCTTCTATTATGGATTCTGGTCTTCCTACATCTATAAGAATGCTGTCATGCAGAAAGCCGTGAATATGTTCGGTTTGCATCAGGTCCAGATATTCTTCCATAACAGAAAACTTGCCGGTTCTTTTTTATTTTTTCAAAGATGACAGGGTTGATACAGTGAACTCCACTAAAAGCAAGGGCTTTAAAACCTTTGTTGAATTCAGCAAGTCTCTGTTCACCTGTTTGTACATTCAGCCATCCTCTTAAAACCATATCATCGTTGAAAAGGAGTTTTCTCGAACTTTCCCGGTCCGAAACTGCTAAAGTAGCAAAATCTTTTATCTTTTTATGATATTCTACCAATGTATTGATGTTTATATTGGTTAAAATATCAGCATTCATGATTAAAAAAATCTTCACCATGATCGAGAAACTTTCTAGCAAAAATCAAGCCGCCCCCGGTTTCCAGCAGTTCACCGGTTTCATCGGAGATTTCAATATGGCATCCGAAATTATTGTTTTTCTTTAAAAAATCGACAATCTGATCGCCGAAATGGTGGATGTTGATGACAAAATCCTGGATACCAAAACTTTTCAGGTAGCGGATATTTCTTTCTAAGAGCGAAACTCCGTTTACTTTTGCCAAAGCTTTAGGGTGGTGATCTGTAAAGGGTCTGAGTCTTGTACCTTTTCCTGCTGCGAAAATAAGAGCTTTCATTTTTTATAAGTGATAAATAATAATTGATGAGTGATGATATGATCCATTTTGAATAAATGATGAGTTAACAGTCATGTATCAATGGTCGCTTATCACTTATGTATTCAGTTGAGGTTGTTCATCATGATGAAGGCTTACTGTAGTTCCTTCGGGATATTTTTCTTTGATAAATTCAGCAATTTTAATAGCGGAATACACAGATCTGTGCTGGCCTCCGGTACACCCGAAATTGATCTGAAGATTTTCAAATCCTCTTGCCAGGTAATCTTCAATATTGATTGAAATAATAGCTTTTACCAGTTCCAAGAATCTTGGCATTTCAGTTTGGGTTTCCAGGTACTCCTGAACTTCGGCATCATTTCCGGTCTGGCTCTTATACTCTTCAATTCTTCCAGGGTTTAAAATTCCCCTGCAATCAAAGGCAAAGCCACCACCGTTTCCGGTAAGGTCTTTGGGAATTCCTCCTTTTTTATATGAAAAACTGTGGATGTCAATGTGTAGCATTTTTTCTTTTTTTATCATTTAAGGTATTTTAAGCTTTAAGGTTAATTAAGATTTTGATCGTTTCAAAATGCCATTAGAAGGCTTTTATTGTTGTAAGGCTTCGTAACCTTATCCTATACTCTTACCATTCTTAATAACTTAAAGCATCTAATGGTTCAATTTAAAATTTCTTTAATTTTTAATTTCGTTTTTTCAGTGGTTAATTGTTGAATAACTTTTTCAAGTTCCGGGTATTCTTTCATCCGCTCCCATTGAACGGCAAATTCTGTAATATTTTGGATACCTTTTTCTACACTTGATATGAAATGTTGTTTACGTTGGATCAGTCCTCTGAACCCGTAGGCTCCTAAAACCTGTAGGAATCTCATCATTTGAATAGGTTTTACAGCATTTTCCAATTCCATCCTGGTTTTGGAGTCTTCAAATTGCCGGATATAAAATGTGAGCATTTCATTTTTAAAATCTTCAGGAAAATTGGCCTTAGCCTGGAAAAGAAAAGAAATAACATCATACATCAACGGGCCTTTCATCGCTGACTGGTAATCAATAAATGAAACTTCATTCTTTTCGTTTACCATAATATTCCTTGCCTGAAAATCGCGGATCATAATTCCCTTGGGTTCCAGTCCTTCTACAAGGGTGGCTATACGTTTGAATTCTTTAAGGAGTGCAGATTTATTGTATTCCAGCTCCAGGAAATCCGCCACAAAATTTTTGAAATAGTACAAATCATGAATAACAGGAAGCTCATCATAACTTTCGTACTCAAAAGTTTTGGAAAAATCTATTTTCCCCTGAGTCTGAACCTGCATCTGAAACAGCTTTTCCAAAGTCTGTTTTACGAGATCCCGTACACGGGGCGACAGATTTTCTTTTGTAATTACTTCCGAAAGGGTTTGTTCTCCCAGAAACTCCTGAATGTACATTTTTTTGTCTTCAGAAACGGCGTAGATGGTTGGAGTATTAAGGTGCAGGCCGGAAAAGATACTGGAATAGTAAAGAAAGCTTTCATTTTCGGAAATGTTTTCATTATATGTAATAATATACTTTCCGGTATCGGTTGCAGCCATAAAATTAACTCTCGCAGAGCCGCTTTGCGCTAAGGTGATGAATTCGGAAGATTTTTTACCTACCTGGCTTTCAAAAAATCGTTTTGCGTTTTCAGAAATCATAATATGGAAACAAATATACTAATTTAACATGAGTTGGTAACCAGAGATAATTATTATGGAACTGAAGCTTTTGGAGATAAGGATGGAGAATCCAAGAAAGAAAGTGCTTTATGAAAGTGTTGATGTTTTTTTTTGATGGCTTTTCCTTGTTTTAATGATGATTTTATAATATTTGAAATAATCAGGAGTTCTGCATGATTAAAATTTGAGTTTATTATTCCAAACTCAGGATAATTTACAGTTGAATTTTTATATTTGTATTATGTTAAAAGACTTTAAGCCCGTATTAGGGATATTGTTGCGTTTCATCATCATTTATCTGGTGTTGCTTTTTGCATATCAATCCTACCTTAACAGTGAAAAAGGTTTGGGGCTGGATTCTTTTTCAAGAATTATCGCAAACCAGGTCAGCTATCTGCAAAATCTTATCAACTTCCCGACGGAGCTTTATGATGATATAAAAAACGAACAGGTTTGGTTTTATGTCAAAAAGCAATACACGACAAGGATGGTGGAGGGGTGTAACGCTGTCTCTGTAATGATTCTTTTTGTATCTTTTGTTTTTGCCTTTTATAAGGGTTTAAAAACTTTTATTTTTGCCGGAACAGGACTTGTTATACTGTACATTATGAACCTTTTGAGGATTGTGGGGCTTAATGTTGTAATGGCAGATCATAAGGAATATGGTAAAATGTTCCATGATTTTATTTTTCCGGCGGTAATCTATGGGAGTGTCGTTATTCTTTGGCTCATCTGGATTAAATTCTTTGCTTTAAAAAATGAAAATGCTTAATTGGTGCCTGGTCATAATAGGTATTTGCGGTCTATTGGGGGTGAGGATCCTTGAAGATACCTTATTTTATGATCCTTTTCTTGGTTACTTTCACGAAGCTAATAAAAATATTATGTTTCCCTCCTTTGAGTGGGGAAAACTTATTTCAGGTTATCTGTTCAGGTTTACCTTAAATTTAGTGTTTTCCTGTCTGATTATTCAAGGGTTATTTAGAAACAGGCAATGGACAGTTCAGGGAGCGGTTATGATGCTCATTGTTTTCGGCATTGCTTTTCCTATTTATTTATATTGTATCTCTGATCATTTTGAGATTGGGTATCTTTTTTCTTTTTATATGAGGAGGTTTGTGATCCAACCTTTGATTATATTATTGATCGTTCCGATGTTTTATTACAGGAAACAGATGATGAAGCAGGGAAGGTGATAAAAGCTGAGCTATTCTGCACAATGCTTGTCTACACTTGTTACATTTTCTGAAGTCCATTCTACCCGCTTAATAAAGTCTTTTTCCCGGACAGGGCAGTTCTGGATCTGGCAAACAGTACACGACACGGGCTTACAGTCATCCATATGAAAATTAAATTCAATATTCCGCTTGATATTATTGGCTAAAAGAAGGATCATTTTTTCCATTTCATTGTGGGCATCACGAAGACTGTAATACCAGGGTAAAGTAATATGGGCGTCAATATGGAGATTAGCACCGAATTGCTGGATTTTCATATTGTGGACATCGATCCATTCCGTTCTTCTGTTTTCTTCTAAGATTTTGATAATCTGGTGCAGGATTTCAGGATCCTGTTCGTCCATAATTCCGCTTAAAGATTTACGGACAATTTTATATCCTACACTAATAATGTAAAATCCGAAGGCCAAAGCTACTACTGAATCCAGCCAGAAAATTTTTGTAAAATATACTATGATCAAACTGGCAACAACACCAAGGGTGGTAATGGTATCTGACTGGAGATGTTTCCCTGAAGAGACCAGAACCAGGGAATTTTCTCTTTCTCCTTTTTTGATAGAAATGTATCCCAGCAGATAATTGATTACTGCCGTAGCTGCAATGATCCAGATTCCAATATCCAGCTTACTGAGCGTTTTCCCTACAATAAGACTATGTACTCCTTCATAAATAATCATAAGGCCGGCAATGGCAATTAGGGCTCCTTCAATTCCCGAAGTGACAAATTCTACTTTCCCATGGCCATAAGGGTGATCTTCATCCTTAGGCTTGGCGGCAAGATGAAGAGAGTAGAGGCCCATAAAAGCACTGATGACATTCACAATGCTTTCCATAGCATCAGAAAATACGGCATCAGAATTGGTAAGTTTCCAGGCTATAATTTTCCCGATGAAAAGAATGACTCCAAATGCAGCAATGATCCTTTGGAATCCTATTTTATCTTTATGGGTATTTTGTGTGGTCATATTGTGTTCGATAAAAAAAAGAATCTCAATTCTGAGACTCTTTTTTATTTTGTTAGTTTATACTAAGTTGTTTGCTACAAGGTATTCTGCGATTTGTACAGCGTTTGTTGCAGCTCCCTTCCTCAGGTTATCTGCTACAATCCAAAGGTTAAGTGTTTTGGGCTGTGACAGGTCCCGTCTTATTCGTCCTACGAAGACTTCATCTTTTCCTTCCGAATATAGCGGCATCGGATAATGGTTGTTTTTAACATCGTCCATAACAATTACTCCCGGAGTTTCGGATAGGATTTTTCTGACTTCGTCAAGATCAAATTCATTTTCAAATTCAATATTTACACTTTCAGAGTGTCCTCCCTGAACCGGAACCCTTACCGCTGTTGCTGTCAGATTGAATGTATCATCCCCTAAAATCTTTTTAGGCTCTTTCATCAATTTGATTTCTTCTTTAGTGTAATCATCATCTGCAAACACATCACAGTGCGGCAGAGCATTTTTGAAAATCTGGTAAGGATATACTTTTGCAGCATCATTTCCGCTGATTTCACCGTTTAATTGATCTACGGCAGCTTTACCGGTTCCTGTTACAGACTGGTACGTGGAAACGATTACTCTTTTTAAATCATATTTTTTGTTCAAAGGCCCTAAAACCATTACCAACTGGATGGTAGAACAATTTGGATTGGCAATGATTTTATCTTCTTTAGACAAAACATCAGCGTTGATTTCAGGAACCACTAATTTTTTGTCAGGATCCATTCTCCATGCTGAAGAATTGTCGATTACCGTTGTTCCTGCTTCAGCAAATAACGGAGCGAATTCAAGCGAAGTAGAACCACCTGCAGAGAAGATGGCAATATCCGGTCTGGCAGCTATAGCGTCCTTCATGCTTACAATGGTAAATTCCTTCTGTTTATACTTCACCTTCTTACCTACAGATTTTTCGGATGCTACCGGAATTAATTCTGTTACAGGGAAGTTTCTCTCCTCCAAAACTTTAAGCATAACTTGTCCAACCATTCCCGTTGAACCTACTACAGCTACTTTCATTGATTTAATTAAAAATTTAAGATTAAACTATTTAAATTATAACGCATAATGTATAATTTCTTTTTTTTGTCTTAGGCCCCGAAGACTCTTGTCCAGGGGAATGCAAATGCAAATAAACCTACTGCAATTAATCCCATGATCACTACTGCTAAAGAAATAGTATCATTGGATTTCACTTTTTTGTTGACGATGGTCATCAATACCGCTGCAATAAGCATAGAAAATGGATGTTCAACATACTGGAATCTTGAATAAGAATCACTCATTAAAGTTCCTGCAGACATTGCTGCTTTAACACCTGGAGACACCAACAGTAAGATTATTCCTGCCAAAAATTGAACGTGGAAAAAAATCATTGTGAAAAGAGTTGTCTTCTTTAAAAACTTGTTTACTTTTCCACTGAAACCAAACATGGTAGCTAAAAGTGCAATGATAAATAATGCAACTAAAAGAAGTTCCAGGTATCCAAATCCTTTGTGTGCACTAAGCAAAATCTTGTAAAAATCCATAATCCTATTTTTTGTACACAAAGATAACAAAAATCCCGGCTCAAAGCCGGGATTCACATTTATAAAATCTAATGTTGTTATATTATTAGAAATTGAATGATAAGTTTGCAGTCCAGGTTCTGCCAAATCCGAAATAAACTCTGTTAGTTCTGTCAATTCCTTTATAGAAGTTATCAGGATTATTAATATATGCATCATATTGCTGCTGATTGTTATTAAAATCTCCCAAGGTTTTAACGTGGTTGTTTGTAGCTCCATCAGAAATGTAAGTAGTATCAAACAAATTGTAAACATTAGCACCAATTGTGAAATACTTAGAAGTATCTTTCAGTCTTATTTTGTATGATATACCTAGATCAAACAGATTATAATCGGGTAATTTTAATGTTCCTTTAGCTTGGTTTTCAATCTTAGAGAAAGTAGTAGCATCAATAGAAGAATACAGTTCACCAACATATCTCCAAGTACCATAGATATTAAGATCTTTTACTGGCTTTATCGTTGCTCCAAGTGATGCTGTAAACTGAGGAATACTGTTACTGCTGCTTCCTCCAACTTTTACACCATCAAGGTATAACGTTGATGTGGTTCCTAGTGGATTATTATTATCATCGAAGTTGGTTCCATTAGCATTACCTTTATATTTATAATCACCTAATGAGAACATACCATCAAGGTCCAAGAATGCAAAAGGCTTATAAACAGCATCTACTTCAATACCCATGTGTACTTGTGTAACTCCACTGATTTCAGAGTATCCTGTAATAATACCAACTCCATTAGGCGCTGTCGGGTCTGCAACTTCAAATTGCATTCCTCCCCTTCTCAGCCATCTGTCTTTCCATTCAGTTCTGTATAGGTTAACATTAGCGTTGAGTTTTGGAGATCTGAAGCCATACCCAACTTCAGCGGAGAATATTTTCTCGTTTGTCAAATTGGAGTTTAATAACTGTTGGTTATTAGGATAAACAGAGTTCATGAAAGGCTGCTTACTATAATAACCAATATTGGCAAATACATTATGGTGTGAATCAATATTATAGTTGGCACCTCCTTTAATATTATATCCGAAAAGGTCTTTAAATCCTGTTTTCGTATGAACTGTTTGCCCTTTCAGAGTGCTTCCGTCTTTTACAAAATTATCAATTCTTTGGTAGCTTTGGTTGGAAACTGACCCTTGTAAAAATGCAGATAGGTTATTTTTGGAATACTCAATTTGTCCAAATGCACTATACCATAGAACCTCACCATCGTTACTATATCCAATTTGCTCATTTAAAGGAGCTGTTTTTCCT
Source organism: Chryseobacterium sp. P1-3 (assembly GCF_000738495.1). NCBI lineage: Bacteria > Pseudomonadati > Bacteroidota > Flavobacteriia > Flavobacteriales > Weeksellaceae > Chryseobacterium > Chryseobacterium sp. P1-3. The sequence continues at coordinate 84,974 of NZ_JPEQ01000009.1, forward strand.
CCGAATGGATTCCAAGAAAGTTTTTTTATAGTCGTAGATTTTATTAACTACATATGGGTTAACATTTGCATTACCTCCTTCTTTATATCCTGAAGCACCATATAAATCTGAAATTACCTGATAGTGATATCCATAGTAATATCTGTCATCAGTACCTATAGAGAAATTCCAGTTATCATTAATTTTATGCTGGAAATTTGCTAAAATCCCATACCAGTTATGAGAATTGATACTCGCTCTACGAATTAATGTACTTCCAGGAGCAGCTGTACCTACATTAACACCTTGGTTGGCTGCAAATATAGCATCATAGTTGAAATGACCCATATTATCATAGAAGCTGGTTATTGATTTTCCTCCAACTTTACCTAGGTCACCAACTCCACCACCTCTACCGTTAGACATGTATAATACTGTACTTAGCTTAGACTTTTCGCTCATAGTCCAATCCCAGTTCAACATCATTACCGGCTTTGCATAATAATTTGCTCTGTTAGCTAATGCAACTTTTCTTCCCGTAGCATCGGTATAATAACCAAAGTCTGAATTATATTGTCTATATGGTGTTCCGTCCTGATCGGGATTAAATTTGATGTAATTAGCAATTGTTGGAGCATAAGTTCTCTGATCATGCCATTGAGGAGCTGAAGTTAAAGTAAACTGAAAGTTATGCTTTTTGTTGGGTTCCCAGCCTAATGCAAAGTAATAGGCATATGATTCATAATCTGTATTTTCAATATAGGTACCTCCAGCCTGTCTGCTCATTAAAAATGAAGTAGACCAGCCGTTTTCAGATTTGCCGGTATTATAAGCAAATGAAGTTTTTAAATAATCATTATTACCAACTCCTAATCTTATAACCCCTCCTCTTTTCATATCTGCAGATCTGGTAAGGAAGTTTATTGTTCCTCCTACAGATGCGATAGCTAATTTGGAAGAACCTAAACCTCTCTGTACTTGTAATGTACTTGTCACATCTGATAACCCTGTCCAATTAGAGAAATAAACAGTACCGCCTTCCATATCATTAACCGGCATACCATTTACCATGATTGCAATATTTCGGGATTCAAAACCTCTCATGGTAATACCACCATCACCAAAACCACCTCCTGATTTTGTAGCGTAAACTGATGGAGTCGTGTTCAAAATCTCAGGTAACTCCTGATTTCCTAATCTTTCTATAATTTGTGCTGCTTTAATAGTAGAAACAGCAACAGGCGTTTTTTCTATCTTTTGCGATATCCGTAACACCTCTTAAAATTACCTCCTCAATGTCTTTAGACTTAGCTGTAGCAGTGTCCTGAACTTGTTGAGCGTAATAAACACTAGCCGTGGACAAAGTAATAACCGCAGTTAGTATCGATTTGTTGATTAATTTCATAATCGTTAGTAATAATTAGATTTAATTTTCTGCAAAATTCGCAAAATTAAATTTAACTATTATTAACTCAATGTTAATTTTTAATCAGTCTTAATAATATTAAGTAATTGATTTACAATTATATAAACAAAAATTGAATTTTTGCATGAAAAAAGTCATGTTGTTGTATTTTTAACAAATCAAGGATGTTTTTGTTAAAAATACAACGCTATTTCACAGCCTTGAGACTCAGATCAATATTCTCTGCCGAGTGTGTAAGTGCTCCTACGGAGATATAAGTAACCCCCGTAGATGCAATTTCTTTAAGCATATCACGGGTAATACCACCTGAAGCTTCAGTTTCGCATGAACCGTTAATCATTTCTACGGCTTGTCTCATGGTAGGTACATCCATGTTGTCTAACATGATCCTGTCAACTTTTGCATTGATAGCCTCCCGGACTTCTTCAAGATTTCTTGTCTCGACTTCAATTTTTAATTTTTTCTTGTGAGCCTTAATATATTCTTTAGCCATATTAACGGCATTGGTAATACTTCCGTTATAATCAATATGATTGTCTTTCAGCATAATCATATCATAAAGCCCATATCTGTGATTGGTTCCTCCGCCTATTGCAACCGCCCATTTTTCACACATCCTGAAATTGGGAGTCGTTTTTCTGGTATCTAAAAGTTTAGTTTTTGTCCCTACCAATCTTGAGTCCCACTCGTGGGTCAGGGTCGCTATGCCACTCATTCTCTGCATACAATTGAGAAGGAGCCTCTCAGTAGAAAGAATAGATCTGGCATTTCCGGTTACTATAAATGCTATGTCTCCAACTTTAGCCGCATCCCCGTCTTTGAGAAAGGTTTCTATTTTTAAATTTTTGTCAAAAGTTTTGAGAATGATTTCAGCCAGTTCCACTCCGGCAAGAATACAGTTTTGCTTTACTAAAAGCTTGGCACTTTGTTGTAAATCTTTTGGTATAGTGGAAAGGGTGGAATGATCCCCGTCCTGAATATCTTCTTCCAGAGCGCTTTTTTATGAATGCTTTTAATGCTTTTTCGGTAACGTAGCTTGGTTTTTTCATTTCGTATGCTTTTAAGCTAAATCTTTATTGTAAAATGCCCCTTTGTTTTCTGTCATTTCCATAGATTGGATAATGATCAGATGAGCAACAGTCGTTAAATTTCTCAATTCCGATAATTGTGGAGACAGGATAGAGTAGTGGTAGATTTCATCAACAGCTGCTGCGATTTCCTGATGCTTTTGAAGTGCCATATTCAGACGCCTGTTGCTTCTTACAATTCCTACAAGGTCACTCATCATTTCCTGAAGCTGTTTTCTCAGGTAGCTGATAATTACCATTTCGTCCATAATTTTCATTCCTTCTTCATTCCATTCCGGCACAGCTTTCAGATCATCAAAATTAAAATTATTTTCTTTGAGCAGGCTTACTGTTTTCATTGCTGCATTATGTCCAAAAACCAGACCTTCCAGTAAAGAATTAGACGCTAACCTGTTGGCTCCGTGAAGTCCGGAATTAGTACATTCCCCTACCGCAAAAAGGTTTCTGATGGAAGACTGCCCGTCTCTGTCTACCTCAATGCCGCCCATCAGATAATGGCATGCGGGAACAACCGGGATCAGTTGGGTGAAAGGATCAATTCCTTCATCCCTGCATTTTTTATATATATTGGGAAAATGTTCCAGGAATTTTTCTTGATTCATTTCCCGGCAATCCAGACCTACATATTCGTCTCCGGAAATTTTCATTTCGTTGTCAATTGCTCTTGCAACGATGTCTCTTGAGGCCAGCTCTTCACGTTCATCATATTTGTTCATGAACTTTTCGCCTCTTTTTGTTCTTAATTTTGCACCATCTCCTCTTACGGCTTCGGAAATAAGAAAAAGCATTCCGTCTATTTTATTGTATAAAGCTGTAGGGTGAAACTGATAATACTGCATGTTGGAAACCTTTCCTTTGGCACGCGCAACGAAAGCAATACCATCGCCTGTGGCAATAGTCGGATTAGTAGTGTTTTTATAAACGTGTCCGGCTCCTCCGGTGGCTACTAAGGTTATTTTAGAAGTTATTTTCTTGATGATCTTGGATTTTTCGTCCAGGATATAAGCTCCGTAGCAATGAATATCACCTTCATTCAGTTCTTTTCCCGGTACATGATGCTGGGTAATGATATCTATAACGTAATGATGATCAAGGATTTCGATATTAGGACTATTGTTGGCAGTTTCCAGTAATGCTCTTTCTATTTCAAATCCTGTAATGTCTTTATGATGTACAATCCGGTTTTCGGTATGCCCTCCTTCTCTTCCCAAAGCAAATTTGCCATTTTTCATATCAAACTGAGCACCCCATTCTACAATTTCGTTGAATCTTGCAGGAGCTTCCTTAACAACCATTTCTACGACATTACGTTTATTTTCGCCATCTCCGGCACGCATGGTGTCTTCAATATGTTTTTCGAAATTGTCTTTCTGGAAGTCCGTGACTACAGCTAATCCACCTTGTGCATATTTGGTGTTACTTTCATCTTCATCAGATTTTGTTACAATGATGATTTTGGCATCAGGGAGCTGTTCAGAAACTTTAATGGCATAGGAAAGTCCGGAAATCCCGGAACCGATTACTAATACATCCGCTTTTATCATTATGCTTGCTTTAGGTACAATCTCGTTTAATTAAATAAATTTAAACAATTTTTCATTTGGTTTTCTTACTTTTTTCATGTGCTGGAAGTAATCTTCTTCAGAACGATAGCCTAAAGCGAGGGTGACGGTTACTTTTTCTGTTTCCCGGTTGATATTCAGGATTTCTTCTATAAGATCTTGCCGAAAGCCTTCCATTGGGCATGAGTCAATATTTTCAATAGCAGCAGCATACATTAAATTGGCCAATACAATATAAGACTGCTTTTCTGCCCAGCTGAGAATTTCATCCTGTGTCTTTTGGTTAATATGTTGATTAATACTGTTTTTAAAAGGGGCAAGACTCTCAACAGGAGTTTGTCTTACTTCAGAAATATGATTAAAATAACCATGAATATAATGCTCTTCAATCATTTTTTTTGAAATAATAACAATAAGATGAGAGCAGGTGGAAATCTGCGATGGATTATAGAAAGCCGGAATCAATTTTTGCTTCATTTCCTCACTCTCAACCACCACAATTTTATAAGGCTGAAGCCCCAGCGAACTGGCGGATAGCTTTCCTGACTCAAGAATGTTGTGTAAAGTCTCCTGAGGAATGCGTTGATTATTAAATTTCTTCACAGAATATCTTCTGCTTAAAGCTTCCAAATAATTCATAGGACAAATTTAAGAATTGAATATGAATAAAATGCCTTTAAAATAAAATATCTCCTTTTCCATAAAAAAACAAAAATCACCCTGAACTAAGGGTGATTTTTACATCTAAAAATATTGCTTCTCTAATCTCTGTTTTTTACAACAATCCAGCCGGAAAACTGAACAGGAGTGTTGGTGCTGTTGTTTTCATTCCATGAGATAGAATACCAGTAATTTCCTGTCGATACTTTTCTTCCACCATGCTCGGAGCCGTTCCATCTGTATCCGTTGGTTTTATCTGCTTTAAATATTTTAGTGCCATATCTGTTGAAGACCGCTATTTCCAGGTTTTGTTTGTTGGATAATGCCGAATAATCTACAGCATCATTGATTCCGTCCCCATTCGGTGTGATAACATTGATGATATTAGGTACCGTAATATTGACTTCAACAGGTTCGCAATTGTAAACATCTTTTACAAAGACCTTGGCTTCTCCCCGGCTGACATTGGTGAATACATTAGAATCCTGCCAGTTAACGGTATCCATTGAATACTGATATGGCGGAGTCCCTCCGTTTACATATACAGTGACGGTTCCTGCTGAAATATCAATGCTTGTCACTACCGGATGTTCGGAAGGATATACGGTTACTTTTTGAGTGACCACGCAATTTCCGGTTTTGAGTTTTACCCAATAGGTGCCTACTCCTACATTATTGATGGCCTGGGTGGTTGCACCGGTGCTCCATTCATAGCTTTTGAACCCGGGGCCTGCATCCAGTGTTGTTTTATCTGCCATACAAATGGTCTTATCTTTTAAAACATCAGAATAAACAGGTGCAAGGACAGTGATAACAACGGTTGCAATAGCGTAGCATCCGGTGTCCGGATTGGTAACCTTTATATAAATTACTCCTGTCGGGGCAATGTAAGCTGAAGGGGTGGTGATTTGATTGGTCCCATTGATGGCGTCCGTTAAAGAAGGATAATAATTTTTAGGCCAGTTTTGAGCAGTAACAAAAGCTGATGTAAGATCAAAAGAAGCTGTGGAAGGGTCAGTTTCTATGAAACAGGATCTTATTTCTGTATTGCTAACCTCAACAACGGGATGAATATTGAGGGTAATCTTTGCCGTACTTACGCATCCTTGCGGTGTTGTTACCTTTACGTAGATGGTGGCGGCGGCTGATGCGTAGGCTGTAGGATTGGTAATCTGGTTTGTTCCTGCATTGAGATCGTATAGAGTAGGGTAAAATTCTTTAGTAACACCGGTTACCGTAGTGACTGCCGCTGTAGTGAGGTCAAAGGTTGCGGTTCCTGCATTATTGTTATTACAGCCCGTAAGACTTGCATCAGTTGCTGCAAATGGTGTCGGGTTAAGCTGTATGACGCCATCTCCGTTATCACAAAGGGTAGAAGTTGGATCTTTAATAACTACTTTAATGGTTGTATTTCCTGAATATTGGAAGCTTGTGGGATTCGCAATGGGGGTAGAGTTTCCTAATATATAATACGTGAAAATATAGTTTCCAGGGTTATTGACAAACTGCGGATTGAAGGAAGTCAGATCTACAGTTCCGTTTCCTGTGGCAGGATTTGTACATACAAATGGAGTCACTGTGTTATTAAGGATAGGTACCTTATCTACAAATACTTTTGCATTTTTAATGGAATGTCTTGCGCTGGCACCTCCGGTAGCAGCCGAAAAGCCAAAATATCCCTGTGTCATTCCTACAGCTCCCCCCGATGGAGCAAATGACTGGTCCACGATGAGTACTCCGTCTATTCTAATTTTAATAATCCAATTGGTAGGATTGCTGAGGTCTGTTTCTCCGTTTACCTCTACATGCCGATAGGTATCTCCTACAAAAGGCTGGGTAGGGTTAAGGTCCGGAGAATGGAAGGTGCTTCCCGGGGTATTGTTGAATTCAATATTATTACCTGCAGTATTGTTAGTGCCATACAAAAGGTGGACTTTACTCATCTGCCCTTCTGTAGTATTATTGAAAATATCAAAGCCAACCATTAAACCCGAAGCTCCGGCAGGAATTCCTAATCCTCCTCCGGATACAAACCCTGTAGGTGGATTCGCTAGATACCAGAATGTAAATCCATCGCCCTTACCAAATTGAGTGGTCCCGTTTCCGTCGATTCTGAAATCAAATTCTACTTTCCATTTATCGCAATAGCTTAGGGTAATGGGGGTAGATAATTTTATGGCACCATAACGGCTGGTCTGATCAGTAGTGAGTCTTACAAAATCTCCGATCACTGTGGCATCTGATACAAGATCCCATCCTGTTGTATTTACTGGGTTACCAGTGAGTTGATAGGTTTGTGAAAATAACTTTCCCGACAAACAAAGCAGAAAAGTAAGTAAACCAATGAGTATATATTTTTTCATAATAGGTAGTTGAGTGTAATTTTTGTAGAGGAGGAAATCAGAATGCCAATGATGACAGACCTTAATGGCATTCTTTATCATCCCGCCCTTGAATAAGGTAGCTGTGTATAGCAAGCACCAATACTATTCTCTGTTCTTTACTAAAATCCAGCCCGTGTATTTGGTTTCGGTATTGTCTTTATTGTTTTCATTCCATGAAATGGTATACCAGTAAGTGCCGGTAAGGATTTTTTTGCCGGATGCCATACCATCCCATGTGTAATTTCTTATTTTGCTGGCTTCATAGAGTTTGTTACCATACCTGTCATATACTGTGAAAACCAGATTCTTTTTATATGCCAGGGCCGAATAATCAATCACGTCGTTGATATTATCTCCGTTCGGAGTGATCGCATTGATCAGGTTAGGAACTGTAATCTGAATCTGGACCGGGGTACAATTATAAAAATCTTTTACAAAGACTTTTACCTCCCCTCTGGCTAAACCGGAGAAAAAATTAGAATTCTGCCAATTGACCCCATCTAAAGAATATTGATACGGAGGAGTTCCTCCTGCTGCATTTACTGTAATGGTGTTATTGTGGATGTCAATACTTGAAATTACAGGATTGGCTGACGCTATTACTTTTACTATTTGCGTGGTGATACAATTACCTGTTTTGAGCTTTACCCAGTATTGTCCTACTCCTACATCTTTAATCGATTGTGTTGTTGCTCCGGTACTCCATTCGTATGTGGCGAAACCGGGGCCTGCATCCAGGTTGGTTTTATCCCCGATACAGATAATTTTATCTTTCAGAACAGGCGAAGTTACCGGTGGTAATACAACCAGATTAATTTTCGTTATTGCAAAACACCCGTTACTGTCCGTTACTTTCACATAGATAACTGTACTTGGAGAAATATATTGAAGTATATTGACAATTTCATTGGTGCCATTCAGAGCATTGGCAAGGGTGGTATAGTACTTTTTGCTGACTCCGGTAGTTAATGAAGTGACATCAGCAGCTGTTAAATTGAAAATAGCGTTGGAAATATTATTTTCTATAAAGCACGATTGAAGACTTGCCTCTTTCACCGGGGTTTCAGGATAGAAAGCCAGCGTGATTTTGGCTGTACCCGTACAGCCTTGCGGTGTACTTACTTTTACATAAACAATTCCCGGAGCAGCAATATAGTTGTCCGGATAAGGAATCTCGTTGATTCCTGCATTGAGGTCATTTAGTGTTTTGTAATACTTTTTAGTCACGCCGGGTACATTTGTTACATCGGCAGTGGTAAGATTAAAGGTGGCGGTCCCTGCTTTATTGTTGTTGCATGCTAAAAGTGTTTTATCATCAGCTTTAAAAGGCGATAAAACCAGTTGGATTTTCCCGTCCGGGTTGTCACATAATATGCCTGCATTGTCTTTGATGACAACCGTCACAGTGGTGTTGGTATTAAATTGATAATTGGCAGGATTGGCAATCGGGGTAGAGCTTCCGAAAGGGTAGTAGGTGAAAGTATAATTCCCGGGATTGCTTACAAATTGCGAATTGAATGTAGTTAAATTGACAGTTCCATATCCGGTAGCAGGGTTAGGGCAGAAGGATTGGGTTGTTGAATCTTTCAGAATTGCCACCTTATCTGTGTAGATTTTTACGTTTTTAATGGAATGCCTGGACTTTGCGGCCCCTGTAGAGGCTGAAAACCCAAAATATCCCTGTGTCATGGTAGCAGCTCCCCCGGAAGGAGCGAAAGATTGGTTGCAGATGACGGTGCCGTCAATGGTTATTTTTACAATCCAGTTAGCAGGAGCGGCGGGATCTATCTGCGCAGTTACCTCCACATGTTTATAAGTGGTTCCCTGGAAAGGCAAGGTTGAATTCAGATCCGGTGAATGGAAAGAACTTCCCGGAACATTAAAGTATTCAACATTGTTATTGTCAGTTGTGTTAGGTACCTGTCCATAGGCAACGTGCACCTTGCTCATCATTGCTGTGGTTGTGTTATTATAGGTGTCAAATCCTACAATAAACCCTATTGCATTCTGGGATACTCCGAGTCCGGACCCTAATACACTGGCAACCGGAGGATTGGCGAGGTACCAAAATGCAAGCCCGTCACCATTAAAAGTTTGGCTGGAATCCATTCTGAAGTCGAACTCCACTCTCCATTTATCACAGTATTTTAAATTGATGGGGTTATTCAGTCTGATTGATCCGGATTGGTTATTGCTGTCCGGTGTGAGCTGTACAAAATCACCATTTACGGAAGCCGGAGATACTGTGGTCCATCCGGTAGTATTGATCGGATTGCCCGTAAGCTGATAGGTTTGGGCTAAATATTTTTCCGAAAAACTGAGAAATAAAAGAAAAAAACAAATTAATAGATTTTTATTCATTTAATTGGGATTTAGGATTAAAAAGTAAAGATATTAAATCCCAATCGAAATAAATATGTATTTATTGTTAATTTTGTTAAAAAATTAAATATTATTTAAAACATTAATGTTTCTTATGATGAAATATTGGCTGGTAGAGGTGTATTGGTGGCTAAGTGTTAATCGCTAAAAAAGCGAGTTGTTATCCAGGTTCTCAAAATAGGTGTCAATTTCGAGGCGGTCGGAAGCCGCGGCTGCAACTGCCAGTTTATCACAAAGTTCATTTTCAAAATGTCCTGCGTGTCCTTTTATCCAGTGCATTTTAGGAGTATGTTTATGATAAAGTTCGATAAATTTTTTCCAGAGATCAGGATTTTTTACATTTTTCCAGCCTCTTTTTATCCAGCCTGAAATCCAGTTTTGGTTGATGGCATCAGCCACATATTTGCTGTCTGTATAGATGTGGATTTCATTGTCTGTAGATTTCAGCTTTTCTAATGCGGTAATTACAGCCAGAAGTTCCATTCGGTTGTTGGTAGTTTTCCGGAAGCCTTTGGAGAAAGTTTTCTGGTAATTTTTCTCAGGAACGCGCATGAGAATTCCATATCCGCCCTTTCCCGGGTTTCCGCTGCAAGCACCATCGGTGTATATTTCGATTCTCAAATTGATACTATAAATTGATTATGTAAGCTGTAAAATTGTAGGCTAAAACCTTCAAATCACCTAAAATGGAAAATCATCATCGTCATCCAGGTCATTCATCGAAGATCCGGAAAGCTTTGAGCTGTCCGGAAGGTCAAATGCTGCCCCCGGTTGAATCGTTGTTTTGATCCTGTCGAAACCGCTTGGTTCGTTGCTTCCGAAGTTAGATGGATAACCGCCGCCGGCACCGCCTTCAAAAGCAGCCTCAATATCCCCGAATTTAGCAAAATGCTTTAAGAAAGATAACCGGACATCGGCTGTGGCACCATTTCTGTGTTTTGCGATAATTAATTCAGCCTGGTTTTCAGTAGAAGTTTCCTGGCCTTCTTCATCGTTATCCCAAACGGAAATTTTGTAATATTCAGGCCTGAAGATGAAAGATACGATATCCGCATCCTGCTCAATCGCTCCTGATTCCCTTAGATCTGAAAGCTGGGGCCTTTTTCCGGGCCGCGCTTCCACACTACGTGAAAGCTGCGAAAGTGCAATAACCGGAACGTTAAGTTCTTTTGCAATAGCTTTTAATGACCGGGAAATCATGGAAATCTCCTGTTCACGGTTTCCTACTCCTTTTCCGCCTCCACCGGCAGTCATCAGCTGAAGATAATCGACCATGATAAGCCTTACTCCGTGTTGCATTACCAGCCTTCGGCATTTTGCACGGAAGTCAAAAATAGAAAGTGAAGGAGTTTCATCAATATACAGCGGTGCATTTTCAAGCTCAGATACATTGGAGAACAGCCTTTGCCATTCTTCGTCATCCAGTGTTCCTTTTCTTAATTTTTCAGATGAAATTCTCGTCTCAGAAGCAATCATCCTTGTGATAAGCTGAACGGATGCCATCTCGAGAGAGAATAGAGCCATAGGAATCTTGTGGCCTACCGCAATATTTCTTGCCATAGAAAGAAGAAACGCGGTTTTTCCCATCGCGGGACGGGCGGCAATAATAATAAGGTCGGAATTTTGCCAGCCGCCGGTTTCTTTATCCACATCTCTGAAACCGGAAGGAACCCCTGAAAGTCCTTGCTTGTCTTTCAAAGATTTAATAGTGTCAATAGCCTGTTTTACCAATGAATTGGCAGTATCGAATCCCTTTTTGATCGTTCCGTTGGTGATTTCAAAGAAAGACTGTTCTGCTTTGTCCAGAAGTTCAAAAACATCGGTAGACTCTTTGTATGAAGAATCAATCACATTAGCAGAAACATTGATCAGGCTTCTTAGAATATATTTCTCAAGAATGACCCGTACATGGTATTCTATATGGGCAGATGAGCTTACCCCCATCGTGAGGTCAATGATATAATGATCGCCCCCTGCCTGGCTTAATTTGTCTTCCTTTTTCAGATCCTGGATAATGGTCATTAAATCTACCGGATGATTGCCTTCATAAAGCTTTAAAATAGTAGAAAAAATAACCTGATGCCTTGGATCGTAAAACACTTCAGGAGTAAGAAGGTCAATAGAATGGTCTAGACCTTTTTTGTCAATCAAAAAAGTTCCGATAACAAGTCTTTCAAAATCCACTGCATTAGGAGGCATTTTTCCATCCGCAATAGATAATTCTTTTGCAAAGTTTCCGTGCGTTAAGGATGATAATGTTTCTTTCTGCGCCATTGTGCAAAGATAGTCTATTTAGAAAATAATTTAAAAATAGTAATCAACAAATTATCCGCAGTTTTTTGCAAAAGGCGTTCTGCAGGAAGCTGAGTGTGTTGATAAAAAAATCACCTCTGCTGAGGTGATTTTTCATAAGCCTATAAAAGCTTAGTCTTTATTTTTTACCAATACCCATCCTGAGTATTTTGTTTCAGTATTGTTTTTATCGTTTTCATTCCATGAAATGGTATACCAGTAGGTTCCTGTCGGGATTTTTTTGCCGAAAGCTGTTCCGTCCCATGTGAAATTTCTTACTTTATTGGCTTCATGAAGTTTGTTTCCATATCTGTCATATACAATAAACACAAGGTTCTTTTTTGTATGCTAATGCAGAATAATCAATAACATCATTGATGTTGTCTCCGTTTGGAGTAATGGCATTGATCAGATTTGGAACCGTAATCGTAATCTGAACAGGGTTACAGTTGAAAGAATCTTTTACGAAAACTTTATTTTCTCCTCTTGGAAGTCCTGAGAAAACATTGGATTCCTGCCAGTTAACCCCGTCTATAGAATACATATAAGGAGGCGTTCCGCCGGCAACGTAAATGCTGATATTGTTGTTGGAAATATCTATACTTGAAATAACAGGCTGCTGAGTAGGCTGAACCTTTACTTCCTGCAGTGTAAAGCATTTTCCTGTTTTAAGCTTAACCCAATAAGAACCGATTCCAACATTGCTGATGGATTGAGTGGTTTCTCCTGTGCTCCATTCGTATCCGTCGAATCCAGGTCCGGCATCTAATGTTGTTTTGCTTTCAGCACAGATGGTTTTGTCTTTCAGTACAGCAGATTTTACCGGAGGAAGAACATTTAAGGTGATTTTTGAAATAGCATAACATTGTCTCTCATTGGTTACTCTCACATATACGGTAGTGCTTGTAGAGAGATAAACATTAGCGTTTAGAATAGCATTTGTTTCACTTTGGGCATCCGCTAATGTCTTATAGTATTTTATAACAGTTCCTGTAGGGACCGGATTAGGAAGTCCGATATCTGCTTTTGCAAGATCAAATGTTGAGAAAGTAATATTGTTTTCAATATAACATTCGCTAAGCTGTGCGTCCTTTAAAACAACAGTCGGGTAGAATTGCAGTTTAATGGTGGTGGTTGCGATACATCCGAATGAGGAAATTACTTTTGCATATACTGTAGTTTCCGGAGAAACATAATTGGTAGGATTTGTAATTTCATTGGTCTCGGCATTCATATCTGCAAGAGTCGGGTAATATTTGATTGTGGCTCCTGTACCTCCAAATACGCCGGCGGTAGTTAAATCGTATTTTCCTGTGCCTGCTCCATTGTTATTACACGCTAAAAGGGTAGCTGGAGTTGCCGTGATACCTACATTAACAAACTTGAACTTTCCTGTAATAAAGCAGCCGTTCATCGGGTTACCCGCATTATTGGGATCGTGATATACAACTCTGTAGTAATAAATTGTTGTACCATTTACCGTTGCTGTCGTAAGTGGGTTGGTACCGGTAAGGGCATCATTGATTTCATTATGATAGGTTACCTGGAAGTTGGTACTGTTTCCGTTAATAATTCCTGCTGTAAGGGTTGTGAAGTTAAATTGAGTTGGAAGCCCACATACCATAACCTGGCTTGGATCTGAAGGATTGGCTGCCGGAATTCCGGGAGTGATAAATGGATAAGGAGCTAAGCTGGCATCATTAAAGGCAGAGCTTAAGCTGGCAGTTCCTGACCATACCAGGGAGAATCCGTTTGGTGATTTACTGTAGTTATCAACCACCAGGTAATAAGTATCCCCAAGTGCTGCATCTATATAAGGGCTCCATTTTCCACTGTTTCCACTGGCCGGAGGAATAGCAAGATCCAGGCCGGTATCTCCAGGAGTACCTGAGTAGTTACATCTCAGAGGAGCTACAAAAACGTGCTGGTCATTCTGTAAAGACGGGCATCCGTTCGGGGTAGGACCGTACACGGCGAAATCGTAATCATCATCAGGGTCGTTAGGCTTGATCGTAAAAGCAAGAGTTCCTGCACTTGATACCGTGAAAGTGTACCATACTGTATAGCGCTCATTTGTAGATAAGCACCCCCCATTTTGATTGAGGATTTCTAAAATGTTCCCCGGCCCCGTAGGGGTATAGGAAATATCAGAATTTCCACAGAGAGGAATTGCAGAAGGACAATCTGATTGCGAATAAAAACGCCTGTGAAATAAATAAAATTAAAAGAAGTAGTATTTTTTTCATTGTTAAAATGATTTTATGAAACAAAATTGAAATGAATAATTTTACCATCATTGCTTTATAAAGTTGCCACGAAGCAACTTGAGTAGTGTGCAATTCTCGATTTTATTACGAGCTTCCTGAAAACTTGAGCGAGTTCTCTTTTGTTTCATAATTACGGAATACCAGCCTGTTGTAAGGTTTTTCTGTTGAAAGCATGAGCTTGAGCCCATAAACTTACTTTAAAAAAGCATATAGTTAGTAAAAGTTTATTCATAAGCTATTATTTTATAGCAAATATAAAAAATTATTAATGTTAAATTAAAGATTTTGAGATATATTTAATAAAAATGAATATTAAGCTAAGATATCACTTTTTTATTGATCATCGCCAGTCTCCTGTTATTGAAATTTAATAGATAAATTCAGAATAGAAATTTCCTATTCTGAATTTACCGGTAATAAGCATCCATAAGTATTTCACTCAAACACTGATTGATGATTATTCTCTGTTTTTTACCATTATCCACCCTGAATACTTGAATGAGGTGTTTTTCTTATCATTTTCATTCCATGTCACCGTGTACCAGTATGTCCCTGTCGGAACTTTTTTTCCCGGCTATTGTTCCGTTCCATTTATACCCGTTTAACCTGTCAGCCTGATGTATTTTAGAGCCATATCTGTCGAAAATAGTAAATACAAGATTTTGCTTATCTGCCAGTGCGGAATAGTCTATCGCATCATTTATACCATCTTCATTTGGTGTGATAACATTGATGAGATTAGGAACAACAACTGAAATTTCAACAGGCTTACAGTTGTAAGAATCTTTTACATATATTTTATGGTTTCCTCTTGTAATGTTCGTAAAGAGATTGGAGCTTTGCCATTTTATATTGTCCATAGAATATTGATAATCAGGAGTTCCTCCGGTCACATTGATTGTGAGCGTGTTGTTTGATATGTCAATTCCGGTAATGACCGGGTTCTCAGAAGCATATACCTTTACCGTCTGGGTGGTATAGCAATCCCGGGTCTTTAATTTTACCCAATATGTTCCTACTCCTATATTGCTGGCTATCTGAGTGGTTGCCCCGGTACTCCATTGGTAACCGTCAAATCCCGGTCCTGCATCCAAGGTCGTTTTGTCTTCCATGCAGATGATTTTATCTACCAGTACTTTAGATTTTACAGGAGGAAAGACAACTAAAGTGATTTCGGCGATGGAAAAACAGTTTTGCGAATCCGTTACCCTTACATATACCACCCCGTTGGGAGCAATGTATGTTGTTGGGTTGGCAATTTCGTTAGTTCCTGCCAGGGCGTCGGTTAAAGACGGGAAATACCTTTTAGTGGTATTGGTTTGGGTGGTTACATGAGCGTTATTAAGGTTAAATATTCCTGTTGAAGTGTTTTGCTCCGTGAAACAGGCGCTTATAGAAGCATTTTTCACCTGTACTACAGGATAAAAATCAAGGGTGATTTTGGCAATGGTGGAACAGCCCTGAGGGTTGGTTATTTTTACATAGACTACCCCGGCTGAGGATGAATAGGTATAGGGGTTTGTAATTTCATTCGTTCCGGTATTTAAATCATTTAAAGTCGGATAATATTTTTTTGTGCCCGTTCCGCTATATACGTTGGCAGTAGTTAAATTGAAAACGGCTATACCTGAGTTGTTATTATTGCACATGGTTAAGATTGCATCATTGGCAGTAATAGAATTATCCTTAAACTTAAAATTACCGGTTTGTCTGCAGGAATTAACGGGATTGTTAGGATTGGTAGGATCCTGGTAATGTATGCTATAGTAATAGGTGGTTGTTGTTCCAACAGTTTGAGGAGTTGTGATAGGGTTGTTGCCTGAAAGGGCGTCATTTTGATTGGTGTGATAGGTGACTACAAAATTGCTATTACCATTGAGTATTCCTGGAGTTAAGCTGCTGAAGTCAAAAATGGTTGGATTTGAACAAATGCTTACTTCATTTGGGTTGTTTGGATTGGGTGTACCAGGAGGTATAAATGGATGTGGAGTGAGCACAGGATCTGTGAAAGGAGATAATAAAGTAGCGGTTCCGCCCCATGTTAAAGAAAATCCGGTGGTATTTGCACTGTAATTATTTACTAAAAGGAAGTAGGTTTCTCCCGGTAAAACGTCCATATATTTACACCATGCCCCAAAATTTTGTGTCCCGGATCCGGCATATGGAAATGTTGTCGTCATATTAAGACCGGTTGCTCCCGACGTATAGGAGGTGTTGCACCTTATTGTATTTCCTTTGTTGTTACAGGTCACATTCGGGCCCCATACATAGAAGTCATAATCTGTTGATGTGCTTTGAAGGGGCGTAATTGTAAAAGTTAATGTTCCCGCCGTTGCAATAGTGAATTTATACCATACAGAATACTGTTCTGTGAAAGTACCGCAGTTCCCATCAGGTAATTCCTGTACTCCGGGACCATTAGGTGTATAGGAAATATCAGAACTGCCACAAACGGCTAAGGAAGTAATACAGTCTTGTTGTGCAAAAAAGACCTGGCATATGGGCAGAATTAAAAGAAGTAATATTTTTTTCATTTTTGTGTTTTTAGATTTCATTCATTAGAGATAAGCTCGTCCTGATAGCTTTTTTTTGTTTCTCAATCCCAAGCTATGCATGGTGTCAGATTTTTGAAAATCCGATTTAAGTGGTAAAGCCTGTTCATAATATCCACTATAAAATGAGTCTGATTCTGTACAGATAAGAAGGAGTATGCCCCCAAGTAAGCGGAACACCTATGAATTGAAACATTGTGCATAATGAAATAATTTTTTTTACAATCAAATATAAAAAAAAATATTATTCTATTGCGAATTAATTTAAAATATGGCGTTTATTTTAAATATATACTAATATTAATGGATATAATATTAGTGTTTTAATAAAAAAAAGAAAATTGTACTAGTAAATTGATTAATATGTTGATGTGTAATATTTCTTTAATTCAATATAAGAATGATTAATACTGCATCTTCCTCAATTTAGGATTGGTACTTCCTACCAGCAGCGCAATTAAAACAGTCATTGTTCCACCAAATACAACAGAACGTACAACGCCCAATAATTTGGCCATCAACCCGCTTTCAAACTGTCCCATTTCATTGCTGGACATAATGAATATGGAATTTACACTGAGGACGCGGCCTCTGATATGATCAGGGGTTTTTAATTGTACAATTGTCCCCCTGATGACAACAGAAATACCATCAAGCATGCCACTCATCACCAGGAACATAAAAGACAACCAGTAAAGCCTGGAAAGCCCGAACCCGATAATGCAAAGCCCAAATCCTGCCACTACCGCAAGAAGTATTTTCCCCTGGTTTCTTCTTAAAGGGACAATCGATAAAGTGGTTATGATGCACATTGATCCGATATCTGAAGCTGCATTGAGCAAACCGAAGCCTTCAGCTCCCGAATTTAAAATGTCTGTTGCGAATACAGGAATCATGGCTACTGCACCTCCAAAAAGCACAGCAAACATATCAAGACATAATGCCCCTAAAATTTCTTTGGTTTTGAATATATAAGAAATCCCTTCACGCATACTCTCTACTACATTCACATTTTCTTTTTTATATTCTGAATACTGTTTATTGAGCTGCCAGAAAAATAATGAAGCAATAAAGATCAGGGATAAAATAACAATCAAAGTCCACTTTACTCCGAAATAACCTATAAGAATTCCTCCTATAGCATGTCCGCAAACGGAGGATATAAGAAAAGTAGCCTGGTTCAGGGTGACTGCATTAGGAAGGTTTTCTTTTTTTACAATTTTAGGAATCATGGACGGTACAATAGGCCCGATAAAAGCCCTTGCAATTCCTGTGAAAAATATGACGCCATATATATAATAGGTGATCTGATGTCCTGTAAAATGCATTTTCATATTAAAAAAAAGCAGGAATAAGCAACAGTCCGATCAGGAAAATATAGGCATAATTACAAATAAGCAGCAATTTCTTTTTTTCATTCATGTCGATAACATGACCGGCGTATAAAGCACAACTTACTGCCGGAATCACCTCTGAAAGCCCGATAAGTCCGATTGAAAAGGGATCTTTGGTCAACTGGTATACCCACCATCCCAATAATGTGGCAAGCATCCTGAAAGCTAAAACAATGAAAAATCTTCCGGTAAGAAGGTTTCTGAACTCAATATTTTGTAATGTTTTTAACGGGGTAAAGGAAATCATGAGCAAAAATAGCCCTAAAAATTTATTTAGGACTATTCATATATTGTTTTTTAAAAGATATATTAAATATATTCTGAGAGATAAAATCTATTTTAGTCGGCTCTTGAAGAACTAATCACCAGGGCTGCAACTCCCGCTGCTCCAATAACAGTGGCACCGGCTAGAATCCTGGCTTTGGATCTGTCTTTCACAGCAGCTACTTTAGCTTTAGGTATAATGACTTCTGTACTGTCTTTTTTTCCTGCGGTTCCTACCAGGTTGTCCCCCATTACATTCCGGAATAATATTTTTTGTTTCGGAGATCCGTCCCTCATGGTAACAACGTATATTTTACCGGCTTCCAGATTAGAATAATTGTTCTTTGAAATATCCTCACTATATTTTGTGGTAGCACAAGAAGAAACGACAAATAAAGATGTTAATAAAGATGATTTTAACAGTACAGATGCTTTCATTATTTTCTTTTAGTTTTTCAAATTTATAATTTTTTTCGAATATACGTTTTTGGAATTGAAAAAAAGTGTCTAAAGCTTGTAAATTTCTAATAGATCTGCAATTTTCCTGTCGTTGGCTAATCTTGGCGTTTTATTTTGTCCCCCCAGCTTCCCTTGTGATTTTGCATACTCCTGGAAAGCATTTTTCCTGAGAAGGGTAATATGTAGCTTTTGTAAAATATTCCCTGAGATCAGATCGTCATAATAGGTGTTCCTGTTTCTCAATTGCTGATCCAGTTCATCTCTGAATAGTTCTATGTTTTCTGGAGCTTTTTCAAACTCAATCAGCCATTCATGGTAAGGGAGTCCTTCCTGCGGGTTTACCTGTGGAGCAAGATGAAATTCGGTAATCTGAGCGGGATATTTTTCCAGGGTAGCTCTCATCGCTTCTTCTACTTCAAATGCGATAACATGCTCTCCGAATGCAGAAGTGAAATGTTTTGTTCTTCCGCTTACCAAAACCCTGTATGGTTTTTTATCAATAAAACGCACTACGTCTCCTATCGAATAAGCCCATAATCCGGAATTGGTAGTCAGGACTAAAGCATAATCCTTATGAAGTTCTACATCTTTTAAGGTCAGCCTCCGGGCTCCGGGTTTTCCATATTCTTCCAGTGGAATAAATTCATAGAAAATTCCATGATTGGTTAATAACAGAAGTCCTTCTTTGGTGTAATCGTCCTGGAAAGCAAAAAAACCTTCAGAAGCGGGAAAGGTCTGAATAATGTCTACCGTTCCTCCCAGCAAATCTTCCATTTTATCACGATAAGGCTCATAATTCACCCCACCCGTCACAATAAGCTGGAGATTAGGAAAGATCTGCTTTACTTTTTTTCCATGCTTATCAGTCAATTTTTCAAAATACATGATCAGCCATGGCGGAATTCCTGAAATCAGCGTCATGTTTTCATGTTCCGTTTCTTCAATGATTTTGTCTACCTTGGCCTCCCAGTCTTCCATGATATTGGTTTTCCAGCTTGGAAGACGGTTTTTCTGAAGATAGCCGGGAATATGATGAGCTACAATGCCGGATAGTCTTCCGGTCTTTATTCCGAAAACTTCTTCAAGCTCGGGACTTCCCTGTAAAAATATCATTTTGCCGTTAACAAAATCAGCATTGTTTTTTTTAGCGATATAATGGAAAAGTGCACTTTGGGCTCCGGCAATCTGAAAAGGCATTCCTTCTTTGGATATAGGGATGTATTTGGAACCTGATGTTGTCCCGGAAGTTTTGGCAAAATATTCAGGAGTATCTGTCCATAAAATATTCGCCTGTCCTTTCTTTACCCTTTCTATATAGGGTTTTAAATCTTCATAATCGGCAACAGGCACCAGGTCCTGAAATTCTTTTACAGAACGGATGTTTTCAAAATTATGTGTTCTGCCAAAAAGTGTTTTCTGAGCAGTGCTGACAAGGGATAGCAATAGCTCCTCCTGGTTTTTCTCTGCATTTTTTTTGAATGCCTCTGCTTTTTGAACATGTTTTTTTGCCCAAATAAGTGCCGCTTTTTTCTTGAAGAAGTTTAACATGCCTCAAATTTATAAATAAGTAAAGAATCTGAGCATATTTATCAGGGACAGATATAAAAAAACCGATGAAATAGATCCATCGGCGTTCGAAATTTGATTATGAAAATAACAACTATATGTTAAAGTTTACTTGTTGGCTTTGTACCTTTTATCCGGTGTTCCGTCTTTTTTCAGGTGTTTGTTAGCCTTATATCTTTTGTCCGGAGTTCCGTCTTTTTTCATTATGGCAGCAGGTTGGGCCGGAGCCGGTTTTGCTGTTTTCATATCGGCAGGTTTAGCTGCTTTTACATCAGCGGGTTTAGTTGCTTTTACTGTTTTTACAGGATGAGGTGCTGAAGTGGTAGCGGGAGCGGTCTGCTGTGCAGTGGCAAGTCCTAGTCCTAAAACCAATGACATTGCAGATAATAATTTTTTCATAGGAAACTGTTATTTTTGATTGATTAAAGATATGCAAAAAACGGGCTGGAATATTTGGTTTTTTAAACTTAACTAAAGTTTATTACAGCTTAAAAAAAAATTAAAACACCCTTGGAAAACAAAAAAGCCTGCCCTGTTTTGAGAGCAGACTTTGTGTATAGTGAATAAGTTGTTTAACGTGTACAATTCGCAGTCCAGGTCTTACCATCCTTTAAATATAGAATTTTCAATTCATTATTATCAATTCTGATGTATGAGGTAGCTGTGGAGCCAACCATTACCAGAGTGTGATCCCCTTTTTGCTCAAATTCAATTCCGTTCAGATCCGGGATGCTGTTTGAAAAGGCAAAATTATACTTTGTACCGCTGGCTATCTTTGTAACAAATACACTTCCGTTATCGGTGCTAATGTTGGTAGATCCACCGTCGTTATAAGAAATACTTCCTTTATACGTTCCTGCAAAGAAATCATTGTTGGTAGGATCATCATCTCTGCTGCACGACGAAAAAGATAATGCTGTAAAAACCAACATCATCAAAACTCCTAAAATTTTAATTGCTTTTTTCATAATACTATTCTTAAAATGTTTGTTAAAACTAAAATCCCAAACAATATGCCATATATGGATATTTGGTTTTTTTTAACTTGTTATTAAATAAATTAGCAAAAAATTAAGATTTATAATGATGAAACAATAATTCTTACATGAGAAACACGTGCTTGTCCTTCAATGGAAGAAAAAAATATCCTTACCTTTGTATATAGCAAACGGTTTCGGAATACTCCCGAAATCGCTTTTGTCGTTTATACCATTAGTATTTATGCAATTAAAATCCATCAATGAAAAGTTTCTTCCTGATTTAATGCAAAAAGAATTCGGAAAAGAGATTTTTATCAGGTTAGAAGATCACCGGCATATTGCTGTAAAAGGAAGTGCAGGGTCTTCGGTTTCTATTTTTGTGGCTGAGTTGTTTCTGGCTCAAAAGAAAAGTATTCTTTATCTGGTAGATGATAAAGAAGATGCATTGTATGCCAACACGGAAATGGAAGATCTGCTTGGAAAAGAAAAGGTCCTGTATTTCCCGGCAACACATCTTGAGCCTTACCAGGTAGAAAAAACCCAGAATGCCAATCTGGTTTTGCGGACCGAAGTACTGAACAAAATCAACTCGGGAAGATCTCCAAAGGTTATTGTAGCGTACGCAGGAGCCTTGTCTGAAAAGGTATTGAAAAAAGAAGACTTTAAAGCGATATCACACCACATTAAAGTAGGGGATCATCTGGATTTTGACTTTGTGGACGAGCTGCTTAATCATTATAATTTTCATCAGTCTGATTTTGTTTCCGAGCCTGGAGAGTTTTCAGTGAGAGGAGGAATTGTAGATGTATTTTCCTATTCTTACGAGAAGCCTTATAGAATTACCTTCTTTGGAAATGAGGTGGAAAGTATCAGGACCTTTGATATTGAAACCCAGCTTTCCATAGACAAAGTGAAAGATTTTCAGTTGGTTTCCAATATGAATTTTTCAGTGACCGGAAGCAGGGTTTCTTTGCTGCAATTATTGCCTGAAGAAAGTTTTGTAGTAACCAAAAATGGTATGGTGGGAATGCAGAAAATCAGAACTTTCTATGAAAAGGCATTGGAGAAATATGAAACATTAAGTAAGGATATAGCTCACAGAAGCCCCCAGGAACTTTTTATTTCAGACCAGGAATTCCTGTTTGATTATAAGAAATTTAAAACTATAGATTTCGGTGGAGTGTTGATTGAAGGAATAAAAGATGCCGCCGAAATTAAAATGGAACAGATGCCGCAGCCTTCTTTCCACAAAAAATTTTGAATTGCTGATTGAAGACCTTGAAGAAAAACAAAATGACGGGTTTGATACCTGGATTTCTTTTTCAACGGAGAAGCAAAAGGAACGTCTGGAATCTATTTTTGAGGAACTGGAACATGAACTTCCTTTTAAAAGCTTCAGGTCTGAGCTGCATGAAGGTTTTGTAGATAACGGGCATAAATTGTTGGTCTATACGGATCACCAGATTTTTGACCGTTATCAGCGATATAAAGCTAAAAATACTTTTGCCAAATCAGAACAGCTTACCCTGAAAGACCTGATGTCTTTAAAAATAGGAGATTATATTGCTCATATAGATCATGGGATCGGAAAATTTATGGGGCTGGTAAAAGTAAATAACAACGGTAAGATCCAGGAATGTTTTAAGCTGACTTATAAAAACGGGGATTTATTGTATGTAAGTATCCATTCCTTACATAAGATTTCCAAGTATAATGGTCCCGATGGAAAAGAAATTGTCCTAAGTAAACTGGGGTCCCCGACCTGGAAAACATTAAAGCAGAAAACCAAGGCAAAGGTAAAACAGATTGCATTTGACCTTATTAAGCTATATGCCCAAAGGAAAACAGCAAAAGGTTTTGCGTATACCCCGGACTCCTATTTGCAGAATGAACTGGAAGCCAGCTTTATCTATGAAGATACACCGGATCAGGAAAAAGCAACCATAGACGTTAAAAAAGACATGGAAGCCGATACCGTTATGGATAGGTTGGTTTGCGGAGATGTAGGTTTTGGAAAAACGGAAGTTGCCATCCGGGCTGCGTTTAAAGCTGCAACAGACGGAAAACAGGTTGCTGTATTGGTGCCAACAACAATTCTGGCCTTCCAGCATTACAGAAGTTTTAAAGAGAGGCTGAAAGATTTTCCGGTAAATGTTTCTTATATAAACCGTTTCAGGACGGCAAAACAAAAATCAGAAACATTGGAAGAGCTGAAAAACGGTAAAGTAGATATCATAATAGGTACTCATCAGTTGGTAAGCAGTTCGGTTAAATTCAAGGATCTTGGGTTATTGATTATTGATGAGGAACATAAGTTTGGTGTTTCTGTAAAAGATAAACTGAAAACGCTGAAAAATAATGTTGATACCCTTACCCTCACAGCAACTCCTATTCCAAGAACCCTTCAATTTTCTTTAATGGCCGCAAGGGATTTGTCTGTTATTAAAACGCCACCGCCGAACAGGCAGCCGGTAGATACCCAGCTGATTGATTTTAATGAAGAAACCCTTCGGGATGCTATTTCGTATGAGATTCAAAGGGACGGACAGGTTTATTTCATTAACAACAGGATTGAAAACCTGAAAGATATTGCCGGCCTTATCCAACGTTTGGTTCCGGATGCAAGAGTGATTACAGGGCATGGGCAGATGGAAGGGAAACAGCTGGAAAAAAATGTTTTGGATTTTATGGAGGGAAAGTATGATGTTCTTGTCTCCACCACGATTGTTGAAAGTGGAGTAGATGTTCCGAATGCCAATACTATATTTATTAATGATGCACATCGTTTTGGAATGGCAGACCTGCACCAGATGAGAGGAAGGGTAGGGCGAAGCAACAGGAAGGCATTTTGTTACCTGATTACGCCTCCTTATGATATGATGACTACGGATGCAAGGAAACGACTGGAGGCTATTGAACAGTTTTCAGATTTGGGAAGCGGTTTTCAGATTGCCATGAAAGACCTCGAAATCCGTGGTGCAGGAGATTTATTGGGTGCAGAGCAGAGTGGCTTTATTAATGAAATGGGGTTTGAAACCTATCAGAAGCTAATGCAGGAAGCTTTAGAGGAGCTTAAAGATGATACTGATTTTGAAAATTTATTTGACAATGAAGAAGACAGACAAAAGCTTTTCAAATCTGTAAAAGATGTCAATATTGATACGGATCTGGAGTTAATGCTTCCTGATTTCTATATTTCCAATACGGAAGAAAGATTACTGTTGTATCAGAAGATTGCTGAAATTACTAATGAAAAGGAGCTGCACCAGTTTGAGCTTGAGCTGATTGATCGTTTCGGGCCATTGCCTGAAGAAGCTGTTAATCTGTTGAAAAGTGTTTCTTTGAAATGGCTTGCTGCTGATATTGGTTTCGAAAAAATTGTAATGAAAAACGGAGTATTCTTAGGATATTTCCCAGGTAATCCGCAGGATAAGTTTTATCAGACAAACAGGTTCAGGCATATTATCAACTATTTAACCGGGAATCCGGCTGAAGCTCAATTGAAAGAGAAGTCGGGTAAAGAAGGGAATCAGCTTATGATGAGAAAAGAAAAGGTAAAGAATGTTGATGAAGTGAATAGGTTATTAAAAGCTATTATTGATCACGAGTAAATTATAATTTTCAGATATATTGCTTTTTTCTATAAAGTGTGAAAAACATATAAAAGCTTAAGTTTTTATATGTTTTTTTTGTGATTATTATCATTTTTTACTTTAAAAGTATTCATGTACCAGAGAGTTAATGCGTTTTATATGGTTTTGAAGTCACCTTCCAATGATAAAAAAAACTTAATAAGCTCCCATGCATAAAGGGTTTGCTGGAGGGTGTATTTAAATTCATTTGTGAAAAGTAGAGTTATGTAGAATTAATTCTACTTTTTTGTGTGATTAATTCGATAGCGTAATGTGTTTATTTCTATGGAGTTAAGGTGTGCTTTGGAAACTTTTTTTGATTTGAAAATTGTACATTTGCAAACCTTATTATGAAAAAAACAATATATTGCTGCGTGACTGTATTTCTTTCAATCTATGCAGGCGCACAGGTGGGAATCGGGACTTCTAAACCAAAGTCTATGCTAGATATCAACGGAAAAACCACCTTAAGAAAAGAAATTAGAGTAGGAGGTACTTCAACCCAGGTGG
>NZ_JPEQ01000010.1:0-360971 GCF_000738495.1 Chryseobacterium sp. P1-3
TTTCTTTTTTTCCTCTTCCTGTTTCTGCTCTGCTGTTTTTTGTTCTTCTTCGGGATCAGGAGGTGGTGTTTCACCATTAAGGGCGTAAACCTCGTCAGGCGGAGGGGTCATCAGGGAAAACCCTGTATAGGGAGT
This sequence comes from Chryseobacterium sp. P1-3, assembly GCF_000738495.1. Lineage (NCBI taxonomy): Bacteria > Pseudomonadati > Bacteroidota > Flavobacteriia > Flavobacteriales > Weeksellaceae > Chryseobacterium > Chryseobacterium sp. P1-3. Next base: position 136 of record NZ_JPEQ01000010.1, read on the forward strand.
ATTGCCAACCTTCGTTCCGGAATTGGCATTATGATAATCTTTGAGTTTCGTCCAGTCTTTGATACCCAGTTTCCTGGCGATATCCTGCAGCGTTTCTCCGCTCTGAACCGTATATGGGATGGGTGCTGACATATTCTTATTTTGTTTCTATGGTGATTGTTTGCAGGTAATAAAATTTATCCTCTGCTTCTATACAGACAATGGCTTCAGCTTTTTTTATTCTTCCGGTTTTACCCGTGTAATTGATGGGGCCGAAAACCCGTATAAAATGGAATCATTTACTTGTCAAACTGTATAGTAATAGCAACCTTGGGATTGATCCAGGGTGTGAATACCCATAAGAATAGTATCAGTTACTCTGTTCGTATTTTTTTTCATATCATTTGTATTTGAATACTAATATATAAAAAATCCTGTCAGGGTGAATAAATTCGTGGAAAGTAAAAAAAAAATCTCCTATGCTTGTAGTACAAACATAGGAGACAGTTCTCTTTCCTGTTTTATCTTTAAACTTATTTTTTATTTATCCACCATTGGCTGTCTTTACGGTCGGAGCGTTTTACCCCATTATCCAGGGTATAGGCAAAACCAACTCCAAGTGTCTGTTTTAGCTGAGTTTTCTCAATTTGATTATGGTCATATAATAAGTCAAGCGTTATATTTGATGAAATATATTTGTTGACTTTTAAATTGAGAATTGCTCCATAGGCAAGAACCAGCCTGTCCGGACGGTCCAGATAATTGGAAAAGACAGAAGCCGTGTTGGTCAGGTTAATATCCTCCATAATTTTCAGTTTATAAATGGCTGTACCCAAAAAACCGAATTGCAACAAAGATGAATCACCATCGCTTTTCAAACCATAATTTCCTGCCATCTGAAGGTCTTTATCTAATACAAAAGTCCACCTGGCGTTGGTAGGACGTAAAGTCACGGTTAAATCATCGTTGGGCCTGTAAGTAATACCCATACCGACGTTCAGATAACCGGGAGCCATAAAATTTGAGATTTTTTTTGCTGCAGGATTATTTCCGTCTTCATATCCCGGAGCGAACTGGGATTGTAAACCGGCTCCTAAAGAGAAATACCAGCTTTTGGAAAATTTCCGCCCGTAATTTGTTGAAACATTTATGAGATCCTGGGTTTTCCTGACTCCCAATCCTTTCGTATCATTTTGTCCGTATCCTAAAATAATAATGTTTTCCCAAAGGTCTTTGTCTTTTTCATAGGTCAGATTGTAATTGATTCCGGCAAGCCAGCCAACATTGTTGGCTCCCCCGCCGACCCAATTGGAAAAGGCCGCCTGATTAATCATTAAGGTGTTTTTTCCCAGTACCGACCAATACTTCACCGTATCTGCCACTATTGAATCTTTTTTCAATTCTTCTTGTGCGCTGACATAAATCCCTGCAAAGAAGGAAAGAATCCATAAAAACTTCTTCATTACTCTAAATAATTTCAATACAAAAATAATTAATAATTTTTTTAAAGGTAAACTTGTTTATTAAGGATCTGTTTTTCCGTTACCTTTCACCTTTAAACCTTAATCTTCATTAAAATCAATGCCAAAATAGATGGAATGAAAAATAAATTTAATACCTTTTGTCTTAAAACCAGACTGATAGAGTGATTTCATCGACAAATTTTCCGAAATTTATCCTTGGCTTTTGATTTGACGTACATTCCCCATGTTTAAAAATGTAATTTCCAAAAGAGCGATTCTACATCCTTTGCTGATGCTATCTGCAATGTGGTTCGGATACTTTTTACAAATGCAGGGCTTTTTTGCAAATTGCTTTGGAGCCATTATCCCCTTATTACCTGAAGGGCTGATAGGAGTAATTACTTCTCCTCTTCTCCACGGAAATATTGATCATATTATAGGAAACTCTATCCCTATTGCTGCTTTAATGTTTCTATTATATCAATTCTATCCTTTGGTTGCCAATAAAGTTTTTATAATCGGCTGGCTGGCCACCGGCTTTTTGGTATGGCTCCTCCCTCCTATAGATATTCTTACAGGAGAATATATGTATACCTGTACTATTGGAGCCAGTGGTGTGGTCTATGTTCTTGCTTTTTTCCTGTTTTTCAGCGGAGTATTTAAATGGAACACAAAGCTTCTTACCATCTCTATGCTTGTTGTTTTATATTATGGAAGTTTGGTTTGGGGAATGCTTCCTGAAGAATTATTCTATAATATGGAGGAACCCAGTAAAATTTCCTGGCAGGCCCATCTTTCAGGAGCCGTAGTGGGAAGCATCATAGCTTTTGCTTTCAAAAATGTTGGTGAAAAAAAGAAAAAATTCATCTGGGAATTTCCAAATTACTACAGTGAAAAAGATGATAAATTGTGGCAGGAATATAAAGACAACCATCCTGAAGATTTCATGGAGCTGCCTTACAAAAAAAGAGATGATATCTGGGATCATCTGGAAGAATTAAGGAAGAAATAAAACTTATTTCACTACATTTGAAAAAAAGCACACATGATTTCCGAAGAATACTTTTATGCCATCGCCCTCCGCGAATGCAGTCAAATTGGTGATATTAACTTTTATAAACTTGTCCGGGCCTTTGGAAGTGCCCAGGAAGCATGGAAAAGAGCAAAGAAAGAATACAGGAAAATAGAAGGGTTAGGCCAAAAGACAGTGGCAGATATTGGAAATAAGGAACATCTGACCTTTGCCGAAAAAGAGCTGAAGTATTGTGAAAAAAATAATATCCGGATTACGATACGACACCTTAATGAACTTCCGGCTCTTCTTAATGAATGTGCAGATGCCCCTGCCATACTTTATCAAAAAGGAAATTATGAAAATTCAACACCCAAAATAAGTATTGTAGGAACCCGGAATATGACCGCCTATGGCAGGCAATTCATTGAAGATTTTTTTGAGGCCGCTCAATCTTCCCGGTTTATATCAGTAAGCGGTCTCGCTTTAGGTATTGATAAAGAGGTCCATGAAAAATCCATACAATACCGGAAACCCACAATAGCAGTTCTCGCCCACGGTTTTCAGTTTTTATATCCTGCCAAAAACAGGAAATTGTCTGAACGGATCCTTCAGGAGGGAGGCTGCCTTATTACAGAATTCAATTCTTCCCGGAAACCCGACCGGGAAAACTTTATCCAGAGAAACAGAATTGTTGCGGGAATTTCCCCTTCAACAATTGTAGTGGAAACCGGGTTCGGGGGAGGCTCCGTAAGTACAGCTGCCTTTGCCAACGATTACAATCGTGACGTTTTTGCCCTTCCCGGAAAAATTACCGACCCTTATAGCCAGGGATGCAATCAACTGATTTTCCATAACAAAGCGATTGCTATTTCTACGATTAAAGACCTTGTCAATATGCTTGGTTTCAATCATCCTAAAGAGAAAACCGGGGAACTGTTCCCCTATTATGAGACTTCAGCGCAGCTAACTGAAAATCAGCACATAATATATAAAATTATAAAAGAAAATCCCCAAATCACTTTAGATGATCTTTCACAGGAAGCAGCTGTTTCTTCGTACAAAATTTTACCGATAATTTTAGAATTGGAGCTTTTAGGGAAAGTAAAATCATTTTCCGGGAGACAATTTATGGCAATTTGAGAATTAACAGTTTCTTAATATTGCATTATTTCATACATAACATTTAATTTTTAACAAAATTTAAACATAAATTATCAATTTAATAATATTATGAAACATTATTATTTAATTTTTAACAATGTTAAATTATAGTGTTGTGAATCTTGAAAAAAAAATTAAATTTGTTGACAATAATATTCAACCTTAATATATGGAACAATATAATATTGACCAGAAAATCCAAGAGTTTATTGCAAAAATTGAAGCAAAAAATCCTAACGAACCGGAATTCTTACAGGCTGTAAAAGAAGTTGCCGTAACTGTAATTCCATTCATTGCTACCAAGAAAGAATATAACGGAATGAAGCTGCTTGAAAGAATGGCTGAAGCTGAAAGAATTATTATTTTCAGAGTTCCATGGGTTGATGACAAAGGAGAAATTCAGGTTAACAGAGGTTTCAGAATTCAGATGAACTCTGCTATTGGACCATACAAAGGAGGGATCCGCTTCCATCCTACCGTAAACCTGTCCGTTCTTAAATTCTTAGCCTTTGAGCAGGTATTCAAAAACTCTTTAACAACATTGCCAATGGGTGGTGGTAAAGGAGGTTCAGACTTTGATCCACAAGGAAAATCTGATATGGAAGTGATGCGTTTCTGCCAGGCATTCATGACTGAATTGTGCAAGCATATTGGTCCTGAAACAGACGTACCTGCAGGAGACATTGGTGTAGGAGCAAGAGAAATCGGATATTTATTCGGGCAATATAAGAAAATCAGAAACGAATTTACTGGAGTCCTTACAGGAAAAGGACTTGCTTACGGAGGTTCATTGATCCGTCCTGAAGCTACAGGATACGGTGTAGTATACTTCGCTGAGCAAATGCTTAAAACGATCGGACAAGATTTCAAAGGAAAAACGGTAACGGTATCAGGTTTCGGAAACGTAGCATGGGGAGTTATCAAAAAAGCAACTGAACTTGGGGCTAAAGTAGTGACCATCTCTGGTCCTGACGGATATATCTATGACAAAGACGGTATCAGCGGAGAAAAAATCGATTATTTATTAGAACTTAGATCTTCAGGAAACAACAGGGCTGAAGATTATGCTAAGAAATATCCATCAGCTGAATTCCACGCCGGAAAACGTCCTTGGGAAGTGAAGTGTGACGTAGCGTTCCCTTCTGCTACCCAGAACGAATTAGATTTAGATGATGCCAGAAAATTAGTTGAAAACGGATGTGTTTGTGTAACTGAAGCAGCTAATATGCCTTCTACACTGGATGCAATCAACTATTTCCTGGACAGTAAGGTATTATTCTCTCCTGGTAAAGCTTCTAACGCCGGAGGTGTTGCTACATCAGGATTAGAAATGACTCAGAACTCTATCCGACTTAACTGGACTTCTGAAGAAGTTGATGCAAGATTAAAGGAAATCATGATCGGTATCCACAAAGCTTGTAGAGACTACGGAAAAGACGAAGACGGTTATGTAAACTATGTAAAAGGAGCAAATATCGCAGGCTTCGTAAAAGTAGCAGAAGCAATGTTGGCTCAGGGAGTTGTGTAATAAAAAACAAAGGTTGGGAAAAACTCCCGACCTTTTTTAATATAGCCTGTTCCCGGGATAATGGGAAAAAAGTAAAAAGTGAAAGGAGAAAGCGCTGCTATATGCAGTGCTTTTTTTTATTTTTATGACTATGAAAAACACCTTCAGAAATATTGATGAATACATCCTCCTGTTCCCTATAGAAGTTCAGGAAAAGCTCATGGGCCTCAGAGAATTCATTCATGCTCAGGTTTCCGGTCTTGAAGAATACATCGGGTATCAAATGCCTGCTTTTAAATATAAAGGAAAGCCACTGGTATATTTTGCAGCCTATAAACAACATATCGGATTCTATCCCGGAGCAGAAGGTATAAAGAAGTTTGAAAAAGATTTTAAAGATAGAAAATATACATATTCTAAAGGAGCTGTACAATTTCCAATTGATCTGAATATTCCATTTGATCTGGTCAAAAAAATTATAGACGTCAAAATACAGGAAATTGAACAAAAAAAAATCCTGAAATACAGGATTCCAGGATTAGAGTTTACTATTCTACTGTTTTGCTTTCTTCTTTTTATCTTTCTTCTCTTCTTTATCTTTAGTAGTCTCTGCGGGTTTGGTAGTCTCTGCAGGGGCCATTGTACCCGGAGATGCTTCTGTAGCCGGAGTCATGGTTGTGTTCTGTTTTGTACTATTCGTATCCGGTGTATTGGTTGTACCGGGTTGCGAATTAGGCTGTTGTGTCTGAGGAGTTGTCGTTTGATTAGTAGTGGCTGGGGTTTCTGCCGGTTTTTGTGGTGTGGTTTGGGCTGATACTGCAATTACACCAACGAATGTAAACGCTGCCGCAAAAAATAACTTTTTCATAATGTAATATTTTAAATGATTGTTTAGATAAAACGAAGGGCCATTTAAAAAATTATCCGTAACTATCTTATTTAACGGATTTTATAATTATTTAAGAGGATTTTACGAAACTCTTCTGAAAAGAAAAGGATAAGTTAAATGCATAATTTTATACATCAATCAACGATCTATCTGTAAGCATTATAGAATATCTGACCGCTTATTTTGTAGCATTTTTCATCATTCTTTCTACAAATTCAAATGCTGCGGGACATATCACCGTATTTTTGAGCATCAGATTATTAATCTGATAAATCTTCTTACGGTCTGTATGAGGGTATTCGCGACATGCTTTGGGCCTCACTTCGTAAATCGAGCAGGTATTATCACTTTGCAGGAAGAAACAAGGTAGATTCTGCAATACTTTGTCGTTATCTTCATCCACCCTTAAAAATTTGGCTTCAAAATCTGCAGGCTTCATTCTGAGATGTCTCGCAATACGCTCGATATCTTTTTCTGTATAAAGCGGCCCTGTTGTCTTACAGCAATTGGCACATTGCAGGCAGTCTATTTCTTCAAAAACTTCCTCATGCGTTTCCCGGACAATATAATCCAGGTCTTTAGGCGGTTTTTTCTTTAATCCGTCCAGAAATTTTTTATGGTCCTTCTGCTTCTGTAAAGCCTGTTTTTTATAAAAATCTAAATCCATTTATCATTTATTTCCCAGTGAAACAGGGAGTTCTTCTTTTTGATACTCATTAATTTTATCCAGGTCCAGAATGGTAGCCAGATTTTCTTTATTGGGATAATACATAGGGACGAATCTGGCTCCGTATACTATTTCTCCTGAGACATAAGAAGACCTTTGAACCACTGTATTAGAGAAAACCTCGTCAAAGGCACGAACCTGTACTATAATTTCAATATCGGTATTTTTAAAATCATCTTCTGAGAATCCGTAAAACGGGGAGTTTTCATCAATTTTATGAACCACAGTCCAGTTGAGCGCTAATGTATTTATTTTGCTCAACTGGGTTTCCAATCTATAAAAATTACTTTTCGGAACATCATTTTCAATAACCTCAATCGCTACAGATACAATAACATCAGCATCTGTAAGTGCATTATTTTTATAGGGAGCTAATCTGAACATTAAAGCTGCAGCATCCTGAAAAGGAGCAATCAATGCAATATCTGAAAACCTTAAGTAAGCCCGCGGTCTTGAAAACCTCCCGTAAAAAAGCCCGGTTGCAATGGCAAAGGTAAGCAATCCTAAAAAAGCTTCAAAAGTAGCCACTAAACTTGCCACAAAACCTACAGGAGCAATTCTTCCATAGCCTACTGTAGTAAAGGTTTGTGAACTGAAGAAAAAAACATCAATAAATTCATTGAGCGGATCGCTTTTATCAATTCCCGTAAGGTGTTGTACTCCAATCAGGTAGTAGATCATTGCAAATACAAGATTGATAAGGATATAAGCGATCACCAGATAGGAAATAAAGCGAAACGAGGACAGATTAAGCATTGTATGATACCAGCTTAATCTATTAAAAACATTCACGCCTCTTCTCTGGACATTCGGAAGACCGTCCCTGTTAATGAATCTACCTGAAGCATTGCTTCCAAAACCACTGTTTTCAGTATTTTTCTGGCGGATTTTCTTTCTGAATCCTCTTGTCATGTTGATAGCTTATTTTTTTGAATGGCTTAAAAAGCAGATGGTCTTATTGATGCTTTACCATTTGTATGCAAAGATAAAATATTGTTGTCATGAAATTTATCAATTGATTCATTACATCATTCATCTTATTTTGCTGTACATTTGAAGTATGAAAAAGCTGGAATCAAGAGAAGACATAGAACATCTTGTCAATTCATTTTATACAAAAGTCGTTAAGGATGAGACCATAGGATTTTTTTTTAATGATATTGCCAAGGTAGACTGGGATAAACATCTTCCAAAAATGTATTCTTTCTGGGAGTCTGTTCTTTTTGGTCAGATGACCTACAAGGGTAATCCGATGGGAGTTCATTTTCCTATCAATGAAGTCCAGGCTATGGAACAAAAACATTTTGACCGCTGGCTGGAACTGTGGCGCACAACCATAGAAGAAAATTTTGTAGGTGAAAATGCAGATATGGCCATTTATAAATCTGAAAACATCGCCAGGTTAATGGCATTTAAAATGGAACTGGCAAGAAGATTATAAGCCATGATTATAAGATTAATATATGTAGGATTCTGTCCCGATAAGCAAACTGATTGATTATCCTTTTTACAATCTCTCTTTTACTTTGTCCTAAGGGACGATTACAGTAAAAATATAAGCCGCCAGATTGACCAAAAGAACCGTACCATACAAGATATTGGTTTTTCCCCGGCTTAAGGAAAGCATTACAATAAATACCGAGAGGGAAAGCAGAATAATATCTTTCTTATCCAAACCCAGAACCAACGGAATATCGTAGATAATACACACTACAGAAACCGCAGGAATGGTAAGTCCGATACTCGCCAATGCTGATCCTAAGGCAAGGTTCAGGCTGGATTGTATCTGATTGGCCCTTGCTGCACGTATAGCCGCCACACCTTCGGGAAGAAGGACTACAGCTGCAATGATTACCCCAACCAGGGATTTAGGTGCTCCCAGGCTCTGCACCATGCTTTCAATAGTGTCCGATAATCCTTTTGCCATTAAAACAACAATGGCTAAGCAGATAACCAGGAAAATAAAACTGATAATCGTTTTGGTAAGAGATGGAACATAATGCTCTTCCGGATGCTCATCAGGAACGATAAAATAGCTTCTGTGCCTCACGGTTTGTACCATCAGGAAAACACCATAAATAACAAGACAGGCAATGGAAACAAAAATAAGCTGCGCCTGATTATAGAAAGGTCCGTTAACACTTGAAGTAAAATTCGGGAGAACAAGGGTAAGAATAAGAATTGAAACAGTACTCACCAGATAGGTGGTCGCTGAAGTTCTTGCAAAGAATTGTTCATGATATTTAACGCCGCCTACCAATATACAGATTCCCAGAATCCCATTAAGAATAAGCATCACAGCAGCAAAAACCGTATCTCTGGCCAGCGTGATCGCCTGATCTCCGCCGGCTACCATCAGTGAGATGATAAGTGCCACTTCGATAATAGTGATACAGAGCGCAAGAATGATTGTTCCGAACGGCTCCCCTACTTTATGTGCTACCATTTCGGCATGATGTACGGCAGACAGTACACTTCCGATTAATAAAATACCTGCAAGAATGTCATAAATAACCCCGCTTCCCATCAATCCGGAAAAGTAATACCCTACCGCAAGAACAGGAAAAATATAAGTATAATGTAAAAGTTCTTTTAATCTCATAAAGTGTCTACAAAATACAAAAAATCTATAAAATTTGAAATATCAAAAGAAAATATTAATAATATTTTAATGGCACCAGAAAGTAAAGTCCTGAAAATCGGTCAACATGTGAAATAAAAGCCCGATGCCCACAATTCTGATATTTCCCTTAAAAAAAAGCATCAAAAAATACACCGCAATGGCATAGTAAGAATGTAAAATGTGAAAACCTATACTATTTCTTGACGGATCAAAAACAGGATTGGCAAAAAGATGATCTAAATCTACTGCCATGGTCGCCAGCAGAATAAAGTAAGCTTTTATCCAGTTTTTACGATAAAAAAGCAACGCGATAAACACCGGAAAAATAAAATGCAGGAAGTAATGAAAGCACGTTTTCCACAACAGACAGTCCATTATATTCTTCCTTTTAAATAATCTTGTCGCATGCTTTCATCCAGTTTTTCAATGGCATATCTCAGGCTTGTTCTGGGCATTTCCTTGTAATATTGGTTCAGATAGGTAATTAATTCTGCTTCATTTTTATTTCCTATTTCTCTCAAAAGCCATCCATTTGCTTTATGCATTAAATCATGGGGATGTTTCAGGTTTCTGGTCACCAATTCTTTCGTCAGGTCGAAAAATCCTTTTTTTACATAATACATTGTACCTACCACTGCTATTCTTTTATGCCACATATCCTGTGATTCCGAAAGGTCTTTCAGAAGATATTCTTTCCTGTTTTCAAAGGCATATCTGCCCAGGATTTTATAGCAACCCGAATCTACCAGATCCCAATTGTTGATAAAAGAAAGGTGGTCTAAATAAAATGCAATCACTTCCTCTTTAGCAACCGGATCTTTAGTTTTTTCAAATTTCAATACCAATATAAAAACAGCAGTAAGCCTGTGTTCATGATACTTTGAAGAAAGAAGCTTACTGAGTTCTCTTAAATCTGTTTTTGAATAATATTCTTTAGCTACAGATCTTTGATCCGGAACCGTCACTCCTAAAAACAAATCACCTTCACCATATTCCCCTGTTCCTGTCTTGAAAAACCGTGGAAAAAATTCCGCTTTTTCAGGAATGGATAAAACAGCCAGTGCTTCTTGTATTTCCTTTAATACACTCATGATCAGTCCTTATTTTCCGGAGAGCCTGCCACCTGCTCCTCTTCAGTGATAATCTGATTAGGGTTTGCCACTTTAGCTATTGTAAGTCCCTGAACAATAATAGAGAATACCACTACACAATAGGTGATACTTAAAATAATCTCACTGTATTCACTTTTAGGAATAGACATCGCCAGGGCAATGGAAACTCCGCCACGAATTCCTCCCCAAACCAGCACTTTTACTGTTTGAGGGCTAAAACTCTTCCTCAAAGAGGTAAACTTTGTAGGCCCCCAAATGGAAATAAATCTTGCCAACAGAACCACAATAATAGCCACTAAACCAGGAATCATAAAATGTTTCAGATCTTTGATCATTAAAAGCTCAAAACCGATAAACAGGAATAATACCGCATTCAGGATTTCATCAATCAATTCCCAGAATTTGATCAGGTAGTCCTGGGTAACGGACTTCATTTTGAAGTTTCTGTTAAAGTTCCCCATAAATAATCCTGCCGCCACCATCGTCAGCGGACCTGAAATATGCATTTGCCTTGCAATAAGATAACCTCCCATCACTACGGAAAGCGTCACCAGTACAGAGATAATGTAGTCATCCACCTCACGCATCAGTCTTGAAGTAACCCAGCCTAACAATACTCCCAACAAAAGTCCCCCGCCTGCTTCATGCAGCAAAAGAAGTCCTATATTTTCAACTCCCAGATCCACTTCTTTTCCTACAGCAAGCTGTAAGACTACGGTAAAGACCACCACAGCCATACCGTCATTGAAAAGAGATTCCCCGGCCACTTTTGTTTCCAGCGACTTGGAAACTTTTGCCTGTTTCAGAACACTCAACACCGCTACAGGATCTGTAGGTGAAATCAGGGCGCCAAAAACAAGGCAATAGATAAAAGGCAGTTTAATTCCTACATATGGTAGCAGATAAAACATTCCGAACCCCACCACAAAGGTGGAAATCACGACCCCCGCAGTGGAAAAAATCACTACCGGCCGGAATTGCTCCTTTAAATCGTTAATATTAATGTGAATACCTCCTGCGAAAAGAAGAAAATTAAGCATAGCTCCCATCAGAACCTCCGTAAAATCAATACTGCTCATCAGATTATGGAGATGCCCAAAAGTTCTTGGCAGCACTGTTTCTCCAAACAATACCAGGAAAATAGAAACCACAATGGCGATAACCATAATTCCTATCGTGCTTGGAAGTTTTAAAAACCTGTAATTAAGATAGGCAAATATGGATGCAAGTACGATTAATGCTGAAAATGAATAATATAATTCCACTAAGTGTTTTTTTTAAATTAATTTACTGATCTAAATAAAGTATCTTGATATACGTTTTATTTCCGTTTTTGTCCCAAATATCGAACATCCCGTCTCTGGCTGTTTTTGAGCCTCTGGTATAGTCTTTCCCTATATTGAGGATGTTCAGCAGGATATATTCATCTCCCATTGTATTGACAACATAAGCGGTTTTTTCAGATTTTCCGTCACCAGAACCCTTTATTCCGTCTGCTAATGAACGAAACTGGTTAAGATGATGCATGAAATTGGTTCCGTCCTTTATAGAATCATATGCCCTTAGAAGGATCAGCAGAATATCCAGGTTGGTGGGATCTTTATCATACAAGATTTTTCCCTGCCTGATACAATTCTCAAAATTCTCCTGTTTAAAAGCTTCTACCAGGACTTTAAAACTTTCATCCGAAGTTGATACTTTATCATTTCTAAAATTCCTTCCATAGTACAAGTGCTGCGTCTCTATGCTGTCCAAAGACTTCGGATATCCTTTATACTTAAAGATAAGTTTATCGTAATTATACGGTGAATCAGGATTTTTAAGATTTTTTTCAATCGTTTTCAGATCAATTCTGGTTTTTTGACTGAATCCAAAAACCGAAAACAAGAGAAATAAGAGAGAAAAATAATATTTCATTAATTGGTATTTTCTTCTTCGTCATTATCGAAATATTCGAAAAGGAAATCATTATACGGAAATCTTGAAATATGGATTTTCATGACTTCATCATAAATGAGTTTTTTCATTTCCGGGAAGTTTTCTTTCGTTAGAGCAGAAATGAAAACAGTCGGGTATTTCGATTTGGCCATCCATGTTTTTTTCCATTCTTCAAGAGAAATATTTTTCTTTGTACCGGGAGTAAGATCATCTTCATCCTTTTTCTCATAACTGAAGTCATCAATTTTGTTGAAAACCATGATCATAGGCTTCTGATGGGCATTGATTTCCATTAGAATCTGGTTTACAGAGGCGATATGGTCTTCAAAGCTCTCATGGGAAATATCTACAACGTGGATCAAAAGATCTGCCTCTCGAACCTCATCCAGGGTAGATTTAAAGGATTCTACCAATTGCGTTGGTAATTTCCTGATAAATCCTACCGTATCCGTCAATAAAAACGGTAAATTTCCAATCACAACCTTTCTTACGGTGGTATCCAAAGTGGCAAACAGCTTGTTTTCTGCAAAAACTTCTGATTTTGACAAGGAGTTCATCAGGGTAGATTTACCCACATTGGTGTACCCTACCAGAGCCGCACGAACAACTTTTCCGCGATTGTTCCGCTGGGTTGCCATTTGCTTGTCGATCGTCTTCAGCTTATCTTTCAATAAAGTAATCCTGTCACGGATAATACGACGGTCAGTTTCTATTTCCGTTTCCCCGGGACCTCTCATTCCGATACCTCCTTTCTGGCGCTCAAGGTGGGTCCACATCCTTGTCAACCGTGGTAGAAGATATTGATATTGTGCCAATTCAACCTGAGTTCTGGCATAAGAAGTTTGGGCACGCTGGGCGAAAATGTCCAGAATAAGATTGGTACGGTCCAGAATCTTAACTTCCATTTCGCGTTCCAGGTTTTTAAGCTGTGAGGGGGAAAGCTCATCATCGAAAATAACGGTTCCGATTTCGTTTTCTTTTACATATTCTTTTATCTCGAGTGCCTTTCCGCTTCCGATAAAGGTTTTGGAATCCGGCTGAGTCAGTTTTTGAGTGAAGCGTTTTTGTACGGTTGCCCCTGCTGTGAAAGCCAGAAATTCCAGTTCATCCATATATTCCACCAGTTTTTCTTCATCCTGGTTTTGGGTAATAACTCCTACCAGAACAGCTTTCTCATAATTATGTTCTTTCTTTTCTAACATTAAATTCTATCTATGTTTATGATTTTTACAAGATAATATTTTTTCATAAAAAAAACAAAATCTAATTTTACTTAATAACAATTTTTAATATAATTTTAAGCTAAAACATTTATTGATTGATAAAAAACCATAACTTTATATAATAATTTGCTGATTTTTAAATATTTAAATTAAAAAATTTATAGCCAGACGATCATGATTACTCCTATCAGATGTATGATTATTGATGATGATGAACTGGACAGACTGGTTCTTCAACATTATCTTAAAAAGTATGAAAACCTGGAAATAGTCGCTTCTTTCGATTCGGCAGAAAAAGCTATTCCTTACCTGGAGCTTCCCATTGATCTTTTACTTACTGAAACCATCTTAAAAGGAATGAGCGGCCTGGAATTCAGAAAGCTGGCCCATAAAATCCCTGCATGCATTTTTGTAAGTTCGCATCCCGAATTGGCAGCCGGGGCTTTTGAAATCAATACCTTGGATTTTATCACTAAACCATTAACACCGGAACGGTTTCATTATTCCATGCAGCGGCTTTTTGATTTTTTTAAACTAAAAGAAAAGTGTGAGAGCTATGATGCCATGCTTGGTGAAAATTGCATCAAAATAAAAGAAGGCGGAAGTATCTTTCAAATCCAAAAAACAGATATTCTTTATCTGGAAGCCTTAAAAGATTATACCCGGATTATCACCCTTGAGAAAAACCATTGTATTTTAGATTCTTTAGGAAATCTTCTCCATAAAAGCTTTTTTGATTCTTTTATAAGGATCCACCGTAGTTATGCCGTTCCCCGGCATCTTATCCGTGGAAAGAGCTGTCATGAAATAGAATTGGCACATCATATAAAACTCCCCATTGGCAGGGCTTATAAAAACAATCTATCCTTCTTTGAGCTTTAAGGTTGTGTGAATTTAACAATAATTCACAAAATGACATTGGTCGATTATTCCTGTCGTTAGTCTATTTTTCTGATAATGGATTTTAATAGGTGGTAATTTAGTTCTCCCGAATTTTCCTCCAAAATAAAACTGTTACCTATGAAAAAGACATCTATTTATTATTTCCCTGTATTTATATTCTCCGCTGCAATACTACAGGCCCAGTCAGCCGTACTGGCCACCGGAATGAATGCATCAGACGGCAGTGGCTCGGTTTCTTACAGTATAGGCCAAATTGCTTATCTCTATAAAGGTACCGGACCCCAGGTACAGGAAGGCTTACAACAAGCTTACGAAGTCACCGCACTCTCTACGCATGAAATGTTATCGGACCAGGAAGGTATCCTGCTCTATCCGAATCCCTTCAAAGATTATCTGTATCTGGATTTTACTACAAATAATTATAAAGGTTCGGAGTATCAGTTATTCGATGCGCAGGGTAAACTGATCAGAAAAGATATGATCATCCAATCGAAATCCGAGCTTAATTTTTCTTCTCTTCCGTCTGCCATGTATATCATCAGGATTAACCGGAACGGAGAAAATATTAAAACATTTAAAATTATCAAAAACTAAATTACCATGAAAAAAATACTATTAACGTTCTGGATCCTGTATGGACTTTGTATGGCAATCGCGCAGGTTCCGGAAAAAATGAGCTATCAGGCAATTATCAGGAACGGATCAGGTCAATTGCTGAATAACCAAAGCATTGCCGTTAAAGCAACAATATTACAAGGTTCTCCTGCAGGTACAGAGGTCTATTCTGAAAGACTTACAGGGAATACTAATGCCAATGGACTTATCACTCTGGAAATAGGATCCGGAACAGTACTTTCGGGAACATTTGCTACCATCAACTGGCCTTCAGGAAACTATTATTTAAAGACAGAAACCGATCCTGCCGGAGGAAATAATTATACCATAACAGGGACAAGCCAACTGCTAAGTGTGCCTTATGCCATGTATGCAAAATCGGCAGGAAGTAGTGGCGGAACATTTGCAATTCCCTATACCAATACCGTAAATAATGCTGCTACCCTATTTTCATTAACAAATGATGGTGACGGGACTTCACTAGAAGGCAGCAATACAGCAACCACATCAAATATTGCAGCCGTACGGGGAATTGTTACAAACGCTTCCCCCGGTGGTTTTTCTTCAGGGGTACGCGGTATCAATAACGGGACCGGCGGCCTGGGCGTAGGCGTATACGGAAGCCAGAACGGAAGCGGCTGGGGTGTATATGGCGTTACTCCTAATGGCTTAGGGGTATACGGGAATGCAAGCGCCAACGGAATTGGGGTTTATGCCAACAGTAATACAGGCACCGGTCTTACCGCAACCAGTAACAACGGAATTCCGGTTGCAATTTCAATTTTTAATAATGCCAACAACAATAATGCACTCAATGTCTCCAGTGTAGGAAACGGGACAGTAGTCAACGTTACTACTACCGGAAACGGAGCCGGGGTAAGAAGCTCTACAGTATCAGGATTTGCGCATCATGGCATTACTTCTGCCATGTCTTCTGCCGGTGTTGTAGGAGATAACAATGGAGGCGGTGAAGCTGTAGTGGGAAGAACCACCAGTGATATTGCCGGAGCCGTAGTCGGAAGAAATGATGGAGGCGGATATGGTGTAAGAGGGTTTGTCGCCACTAATACATCGGGAACGGGTATCGGGGTGTATGGCCAGGTAGGTTTGAATAACAGTACCGGACGGGCAGGAAAATTTGAAAATTTTAATCAAATCAATACAGCCGCCAATACATTGGAAGTAGAAACTAACGGAAACGGAAATATTCCGGACAACACTCAGGGAAATGCAGCCTCATTTCTTGTCAACAACACCAATAGTGTAGCTGCAGCAGTAAGAGGTGAAGTAAAAACAATATTTGGAAACTTCGGTGCGGCAGGAGTTTTCGGTATTTCTTCTGGAACAGGAGGCTATGCCGGTCTCTTCCATGCATCTAATGTAGCCGGAAACGGGCCCGCATTAGTAGTCATTACCGATGGAAACGGAAATGCCATTACTGCCAATGCCAGCAAAAACGGAAATGCTGTAGAAGCCAATATTGATGGAGGCGGGAATGCATTATACGCCTGGGTTCCCAGTTTTGCAACCGGCCGCGCAGGACGATTCAATATCTTTAACGAATCCAATACAAGTGATGCCATAACGGTAACCACCGTAGGAAATGGTATTGCAGGAAACTTTAAAGTAGATAAAGTAACCGGAACCTCTCCAGCCGTAAAAGGGGAAGTAAATTCCCAGTTTGCCAATTTCGGAACAGCCGGTATTTATGGTCTTTCTTCCGGAACGGGAGGATATGGGGGACTATTTTATGCCAGCAACCCGGCAGGAAACGGCCCTGCCCTGATTGCTATTGCAGAAGGGAATGGAAATGCCATCACTGCCAACGCATCCAATACGGGCGATGGTGTTGAAACCTCTGCAGAGGGTTCAGGAAATGCTTTATACGCATGGGTTCCTAATTTTGGAAATGGCCGTGCCGCAAGGTTTGTTAATTACAATGCAGCCAATACCAACCCTCCCCTTACTGTAGAAACCCATAGTAATGGCTCAATTGCTTTATTTAAATCCGGAGACCCCGGAACGGTAAATGTTGCCAGAATTAACTCTGCCGGAAAAGGATTCTTCAACGGGGGTACACAAAACAGTGGTGCTGACGTTGCCGAGGCTTTTGATGTGAAAGGTCCTGTCTCAGCATATGAAGCCGGGGATATCCTGGTTATTTCCACAAGCACAGACAGAACGGTAGAAAAGTCTTCAAAGCCTTATTCCAACCTTGTTGCAGGTGTATATGCAACCAAACCGGGAGTCCTTCTTACCGAAGAACATATTGACGCTGATCTTTCAGGAAAAGTACCAATGGGCGTGATAGGGGTCATTCCAACGAAGGTATGTCTTGAAAACGGTAGAATAAAAAGAGGTGATCTTTTGGTTACTTCATCGAAAGCAGGTATTGCCATGAAAGCTAACCTTAGAAAAGTAAGAATTGGGCAAGTCATTGGAAAAGCACTTCAGGATTATGACCAAAAAGAGACCGGAAAAATTCAAGTATTAGTCAACATAAAATAAACCTCATGAAAACAGCATATATTATCCCGCTATTATTTTTAGGTTCCCTGATTTATGCCCAGGAAAACAAGCAGACATTTCCTGTGGAAGATCAGACCCAGGCTGTGAAACAGGCAAAAGAGCTGCAGACAAAATTGATGCAGAAAGCCTCAGAAAATACAGAAACAACACAAACAGGATTGGCATCTGACCATGGGCTGGAAGTAAAAAAACAGACACAAAGCTCTAAAGCATCCACGAACTCAGGGAAGCTGCTTCCCAACACAGCAACCCTGGAAGAAATAAAAAAAACAATTCCCAATAGACAGGCAAACCATAACACGGTTAATTCTAGGAACACAAATAGCAACGTTACGGGGTTACCCAACACAGCAACCCTGGAGGAAATAAAAAAAACAATTCCTAAAAACTAATACCCTCAAAAAAGCTGATAACCAATCCAGATTTTTCAAACAAAAGAAGTCCGCTCTATATGGCGGACTTCTGGTATGATAGACTCCATTATTTTAATCCCAATCAGCGGCTACAAACTTCATTGAATGGCCATGGTCATCAGATAAGGTTAAAAAATGTCCCTCAATGGTATATTTTGTCATGGTAGTAAACTTCTTCTGGAAAGCGCTTTCCAACGCCATATCCCTGCAGGCCTTCATTGTTCCTGTAATATTTGAAATATTTACCTGCCCGTTTTTTTTAAATCCGGAAGCAAATGACATCCGGTTACATCCCATAAAAGCACTGCCCTGAATAGTATTACCTTTCATTTCAGCAGTCAGGTTCACTTCTGCTTTATGAGCAATCAGCTGATCCCTGGAAAAACCATCAAAAGAGACAAGCATCCATTGCCTCTGAAGGGATGGGTTTTTCTCAGGCACTGTTGAACAATTCCAAACTGTACCTGCAAGCAAAACTGCCAAAAGTAATAATAGTATTTTTTTCATGCGGATTATCCACCCATTTTCATACCAATCCGGGACAGAATCTCGTAAAAATTAGTAAATTAGCGACACAAAAATTATTTTATAAAATGAAAAGACTATTTCTACTATTCACTTTCTTGCTGAGCTTTGCTCAGATGAGGGCGGATGAGGGGATGTGGCTGCTAATGCTCATCAAAAGACTTAATGGTGTTGATATGCAAAAAGAGGGTCTACATCTTACGCCTGAAGAAATTTACTCGGTAAACAATTCGAGCTTAAAAGACGCTATCGTAAGCTTCGGTGGCTTCTGTACAGGTGAAATTGTTTCTGATAAAGGACTTATATTCACCAACCACCATTGTGGCTACGGCGCTGTTGCCGCTGCTTCTACACCAGAAAAAGACTACCTGAAGAATGGTTTCTGGGCAATGAAACAAAAGGACGAATTCAATGCAAAGGATCTTTACGTAAGATTTTTAGTGAGAATGGATGATGCTACGCAAAGAATCAATTCCAAACTTAACAACAATATGACCGGAGCAGAGAGAAAAGCTGTTATTGATGCTGAAACCAAGGCTATCCAGGCAGAAAACTCTGAAAACGGGAAATATACAGTCGTTGTAAAAGACTTCTTCAATGGAAATGAATTCTACTATTTTGTGTATCAGGATTATAAAGATATCAGATTAGTAGGTGCACCACCCTCTTCATTAGGAAAATTCGGTGGAGATACGGATAACTGGGAATGGCCAAGACATACGGCAGATTTCACAGTATTCAGAGTGTATGCTGATGCCGCAGGTAACCCTGCCGAATATTCTCCGGGCAATGTTCCATTGAAGCCTAAGCATTTTCTTCCGGTTTCCCTTAAAGGAATTAAACCTGGCGATTTCTCAATGATCCTGGGTTATCCGGGAAGAACCAACCGTTACCTGACTTCTTATGGTATCCAGCAAATGGTAAGCAAAGATTATCCGGCATGGGTTGAAGCTTCCAAAGTAGCCATGGACGTTATGAAAAAATACATGGATAAAGATAAGGCTACTCAGCTTAACTATGCTTCTCAATATGCTTCTGTGGCCAATTACTGGAAAAACAGACAGGGAACAATAGATGCTGTTGAGAAAAACGGTACGATCTCTGATAAGCAAAAGATTGAAGAGACCTTTAAAAAATGGGCTTCTATGCCTGGAAATGAAGCTTATGACGGTGTCCTGGAAGATATCGGAGTTTATTATAACCAGGTTTCAGACAGAAATGTTGAAAGAAACTATGCCAGCCAGTTTTCAAGAAATGTAAAATATATATCCCTTGCTGCGAGACTGGGATCTTTATTTAAAACCTATGCTGCCCAGGATATGCAGGGAAGATTAGCAATGAAAGCTAAAACAGAAGCAGCTATTAAAGCGGCTTACGAAAACTTCAACCCATCTCTGGAAGGAGAGATGCTGGCTGCAATGACCAGCCTTTACCAGGCCAGAGTGAAAAACAAGGAGGTGGCTTCTGCTACCATCCTAGGATTAGATGCTAAAAATGTTTCTAACCTTGCCTATTCTTCTATTTTTGCAAACAAGACTTCTGCTACCAATTTCTTATTGCATCCTGACGCATTAAAACTTGATGCTGATCCACTTTGGAAAATAGCTAACGGTATAGAAGCAGATCAGAGAATGAATACTGAAAGATATGTTAAGATAGATGATAATTTCGCAAAAAAACAACCGTCTGTTCCTAGCCGGCTTAATGAAAGCTATGCCTGAGAAAAAATTCTATCCGGATGCCAACTCTACGATGAGATTAACTTACGGAACTGTAGATAAACTTCCTATCAGAAGTGACAGAAACTATTTCGGTGTTACTGATAACTATTATACAGATATGACCGGTCTTGTAGGTAAATACAAGAAAGGGGATGAAGAGTTTGACCTTCCTCAGAGAGTGATTGATCTTTACAATCTTAAAGATTTCGGGCAGTATGCTGATGCTGCAGGATATATGCCTGTCAACTTCCTTTCCAACAATGATATTACAGGTGGAAACTCTGGTTCTCCTGTGATTGACGGAGACGGAAACCTTATCGGTATTGCTTTCGACGGAAACAGCGAAGCATTAAGCGGGGATATTGTATTTGAGCCTGAATGGCAAAAAACAATCAATGTGGACGTTCGTTTTGTCCTTTGGACCATCGATAAGTATGCAGGAGCAAGAAGATTAATTGATGAATTAAAGCTTGTAAGAGGAGAGAATACTCCGGCAGATACAAAAACCAAAAATTCAGGAACTACTGCAACTCCTAAGAAAACAAAGAAAAAATAATCTTTTTTGATCTATTTTGAAACCGTGAAATTTGCTTTCACGGTTTTTTTTTATTTTTGGATTTTAAAATCTTTATTATGAGACCTCCATCTATTGAATTCACCGCTACCATCAAACAAAGTGGCACAATGAATGCTGCTTTTGTAGATTTTCCTTTTTCTACTGAGGAATTATTCGGGAAAAAAGGTTTGGTAAAAATTAAAGCTACATTTGATGGCAAAGTAGAGTATCGCGGAAGTCTGGCTAAAATGAAATCCGATTGCCATATTTTAGGACTGACCCAGGAAATCAGAAAACAGCTTGGAAAAACGTTTGGTGATGAGGTTTCCGTTTCTCTTATTGAAGATAAAGAAGAAAGGCTGGTTGAGATTGCCAATGATATTGCTTTTATTTTTAATCAAAACCCTGAAGCAAAAGTATTATTTGATAAGATGAGTTATACCCACAGAAAAGAATATATCCGCTGGATTGAAGAAGCCAAAAAACCGGAAACAAGAGAAAATAGAAAAAGTAAAATGATTCAAATGATTTTAGAAGGGAAAAAGGGGATTTAATACTCTTTTTTTTAGTATCTGATTCTTTTTAATAATAATTATATACTTTTTTGTCAGGATTCATAAAAGTGTTCGACTATAGTTGTACATACCAGTTATAACTCTAAAAATTCACTTTATGAAAAAAACTTTTTTCACAACAACAGCATTTGCTGCAGCAATGGCAGTTACATTTACACTGTCTTCATGTAACGATTCGGATAACGACATGATGAATATGTCTTATCAAAAGACTATCACATTCGAAAATGTCGTTACCCCTAAAGATTTTGTAGAAAGTGGAGAAATTCCGGGAGTTACTTTTCTTGCAGCGGCAGGGCATAAAGTTATCTTACCCGGAGAATCTCAAACCATCAAATTCAGCGCAGGTAAGGCGCAAGCACTTATGTTTGCTACCATGTATGGAGCTTCAAAAGACTGGTTCTTCGCTTCAAAGCAGCCAGGAATCAAGCTATTTGACAGCAATGGTAATGCCATTACAGGGGATGTTTCCTCCGACGTATTATTGTGGGATAACGGAACTAAGGACAACCAGACGGGACAAGCAGAAAGCAAACCAATTATGCAGGTTCCTAATGTGAATGCTTCACAATTGGTAAAGCTTAATCTGGCTTATGATAATGTAAAATCTGAGTTCACACTTACCATTACCAACACTTCGGGTGGAACTGCTAATGAGACCCCACTTTCTCCGGGAGTATGGGCGGTTTCCAATTACAATGGATCCCAGCTGTTGAACAGTACTCCTTTCTTTATGCCTAATACTTTATCCAATCCTGAAATTACTGATATTGCCCAAATGGGGAACATCACTAAAATGATGACCAAGCTTACTGCGAATACCGGCATTATGACAGGCTTATCTCCTGCATTAGTCGTAGTGTATCGTGGTGACAAAAATCCTATTTACGAATTGGGAAAAACAGATAACGGAATGGGATTGAAAGAAATCGCACAGTTTGGGAATGTAACAAAACTTCAAACCAGTTTAAAATCTCTACCTAATGTAAAAGGTGTATATGTTGCCGGAAGCGCTCCCGTAGCACCGGGAAACAAGGTTATGACGAACTTTAAGGCCGATCCGGGGGATAAAATTGCCTACGTAACAATGTTTGGATTCTCCAATGACTGGTTTTATGCCAACGAACAAATGATTGATGCCAATACCAAAGGAGATATTACTTCAAAGACAACATTATTTGATTCAGGTACAGGAGTTGATCAATATCCTGGTGCCGGAAACCGTCAGGCTTTATTTGGAGGAACTCCACAAAGTGAAAATATGGTCATTTCTAAAGTAGGAACACAATATCCGGTTCCTGCTGTACAAAATGTAATAAAAGTAACTGTGAATTAAAGTTTTGCTGGAATCAATGTATATCAAGGTTTCATCTTGATTGTTTTGGTTTATTGGAAAACCAGGCAGCAAAGCTGCCTGGTTTTCATTTTTCATTGGTATTTATTATGGTATTTACTTTTTCCGTTTTAAAAAAACACCTATTGGTTCTGTATCATTGCTGTTTACAAATACCTCTTTATGGACATCATAGCCTAATAAAGGGCAATATAATTTTGCTGAACGTCTTGTACTTGCCAATATAAAAGGGGCATCATAACCTTTCCGGTCAAAATAGTCTAAAGTCCATTTAAAAAGATGGCTGCCATACCCACGTCCCTGAGCTTCAGGAAGTACTGCTAAATAAGCAGGCTCCATACTTTTTTGAACTTTATCAGGGTTTAAGTGGATGTTTCCGGCTTCATAAAGCCAATTGTATCGTTTTACGCCTGTTTCTCCAAGGATACCATGCCATTTCTCTTTAAATGTGTTAGCCTTCTGATCTGTATTTCCCAGCCAGGCCCACACGAAAACGGCCTTTCGGTCAGCACTACTGAATACTGTACCCCCTGACATTAAAACATCCTTAACCACAGCTTCAAAAAAATTTTCAAGTAAATCTTCATTCTCTTTTCCGTTAAACCAGAATCTAATAGTAGGATCAGTTATAAAAGCTTTTGCTAATACTTTCCAATGCCAGGATTCAGGTTCTGTAAAGACAACAGGAGTTTCAAATCCTGTTTCAGGAGCTAATGTTTCTAAATTGTTTTTCATAATAAATAGTTGTATTGGTGTGTTATTATATTCATGTCAAGGGGCAGGCATTCCCAAGAAGATTCTTATTACTTACAGGAAGCGTTTTCAATAAGTCATTAAAAAAATCATCAATAATATTTTTGGAAATACCAGGCATGCAAATGAGATGGGCATATCCATTTTTAGTTGCTAATTGCCATTTACGGCATAACTGATCATCCGGCTTGGAAAATACTACAGTAATGGCATTTTCATTCCGAAAGCAGAATATATTATTTTCCTCAAGCCTGCGCTGAACATATATTGCCATGGAAAGAGATTGCTGTGCCCTTAAGAGCATTCCTTCCCTGCCCAGCTTTTTGACGGCGTACCATAAAAATACCGGGCTATGCCCGTTCCGGGATCCGGCAATCGTTGTATCCTGCGAACCTATATATGATATGTATTGCCCTAATCGCTCTTTATAGTTTTTTTTGACAATCGCTATTCCACACGGAACAGGTGAACCAATAAATTTATGCCCGCTACAGGCAATGCTGTCTATTCCATTCTTGAAATCAAAACGGGGGTCATCTTCTAATAACGGAAGGTAAGCTCCCGAAAGCGCTGCATCACAATGGATATAATAGGATTCTATAGAGCATTTTTTTAAAATCTGCCTGATTGTGGGAATATCATCTTTAGCCTCCGTCATAGTAGTTCCTATATTGGCAATAATGATGACGGGCAAATGCCGGTGTTGTTCTATTGACTGTTCTAAGGCATTATAATCCATTTCTCCTTTTGAGTCCGCCTGTATTTCTACAGATCGTAAGTTCAGTAAGCGAATATTTTTGGTTATACTGTAATGAGCTTCAGAAGAATGATACACTATAGCTTCGGGATATATTTCCCTTGCGATGTACAGCCCATAAAGATTACCTTCACTTCCTCCGCTGGTAACGTACCCTGAATAATTATCTTTTGGTGCCCTGAATAAACCGGCAAAGAATTGAATCACTTCTCTTTCAATTTCAAAGGAATTTACAGCATAATTGCTTTCTATAAAGGGATCCCCTACATTCGCAATCGGATATTGAAACAGATCGTAAAGTTCAGTATAATCAAAATCTCTGGCAAAAGGATAGCCAATAGAAAAAGTAGATTTTTCTTTTATTACATTAATAAAGTTTATTAATTTTTTTTGTTCTCTGGCTTTCATTAATTTTTTATTATTGATAAAATAAGATTTCTCTCATCATAAAAAAATCAGACAGCTAAGCTGCCTGATTGGTATTTATTCTGTAACAGGAATTCCCAGATATTGTAAGTAAGAATCAAGTATGGTTTTATCAAATACCGGTTCTTTGATTCCGGATCCTTCCAAAAAGCGGGTAACATTGGAACAATCCCAAACATAGGTGTTCTGGTAAAGTTCAACCGTAGACAGTCCTTCATGCATATTATCTTTAAAAAGGCTCGTTAGTGGGTATAAACGGTTTTTACTGTCGTCTTCCCATTGCTTTCTCCATTCTTTATAAGGAAGACCTTTAAGCGGGAATGCATAATACTTTTTCATCAGACCGAAGAAATCCTCCAGGGTAAGATTCGTTTCAGGACTTGCAATGAGGTTAAATTTTTTCCCTATAGCGTCCTTATTTTTTGTAATATGGGCCATTGCTTTTGTCATATAATCTACAGTGATTAATCCCTCTCTGAGTTCTGTAAGTGCAGGATAGGACTGAAATTCCACACAGTTTTTCACCAGTCCGGACCACCATTGATAAGGTGCGCTGGCGCCTGTTTCGCTGTGACACATGGCGTAGCCGAGACGGTAGGTAATCAAAGGCAATCCTTCTTTTGCCGCCAGATCTGCTACTGCTTCCATCACATATTTACTTCTGACATATCCGATATCTTTGCTTACCGAAAGGATATTTTGTTCGATATCATCGGATTCAAGCATCACTTTTTTGCCTGTGAATATATGCCCCCAGCTATATACAGAAATTGTAGACAACAAGGCGAGACATTTGGTCCTTTCGGCTCCGGCAAGCTTTATAATCTCTCTCAACCCTTCCACATTCGGAGCCTTCATATAAGAATAAGGTTCGATAAAATTCACGGAGCTTCCGGAATGGTAAATAAGATCAGCTTTTGTTGCCAGCATTTTGAATTTGTCATCCGAAAGACCTAATGCAGGGAGGGCAAGATCACCTATTACGGGAATAATCCTGGATTTTTGTTCATGTTTTTGAGGGATATGATATTGTTTAAAACAACGGTCTATTTTCTCCATAGCATGGAATTCATCCTCCGCTCTCACCAGACAGTAAATATCCGCTTGTGTGGTATCCAGTAGCTCCTGTAAAAGGTGAATCCCCACAAAACCTGTCACTCCGGTTAAGAAAATGACGGCCGGGTTTTCCATTTGTTTTGGATCGAAGCCTCCTGCAAAAACAGTTCCGGGAGCCAGATACACATCCTGTTGTAATTCCACGTAAGGTTCTACATCTTCTATGGGTGCTGCCTCTCTGAATGCTTTGGCCCTGTTGATCAATACTTCCGAAAGATCCTGCAGTACCGGGTATTGGTAAATATCCCTCAGATAAACCTTCATGTCCAATTTTCTTTGCAGTGCAACGGCTACCACCGCTACTAAAAGAGAGTTTCCTCCGATATCAAAAAAGTTATCCGTTATATTAATAACCGGACGTTCCAATTCTGAAGACCAGATGTCTGCTATTATTCTCTCGGTTTCATTGGTTGGCGGTTCCAATGAAATCAGATCTCTGGCTTCTTTATCTGCAAGTTCCCTTAAAGACCGGATATCTGTTTTACCATTTGCCGTTAAAGGAATCTTATCTATAAAAATGATCTGGGCCGGAATCATATACCCCGGCAGCTCTTCTTTCAGTTGATTTCTAACAGAAGTACCGTCTTTTTCAGCTCCGGGTGTTGCCACAACAAACGCCACCAGATATTTATTTCCATTTACTGTATCTTTTGTGATCACCAGGGCTTCCCGGATATTTTTATCCTGAGTAAGACTACGCTCTATTTCTCCCAGCTCAATCCGGAATCCACGGATTTTTACCTGATTATCCATTCTTCCCAGAAATTCAATATCACCGTCGGGAAGCCATCTGGCGAGATCTCCTGTCCGATATAGTTTTTCATTTTCTTTAAATGGATTGGCAATAAATTTAGCGGCTGTAAGCTCTTCATTATTCAGGTATCCTTTAGCCAAGATATTTCCGCCAATAAATAGTTCACCCACGGCGCCTACCGGTAATACTTCCAGGTTTTCGTTCAAAATATAAGCTTTGGCATTCGCTATCGGTTTTCCAATTGAGGGTACATACTGCCCGTTGACGTCTTTAACTTTTTTAAAGGTGGCATACACGGTACATTCTGTAGGACCATAATAATCAATCAATTCATAGTTCAGCTCTGTTGTGAGTACCGGTTTGAGCTTTTCTCCTCCCGTAAAGAGATATTTCAATGTCAAATCATTATAGTTCCGGGTACTATCCACAACTGCCGGTGCCAGCACGGAAGGAACAAAGCCATGGGTAATCCGGTTTTTACGGTAATAATCCACTAAAGCAGATACATTGGTCCTTTCTTCATTATCTGCTATAAAAATAGTGCCTCCCGAAGTAAGTGCCGACCAAAACTCCCATACGGATATATCAAATGCCAGCCCTGCCACCAAACTTAAGTGTGAAGTGTGATCAACATGGAAATGATGATTATGCCAGGTTACTAAATGCTGAATGGTATGATGTGTAATCATAACTCCTTTGGGCTTTCCTGTAGAGCCCGAAGTATAAATGGTGTAAGCTAAGGCATTTTGATTCACCTTAAGGGCCGGATCATTTGAAGACCAGGAATCCAGGCTGCTCATTTGCTCCAGTTCGAAAATTTTTGTTTTCCCGCTTTTTGTCAGCTGTTCACCTAATGAATGGTTTGTAATAATAAACTCTGCAGAAGTGTCTGAAAGAATATATTCTACTCTTTTTACCGGATAGGCAGGATCTATGGGTACATAGGCTGCTCCTGTTTTAATAATTCCAAGAACGGCTATTGCCCATTCCAGAGAACGGTCCAGCCATACCGGGACATATTTCCCTTCTTTTATTCCTTTATCTAATAATGCATTGGCGAGCTGGTTGCTTCGCTCATCCAATTCTTTATAAGTCATTGTCTGGTGCTGGTATACAATTGCAATATTATCGGGATGGCGACGTGCCTGATTCCTGAAGAGAGATTCTAATGTTTCTTCTTGCAGGTAGTCCCAGCCGGTCATATTAAATTTTTGTAAAAGCTTTTCCCTGTCTTCCGAAGACAGCAATACAGTTGCTCCTGATGGTTGTGTTTCTAGTGTAGGTGTTGTGTTTGGCATTTGTAATAAATTAATGTAATTCATGGTTAGTAATTAATGTATGTCTTCTAATATCCGCATCTACCATAATAGCAGTTCATTCCTGAATGTGAGCAGCTTTAAATAAAACAAACAGACATAAAGGGTAGGCACAGCTAACTGATTAACTGCAATTTTACGGTAGCAAGGTAGATATCGGAAAGACTAAAGGATCTACTTATTCAGTAGAACTATAAATAATGCTAAAGCTTTATTTATTACTATCAAAAAGACAGTTTATTTTCGTATTTTTTATTGTAAATACACCAAATAAACAAATATGCATTGACTTAATCTTTCATAATGAATTAATTTTAATAATTTGAAAATTAAATTTAACATAATAATTTGGATAAAGTGTTACATAATTTCTACATTATATTATATTGTCGAATTAATAATTTTAAATCCATAAAGCAAAAGACATAAGCAACTGTATTACAGCAACAAATGAAAAAAACATTAATTTTTAAATTAAATGATGTTAAAAAAAATAATGTTTTTGTTATTTTTTTATAATGTCGCGAAAATACCAGTCATACGTTAGAAAAGGGTTTGCTTTTTGGTAGTATGTAGAAAAAGACACTTATGATCAGATTCGTTTTTCTTCTTCTGGCAAGCTCAATGGTATATGCACAAAGCAACAGATTTTATTATGAATTAAAATTTAAACCAGACACTATTGCCAATCAGGAAATTAAAGAATTTTTTATTACAGATATTAATCCCAAATCTGTAAAATATTTTTCATTGATCGATTATAAGAATGATAGTATTACAAAAAAATGTGAGCTCAGAATCAAGGTATGAGAGAACACAATTATACCATTATATCAAAAGAGACAGAAACAGCTTTGATAATATCAATTATCTTTCTGCAGGGTCAACTCCCGTACAATTGAAAAGCCATGATGAAATGAAATGGTCTATTCTGCCGGAAACCAAAATGATGGGCTCCATAAAAGTTCAGGCTGCCAGGACACATTTTGGTGGAAGACAATGGACCGCATGGTTTGCAGAAAGCATTCCTTTTCCGGAAGGTCCCTATAAGTTCCGCGGACTGCCGGGGATGATTCTGGAAATATATGATGACCGGCGTTATTATCATTTTACTCTGGTCAGAAATAAGGTGCTGGATAAAGAATACAACACCTCAGGAATTGTAGAAACATTTTTTGGAGAAAAACCTTTGTTGATTGATAAAAAGAAATACATTCAGCTAAAGCTTCAGGAATATGCGGACCCTTTAGCCGATATGAAAGGGGGAAATATGCCTACTCTTATTGATGAGCACGGGAATAAGATATCTGTCGATTTCAAACAGATGACTATAGAAGCTCAACGGGAATTAAAATCCAATAACAACTTTATTGAAAAGGAATTTATCATTAACTATAAATAATAAAATGCAGATCAGGCATTCCAGAATTCCCTGTCTAAACTTCGGTACTGAATGGCTTCAGAGATATGATGTGAAAGAATTTTTTCGGATTCTTCAAGGTCTGCTATTGTTCGCGCTACCTTTAAGATCCGATCATAAGCCCTGGCGGAAAGGTTTAGCTTTTCCATTGCTAATTTGATGAGGTTAAAAGAAGTTTCATCCAGCTCGCAGAAAGCTTCAAGTTCTTTGGGTCCTATCTGGGCATTGCAACTGATATTAAGGTATTTATACCGTTCATTCTGAATATTCCTTGCTTTCAACACACGCGCCCGTATTGCTTTACTGCTCTCTCCTTTCCTTTTCTCGGAAAGCTGCTCAAATTCTACTTTCTGCACTTCAATGTGAATATCAATACGGTCCAGGAGAGGACCTGAAAGTTTATTCATATATCGTTGCATTTCGTATACGGAGGAAGTATTATTGGGGTCATCAGGAAAAAAACCGCTAGGACTGGGATTCATAGAGGCTACCAACATAAAACTTGCCGGATAATTTACGCTAAACCGGGCTCTTGAAATGGTAACTTCCCTGTCTTCCAAAGGTTGTCTCATAACTTCCAATACGGTCCGCTTAAACTCCGGCATTTCATCGAGAAAAAGTACACCATTATGGGCGAGAGAAATCTCTCCGGGTTGTGGATAGCTTCCACCGCCTACCAAAGCTACATCTGAAATGGTATGATGAGGGGACCTGAAGGGACGAACAGTCATTAAAGATGCCTCTGCTCCAATTTTCCCTGCTACGGAATGTATTTTTGTTGTTTCCAGCGCTTCTTTTATTGTCAATGGAGGTAAGATGCTGGGAACCCTTTTAGCCAACATTGTTTTTCCACTTCCGGGAGGGCCTATCAGGATAATATTATGCCCTCCTGCAGCGGCTACTTCCATGGCCCTTTTTGCTGTTTCCTGGCCTTTTACTTCAGAAAAGTCAAATGGAAAGTCATTGATCTTTTCATGAAATTCTTTCTGGGTGTCTAATATTATTTTTTCAATAGCTTTTCCTTCGTTGAAGAAATCAATAACTTCCTTAATATTCTCTGCACCATACACCTCGAGATCATCCACAATAGCGGCTTCTTTCGCATTCTGAATGGGAAGAATAATTCCTTTGAAACCTTCTTCCCTGGCCTGAATGGCAATGGGTAATACTCCTTTAATTGGTTGCAGACTGCCATCCAGGGATAACTCTCCCATAATGATATACTGCTGAATATCTTCGGCAAGGATCTGATCTGAAGCTGCCAAAATGCCAATGGCAATACTCAGGTCATAAGCAGAACCTTCTTTTCTAAGGTCTGCGGGTGCCATATTAATAGTAATTTTCTTACCGGGAATTTTATAGCCAACATTCTTCAAGGCGGCAGATATCCTATAGCTGCTTTCTTTAATGGCATTATCAGGAAGGCCTACCAAATGATACCCTACTCCACCGGTATCAATATTGACCTCAATAGTAATTGTTTGCGCAGCAACTCCGTGAATGGCGCTGCCATAAATTTTAATCAGCATGGGTGTTTTTGCGGTAAATGTAATTAATATTCTATTTTTAAAAATTATGTTTTAAATTGATAACATTCTACAAAAAATAAATTACTAGAAATGATATTCTTAAATCAATATTCTGACATAACATGTGTCTGTTTATCAAATAAAACGTAATCATTTTATTGATGATTGCGTTAATAAAAAAGATCGGCACAAAAAATTTGCACCGATCTAACCACAACTAAACACTAATGAAAAGATTATTTAATCCTATTAATCTTATTTTTTGATAAACTTATTTTTAAATTCATTTTTCCCATCTGAGCTTTTGGAAATAATCATATAATTTCCGGGCGCAAGGCTGCTTACATCAATAGGCTCATTGTACTTATGATCATTTTTTTTTAAGGATCAGTCTTCCAGTCATATCAATGATAGAGACTTCCTTATATATCTTATCAAACTCTTTTCCGATATAAAGGAATTGTACCGTAGGATTCGGGTATACCTTTAAGTTGTTCCCCTTGGTTTTTATTTCTCCTGTTCCTAAACTTTTGCAGAAATCCCATTCACCAAAGTTTAATTTCACGAAAGAATTGGTTCCCAAGAATTCGCATTGGTCAGGGCAATACTCCGTACATGCATAAAAGCCATATTCGCCTGATTCAGTAGCCGTATAAGAGTCTCCTGTCACCCCGCTGATGATACAAGGATCATTAGCAGATGGGGGTATATTGCCTGGGAAACATTTAAACCATGTATGAATACCATATACGGCAGGAAATGTGTTGTCGAATTTCACGGAAGCTCCTGTACATATGTTAAATTCTCCGGGTCCGATTTCTTCATAAGTGCCGGGAGTAAATGTAGAGATCATAGAAGGAAGTCCGTAAACATATCCGTCTGCCATGATGGCCGGGCTTTCTGCCGTGCAGTCTCCTTCTGTAACAGCAACTTTAAAATAATACAGCTGATCATCGTAACCATTAATTGTCAATTGTTGCGATGTTGCTCCCGGAATCGCTACCCAGGGATTTGTATTGGGGGTCTGCCAGGTCCATTGTTGTTTATACCACTGGTAATTGCTGTAGGTCTGGGTAGAAAGCACTTCATTTTCCGTATTACAGAATAAAATTTTATCCTGATAAACCAGCCCTAACCTGGGACTGGTAACGGTAGGATTACACTGTGCTTTTATATTCAGGATACCGAATAGCACTACGGCAAAAAAAATTAAGTTTGTTTTCATATGTTAATATTTAAGTTTTGTTTTAAATGGTTATCCTCTGCTATCAGTCAAGCAGTATCCTGACTCCAAACTTCAGGTTGAATTGCAAAGGTTTTTCTTTATAGATCGTATTGGGTGAGCGGTCATCTTTGAAATGATACCCAATTCCCGGTTCTGCATAGACGCCAAAACGGTCAATAACTTTTAGCTGAAGCCCAACCGCCGTGTTTACCGAAAACTGCAAGGGTTTGTCGTCTAAACGCTCTTTTGAAGTCTCTTTAACCTCATCATTGACGATATAGGTTGTCGTAAGGCTTCCTGATACAGGCTTCTCCACCAATGCTCCTCCTGTGACATAGCCTGTGAATTTCCCTTTTCGGATTACATTATAATTGACTTGCACAGGAATTCCAATATAATGGACGGTTTGCTGACCTTTAATATAATTGGCCGTACTTCCTGAATGAAGATCAGACACCAGTTTGGTATAGTTGAGCCCCGTCCCTATTCCCCATTTTTTTCCTAAGCTGTAATACAGGGAAAGACCAAAAGTAACCGGTATTCTATGCCGGATCTTGGCTTCTACCGGCTGGCTCTGGTTTGCCAATAATACAGCTGTCAGTGGATCGTCTTCATATGCTGAAGTGCTCCATACCTGTTCTACAGTCATTGGTTTTCCGTTCATCGAAGCATATCCCGGAAACTGCTGTTCTGCTGTGTTGGAAGAAACATTTCCCGTAAGCATTCCCAACATCCAGGACTTTTTAGCTTTAGATGTAACCGGATTCTTCTTGTTATCAGTATATTTTTCCTGTTTAAATATCTCTTCTTTCGCTTCTTTACCGCTTACTTCATCTGCCCCGGTTTGTTTTTGAGCTATTTGAATTTCCTTACGGGAATCTTTTGCTATCTCCTGAATGGCAATTATCTCCCGGGCTGCTCCATCATTATCCTTATTTTCTTTTTTCAGGACTGTTTTATAATATCCTTGATCTGCAATATTTCCGGCCTTTGTTTCAGCAAGACTATTTTTTGTCAGTGAAATATCAGGATTCGTCCTTGCTTCCGGTTTTACATTATTTGTAAGGTTTTCTGCAAGACCATTTTTTCTTCTCTCTTTTTGTAAATCTGAAATAAGGCCAGAAAGAGGCTTATCATTTTTTTCCGGAAACAGGTTCATCACTAAAAAAACCAATCCGGCTACAACCGCTGCCATTCCTCCGATACGGTACATCAGGGTCCTGCTCTTTTGCCTGTGTTCTGCTGCATTATTTTTTGTGTGATTTTCAGTACTAAGCCCGGCAACACCTTTCATTTCATGTTCTTCAGAGAATAATTCATCCCTGATGTCATCCCACAATCCATCCGGAACCTCCATCTCATGGTCTTCCATTCTGCGGTGCAGATTGTTTAGCCATTCACTATTCATATTGTGTTTTTTTGACATTTTTAAATTCTTTTATTTTCTGAACAAGCAATCCTTTGGCACGGTGAAATTGTGATGCGGAAGAGTTTTCCGCGATTCCCAAGGTGTTGGCAATTTCTTTATGACTCTTCTTTTCAAAAACATACAGGTTAAAAACCGTTCTATATCCATCCGGAAGAGATTGTATCATTTTCATAATGGCTACTCTTGGAATTTCTTCAAAATCCGGTTCTTCTTCATTGGGTATTTCAGGAAGGTCTTCCACTTCGATAGTCGACCTGAAAGCTGCTTTCTGTTTTATATGTTGTAATGACTCATTAACAACAATTCTTGTCATCCAGGCTCTTAACGAGCCACTTCCCCTGAATTCAAATGATTTTATGGAATGAAACATTTTGATAAAACTGTTTTGAAGAACATCATGTACATCTTCCTTTTCAGCAATATACCGGGAACAGACATAGGTCAGATTTCCGGAATAAGCTCCGAAAAGTTCCTTCCAGGCAGCTTCATCCTTCATCAGAAGACGTTCTAGTAAAATCTGTTCTTTATTTTCTTCCATGTACTGCAGCCCTATCCGGTTAAATACTGATTAAAAATGTGAAGCAAAAATAGATTGCACCGGATAAAATGCAATCCATTTCTGATAATTTAATTCTTTATGCAAAACGGAAGATTATAATTAATGGCATCATAGGGACTGATTTCCAACCCGTCTACTGTTATTTTATCCGCTGAAAAGGCAAATCTCAATGATTGATCCATTCCTACATAAAAACCTTTCTGCTTGGCATTTAATAGTACCATTGCTTTTTTATTCGTTCCGTCAACAGGAATCTGAAGTTCCATTATTTTAGGGGTAAATGTAAGCTCCAGCACATTATTCCCTGCATTGACTGTTGCATTATATTGAAGATCATATTTCACCTTGCCCATTGCCTTAATGGCGGCTTCAGCCTTTGCCGGATCCTTTATCACCGATTTTACAATTTCACTTACCGGAAAGTCTTCAAATGCTATAGTGTCTTTCTTTACTTTAAAACCTATAATTTTCTCTGTCCTGAAATTTCCCTGTATGGTAATAAGTCTCGCTTTATAATTTCCTTTAATATCTTCCAGCTTTACCGGTGGGATTTCAGGGCTATCACTATTACATGAGAATAAAGACAAACCTGTCAGCATAATAAGAATCACCAATAAAAGCCTGGGTACTGTATATTTTTTCATTGCATTATTTTTTTCATTAAACATTCATTATTTCGAGCACTCATTGATATAAATCTCTTTTTACAAAAATCTTGCATGAAATTTTTAAAAAAAATGGAAATAATTCATAAAATTCTGATAATCAACAGATATTTTAATAAAAAAGAGGAAGCTACATTTGTAACCTCCCCTAAATTATATCTTATTTCATTCCTGATTATTCAGCTCCTCCTCCTAATGCCCTGTACAATTCTACATCGGCATTGAGCCTTTCAAGACTTACATTGATCATTTCCAGATCATTCTGAAGTTTGTTATTCTGTGCGGTAATAACCTCCAGATAAGTAGCCATACCGCTTTTGTACAGCTTAAGCGCATCATTAATTCCTTTATCTAAAATGGCTGTCCTCTGATCCAAAAGCAGTAATCTTTCGGAAGAACCTTTAGATTTTGCCATGGCATCAGAAACTTCAGCTACAGCCGTCATTACCGCCTGCCTAAAGTTGATTGCCGCTTTTTCCTGTTCTATCAATGCGGTTTTGTAAGTGGTTTTCAACTGCTTTTTCTGGAAAACCGGAGCAACCAGATTTGCCGCAATGGCTTTCGTGATGGAGCCCGGAATATCAAACCAGCTATTAAACTTATTAGAATTCACACCAATCTGCGGGCTCAGGCTGATGCTTGGATACATGGCGGCTTTTGCCAATCCTGTTTTTGCATTCAGACTGATGACGTTATATTCGGCAACCTTCAGATCTGGTCTGCGGCTCAATAGCTGTGCAGGAAGGCCTTCTGAAAGCTTGTTTTCAGGAATCATATCTTTCAGGTTTCCTTCTCTTTCAATTTTGGTGGGATATTCACCACAAAGGATACTCAATGCATTTTCCTGAATTGAAATATTCTGCTTTGCCAAAGGAATCAATAGTTCAGCTGTTTTTTTCTGAGCTTCCGACTGCTGTACTGCCAGTGAATTGATCTGACCTGCCGTAAACTGAAGTTTCATCATGGTAAGCGTACTATTGCTCAATTCGATATTCTGTTCGGCAATTTTCAGCTGTTCGTCCAAGCCTATCAGATTGTAATAAGCCTGTGCTACCTGAACCACAATGCGGCTTTTAATCGCATTTAAATTCTCTTTCTGGGCAAAGTATTCAGCAGCTGCTGATTCCTTCTGCATTTTAGCTTTCCCCCAGATATCTATTTCCCACGAAAGCCTAAGGGTTGCATTAAAATCATCAATATATTTTGTTCCTAAAAACTGTTCATTCAGAGAGCCGTTGAGACTGTTCTTAGAGGCCCAGCTTCTATTGGCTCCTGCGCTGAAGTCCAGGGTTGGCATGAGGGATAACTTAGCTTGCTTATAGATCAGATCCAGCTGTTCTATATTTTTTAAGGCAATATTCACCTCATTATTTCTGGCCAGTGCTTTATCGATTAACCCTATCAACTTAGGATCTTTGAAGAACGTTTTCCAGGGAAGAACTACGGTATCTCCTGTTACCTGCACCGGTTCTTTATATGATTCAGGAACCTGAAGATCTGTTCTTGTATATTTTTTCCCTACGGCACAGGACACCATTAATGATGCCATTGCGCCTGAAATAAGGAAATTCTTTATATTAAATATTCTCATTTGACAATTGTTTTTGTAGTACAGGATACTTCTTTTTTTGATGAAAACTTTTCATCCAGATATTGAAAGAACATGTATAACACAGGGATTACAAATACGCCCAGAACAACACCACTCAACATCCCAATGGCAGCGCTCACACTGATCGATTTGTTTCCTGAAGCCATTCCTCCTGTAGAAAGCATCAGCGGAATCATCCCTACAATAAAAGCCAGTGAGGTCATGATAATGGGACGCAGCCTGGCCTTTGCTCCTTCCAATGCTGAATCTATGATGGATAGCCCTGATTTTCTCCGTTGTATAGCAAATTCCACGATAAGAATGGCATTTTTTGCCAGCAATCCGATAAGCATAATCAATCCTACCTGTACATAAATATTGTTGTCGAAGCCAATAGCTTTTATCCCCAGGAATGCCCCTACTACTCCTGTCGGAATGGATAGCATTACAGCCAGAGGAAGGATATAGCTCTCATACTGTGCTGCGAGGAGCAGATACACGAAAAGCAAACATAATCCAAGGATAACAACAGTTTGATTTCCTGCTGATTTTTCTTCTAAACTCAATCCGGTCCATTCAAAGCTATAATCGGACGGGAGTTTATTCAATGTAGGTTCTATTTTATCCATTAAAGCTCCGTTACTTATACCCGGCTTCGGCACCACATTGATGTTCAATGAATTATAAAGATTGTATCGCTGAACTGATTCGGGGCCATAGACTTTTTTCAAAGTAATCAGGGTGTTTACGGGAACCATTTCTCCTTTAGAGTTTTTCACAAAAATATCATTGAAAGCCTGTTCGTCCATTCTGAAAACCCCGTCTGCTTTAATATTCACCCTATAGAATTTTCCGAATCTTGAAAAGTTCTGGGATTGGTCTCCTGAGAAATACGTCTGTACCGTTCCCAGCAAATTAGCCACACTGACATCCAGCTGTTTTGCCTTGTCTTCATTTACTTCAAGCTCCAGCTGAGGGTAATCTGCCCTGAACATCGTATATGCATAGGCTACCTCAGGAAGCTGCATCAGCTGTCCGATGACATCATCTGCCTTAGCCTTAAGAACCTGTGGATCTCTTCCCATACGATCCTGAAGAACGATTTCTGCATCATTGGTTACTCCGTATCCTTCTACCGGTGGCATTCTGAAACTCATTACACTTCCTTCCTTGATTCCGGACAGTTTTCCATTCACAATATTCATAATCTCATCAATATCCTGAACGGCACCTCTCTCTTTTTTCGGCTTCAATTTTACAAATCCCATCGCATACGCAGGACCGGCACTGTTGCTTAACAGGTTAAATCCTGTAATGGACGTGTTTTCCTGAACTGCTTCCACACTTTTTAAAATGGTATTGATTTTATTGGAAACCTCCGTTGTTTTTGTCAACCCTGTTCCTGGTGGCATGCTTAATGAATAAATAAAGAATCCATCGTCTTCCATAGGAACAAAGCTCTTGGTTGTACTTGACAGCAACCATGCAGATAATCCTATAATACCGGCAATTAATCCTGCAGCAATCCATTTGCGTCCGATTAAGAACTTCACCCCTTTTGCATAGCGGTTCGTCATGTTATTGAATCCTGCATTGAATGCCACAGCAAACCGTTGTCCGAATCCTTTGGTTTTTCCGCCTTCTTCTGCATGATGGTTTTTCAGGAATACCGCACATAAAGCTGGAGTCAACGTTAATGCATTAACCGCTGAAATGATAATAGCAATGGCCAAAGTGTAAGCAAACTGCTTATAAAACAATCCTGCAGATCCCGACATAAACCCAATAGGAATAAATACCGCAGACATGACAAGGGTAATAGAGATTACGGCTCCTGTAATTTCGTTCATTGCCTTGTGCGTTGCGTCTCTTCCCGAAAGGTCAGTTCCTTCCATATTACTGTGAACAGCCTCCACTACTACAATAGCATCATCCACAACAATACCAATAGCCAGTACAAGGGCAAAAAGCGTCAGTACATTAATGGTAAACCCTAACACCAGAAGGAAAAAGAAAGTACCGACAATCGCCACAGGAACTGCAATCGCAGGAATAATGGTAGACCTGAAATCCTGCAGGAAAATAAACACTACAATGAATACAAGGATAAATGCTTCCAACAAGGTAGATTTTACCTGCCCCGTTGCTTCATCCAATCTTTCTTTGGTACTCATTACCTTGGTATATTTTATCCCCGGGGGAAATGATTTTGCCAGTTGGTCAATGGCTTTATTAACGCCTATTTCAATTTCATTGGCATTTGATCCTGTGGTTTGCATGATGGCTACGGTAACGGCATTCCTTCCGTTGGAAAGGTTGTCTCCACTGTTATTGATAGACCCGAATTCTACACGGGCTACATCTTTAAGCCGGATTACGTTCGTTCCATCATTTTTAACGATCATATTTTCATATTGTTCCGGTGTATTCTTTTTTCCTTTGTACCGGATCACATATTCCAATGCCGCATCAGACTCTTCTCCCAGTTTACCCGGAGCAGATTCCAGACTATGATCTGCAATGGCACTGGAAACATCCGCGGGAACAAGGCCATACGATGACATCTTTTGTGGATTAAGCCAGATTCTCATCGAGTAATCTTTAACCCCGAAAATCTGCGCCTGCCCTACTCCTTTTACCCTTTTAATCTGGGGGATAAGATTGATATTGGCATAGTTCTGAAGGAATGTTTCGTCATATTGTTTATTATCTTCTGTATAGATATTGAAGATCAGCACCATACTGTTTTGCTGTTTAGAAGTGGTTAGCCCCATCCGTATAACTTCCTGCGGAAGTATCGGAGTGGCCTGCTGTACCCTGTTCTGTACATTTACTGCAGCCTGGTCTGCATTTACCCCTTGTTTGAAAATAACAGAAATGGTAAATGTACCATCATTACTCGCGGTGGATTTCATATAGCTCATATCCTCCACCCCGTTGATCTGTTCTTCCAGCGGTGTTACTACGGAACGTATCACTGTTTCGCTGTTTCCTCCGGGATATGACCCTGAAACGGTAATCGTGGGTGGTGAAATATCCGGGAACCTGGTCACCGCCAGCTGGTTTAATCCTATGATCCCTAAAATAACAATGATAAGGGATATCACCGTCGCCAGTACAGGACGGTCTATTATCTTTTTTAACATTTTCGAATAATCTAAGAATGGTTATAAAAATTATTTTGAAGGAACCACTTTAGCGACAACCTGTGCCCCATCGGTAAGGGCATCAATTCTGTTAATTGCGATCTTGTCCCCTGCATTCACTCCTTCTTTTATAAAGTAATCCTGTGTGGTACTTCCCGAAACTTTAATCTGGGTCATCTTCACTTTATCCTTTCCCTCCAGTTTATATACAAAGTATTTATCCTGAATATCTTTCACTGAAGTTTTCGGGAGCTTAACAACACCGTCCAACGCATTGTGAATCATTACTCTCGCTGTACCTCCGGCTCTCAACAATTTATCCGGATTCTGAAACACAGCTTTCATCTGTATACTTCCGGTAGTTCTGTCGAAATTTCCACTGGCGGCTTCCAGTCTTCCTTTCAAAGAATACATGGAGCCATCTGCCAGAATAAGATCTACATTTCCCGTATTATTTCCTGATGCTGCAGCTCTGCTATGGGCTATGAAATCGGCTTCATTCATGGAGAAATAAACATTCACTGTATTGATGTTCGAAAGTGTTGTCAAAGGTGACGCATCGGAAGGGCTGATAAGATTCCCTATCCTGTTGGGAATTCTTCCGATATACCCGCTTACAGGTGCTTTGATGTAAGTAAAACCAGCATTGATCTTTGAAGATCCTAATGAAGACTGTGCCTGAGCTACCTGTGCTGAAGCAGCTTTAAGGTTAGCCTGTGCTGTTTTCAGCTGCATATCGGAAACTACTTTTCCCTCTACAAGCGGTTTTAACTTTTCAACTTCCAGCCTTGCTGTTTCCTGTGCTGCCAGGGCCGCTTTTAAGGCCGCCTGATTTGTATTAACCTGCTCATTGTACACTGATGGATTAATCCTGAACAATGTCTGTCCTTTATTAACGTATTGTCCCTCTTTGATATATACCGCTTCAAGATACCCGGTAACCTGAGCTTTTATTTCTACATTATCCTGCCCTTCTATACTCCCCGGATATCCGGTAGAAACATCTTCATCTCCTGATTTTACCTGAATAAAATCTGTAGGCAGGGCCGGCATTTGTTGGGAATTTTCCTGAGCATTTCCCGAACCACAAGAATACAATATTGTTGCAGCGATAAGGGGAAGAGCCCAATATCCTTTTCTGTAATTCATAACATTTGATTTAAATTTTACAGGAGCAAAATAAGTTCATCTCATAAGGATACTGATGCAGAAATCAGGTGAAACGTAATTAATCGCAGGTGAAACGTATGATACCAAAAATGAAGGGAAAAGTAGCTATTCAGGCGATTTAGCCTATAAGTAAGCTCTTTCATTAAACCGCAAAAGCACAAAGTTTTTGAACACCATAGTTTTTAAAGTTAAAAAGTATAGCGCTAAGAAGTTCACATAAGTTTTAAAAATCATAGATTTTCGTCGTAAATCTCCGTCTGCTTATACATAAACAAAAATTACACGCAATCATCTGCGCATATCCGTGTCATCTGTGGTTAAAATAAACCACAAAAGTTTTTAAACACTTCAGTTTTTGAAGTTAAAAGCGTTGCGTTGAGATGTTCATATAAGCTAAATCATAGATTTTTGTAAATCTGCGTATCTGCTTATCCATAAACAAAAATTATCCGCAAACATCTGTGCATATCTGTGTCATCTGTGGTTAAAATTAACTAATAATCCATCCAGGATTTGAAAACAGAAGCCTTCTCGCGGCTTACAATTACTTCCACATCAGGTTGTTTCCTCAGTTCCAGCTTAAGTTTCCCATTAAAATGATTAAAAATCTGCTTTACAGAATCAATATGAATAATGAACTGCCTGTTTGCCCGGAAAAAAAATTTGGGATCCAGTTGTTTCTCAAGCTCTTCCAGGGTTTGGGGAACATTTTCAACGGTTCCGGTATTCAGCATGGCTTTACTGATTCCCAGTTCTGTATAAAAATACAGGATATCTTCGGTTGAAACGGTTTTGTAACCGTCCCGATGAGCAATCAGGAATCGTTTTCTATAATCTTTAGGCTGGATATAATTAAGGAGTCCTTCTATCGCCGTTCCTACAAAAGGGACCGTTTCTATGAAGGTTTCATAGCGTCTTAATGCGATCTCAAGTTCTTCCTCTTCTATTGGTTTCAGCAAGTAGTCTATACTGTTGTATTTGAATGCCTGAACCGCATATTCATCATAAGCTGTCGTAAAAATCACAGGGCTTCTGAT
This sequence comes from Chryseobacterium sp. P1-3, assembly GCF_000738495.1. Lineage (NCBI taxonomy): Bacteria > Pseudomonadati > Bacteroidota > Flavobacteriia > Flavobacteriales > Weeksellaceae > Chryseobacterium > Chryseobacterium sp. P1-3. The sequence goes on from NZ_JPEQ01000010.1 coordinate 41,857, forward strand.
CTCAAATTTATTAAATATTTCAAAGCTCAATCCGTCTGCCAGGCGTACATCCATCATAATCATATCCGGAGCAGCATTATTTTCAAGCCAGTGCACTGCAGAAATGATGGAATCTTCTACTGATAAGATTTCTACATGGGGTCTTAACTTTAGAAGAAGTCTTTTTTAAGCGGTCTGCATTCGGTTTTTCATCTTCAATTATTAAAATTTTGTTCAGCTTCATATCAATGGGAGTTTTACAATAAATTTATCTTCAGTTTTTTCTATGACAGGTTTTGTATAGCCTAATATATCATATCTTGCGATGACATTCGTCAACCCTACTCCTGAGGAATCCGGCTTATTAATCAGTGGCAAAAAGGTATTGGCAACCACCAGTTCTCCCGTAGGAAGGGTATATACATGAATTTCCAAAGGATTGGTTCTGGAAGTCTGGTTGTGTTTGATTGCATTTTCAACCAATAGCTGTAAAGAAAGCGGAAGGGTATACATAGACCGGTATTCATCCTGAATATTAATTTTAAATATCACCCCATCCCCTATTCTTTTTTCAATCAAAAAAATATAGGAGTCTAAAAATTTAAGTTCTTCTTCTACGGCAATAATGTCTTTTCTGGAATTCACAAGCAGGTACCGGTATACTTTTGCAAATTTTTCAGAGTATTCATAACCAAGCTGCTGGTCTTCTAAAATAAGTTCCGACAATACGCTCAGGTTATTAAAAATAAAATGAGGATCAATCTGCAATTTAAGTGCCTGAAGCTCCGCTGCCATAGCGGCCTGTTTATGCTTGGAAGCTCTTAATTTATGCTGAGCAGCTTCTATAGCCGTTTCTTTCCAGTTGGCCAATAAATAATCCACTGTATTGAAAGCACTGATAATTAAAGAAATAATAATATTGGTTGCTACCCATTGTCCCAATAATGTATATTCCTTCCGGGAGTCCATATCAGGAAGACTTTCAGAAGTACTGTCAATGATGAAATTAACAATAATCACGATAAGGATACTCCCTACGATCTGAAGAATACATTGGATCAGCAATCTCTTCACCGTCCTGTTCTTCCAGGGAAGCAGCCTGTTCAGAATACTATCTATGAATATGCTGACTTCTGAAATGATTACTGAGAAAAAAAATACCCACAAGAGGTCTTCTGCGATCATTTTCAAAGGTGATTCCAGATATCCCGCCCAAACGGGGTCAAAGGGATCCATAAGATAAGAAAAAATACAGAAAGTGAGAATGGCTACCGTCCATATCACCAATCTTCTTTTCATCGCAGAAAGAATTTTCTTACCCCGGATTATATTTTTTCTAATGTTAGAAATCCGACTCATATAAGGAACTTTATGAATGTAAATATAGAAATAGATTTTAGATGGGTAGCGTCTATTTTATATGAGACCGCCAAAACAGGATGTGAAACGTTAAATAAATGGCATAAGATGAAAGGTGACGTTTCATCACCTGAAAAAGACATTTCAACATCGTTTTATGCAATATCACTTTATTTTTTATATATCCGGCTCTTTTCTATAATAATTTTGCCGTATTCAAATTGGGTACAAATGAAAACAATAATTGTCTGTACAGATTTTTCCCAGGAAGCAGAAAATGCCACTCATTATGCTGCTTCAATGGCTAAAGAAAACGAATATACACTCATACTCTTTACTCTGCAGAGTGTGTCCATACATGCCCTGAATGCCCAGGCCTCTGCAGAATTTTTCTATGCACAAACGCTTAAGAATCAAAAAAAAATTGCTGATAAAGCCGCTGAATTGAGTGACCTGTACCGGATCCCGGTTAATCATCACCTGGCTTCAGGTAATTTCATTGAAGAACTTCAGAATGCCATACATACCCATAACGGAGATTTTATTGTCATGGGAATGACTCAAAAAACGATTGAGCAAAAACTTTTGGGAACTCTTGTAGGCCAGACGATTCATCGTATTGAAAAGCCCTCTTTAATTATTCCTGATCATATAGAATATACAGGCATTCACAAAATCCTGTTTGCCTATGATACTCATAAGAATATAACCTGGTCTGCGATGAATGATATTTATAACTTCATCAATGAATTCAACGCTGATATTGAAATATTTAATGTAAGCGAACGTCTGGAAGATTTTACTGAAGTCATGCACGATATCGATCTGAATTCCGGATATGACCTGGATGATATCAAATACAGCTTTAAAATGATACAGTCTTTTGAAGTGATAAAGGCTATTGAAGAAGAAATCAGGCTGGCCAATCCTGATTTGCTGACCATGATTCCTTATAAATACAATCTCGTGGAATCTCTGTTTCACCGGAGTAAAACAGCTATAATGGCACACAAAAATAAAATTCCACTATTATCAATACCATTAAACATAGATTAAGATCAATAAAAATCTGTACACATTTGAATTATCCTTTTTTGCCCTAAAGGCTAAATTTTACACTTAATCTTGTTTAATATGACCGGAAATTTCTTTCCGGTCATGTTTTTTGAATTTTTTCCTGGGTAAATAAAGCAGACTGATGTTACAAAGTCATTATATTGTGATTGACAAACCTGTATTAAAGCAGAACGCAAACCTATATAAATTAATTTCCTTTTAAAACTTGTATCAGAAAATATCCCAATTCTATATCAACCTGATTTATTCTTCCTGTACTAAAGCCTATTCCTATTCCATTTCCACTAAAACCGGTACCATTCATTTCCATCCCAGAAAAACTATAGAATTTATTAAATTGCTCAGACCTCCATTTAACAGATATTGTCATCCCTGTAATTCCTCCTTTTACTATTTTTATTTCATCATTTCTTCAATACTTTTTTTACAAACGTATTATTCTTTAATTCTATCTTTTCATTAGTAAAACCATATTTGAATTTTCTACCATAACCATCGGTCTCATTAACAATTGGATTTATGCGGTTTCCTCTTGAATTTAAGATCATGGATTTTTTTTTCCTCTTCTTGATTATCTAATCCTCTATATCCCGTAAATAAATTAATACCCGCAGAAAAATCACCTATACTTATTAAATGCAGCAGAGCGGTAACTATCTCCTCTATCGCCTAATCCAAGACTTTTTTATTCCATAATTCATAATTCTTTACTAATTTATAAGTAGATATAGTATCAATTATGTCAAAAGCCTCATGAGCAACAGGTATATGCTAATATTCTCACATTTTTCATGAAATTTACTTTGTTGAACACAAGCCATACAGCCTAAAAGCAATAATATTCTTTTAATTACCATGATGTAAATATATATCCTCGCCCTATTGTTTTTGTGGCAAGTAGGGGACTGGGTTATATGGTGTAAGTCCTCCTAAAATTAAGAAAAATGACCTTCTCCAAAAAATGGAACAGTTTTTCGGGAGAAGGTTATTTCTTTGGAGGTATTACAGTTAAAAATTATAGGACAGCCCAATACCGTTTGTTCCAATGTTCATATTTAGTTGTCCTGTATGGGGTGGCGTTCCGTTTTCTATATCCACCGCTTTTATCAGGTTTTTGTTAACCGAAAGGGCAAAAGGCAACCCGATCCCTACAATTCCTGCTCCAATCCCTACCATCGTCCACCCCCTGGATTTGTTATTATCTCCCGGATATTTTGATCCCGCTAATGCCTGAAATAATCCGTAGCCCATACAAAATCCACCGCTGAAGGCAAAGACCTCCCCGATCGTTTTGTTGGTTCTCGCTCTTCTGACATAAGCTAGGGCTTCTTCTTTGGTGATTACCTGCCGATAATCTTTCAGTTTGTATTGCTTTCCTGCTTTTTCAAATGGCTTCTTATATATTTCCTGAAAAATAACTTTGTTATTAACTGACTTCAGAGTGTCTTGAGAAAAATGGAGCTGAAAGCCCATCAAAAGAAGCAATGATATAATCTTTCTTATCATGTTATTATTTTAAGTTATGAATATGATCTATAAAATGAGTGGTACACTTATAGACAGCGTTATACTCGTTCATGTGGCCTTGCCAATTATGAAGAATAGCGGATTATAATTTTTCTAACTAATTCCAAAGTCTCTGCTGTTATAACTAACCATCGCAGACTTCCTAAACCCCCATCCGCTTTCTCCACTTCCGGCATGAGCTCCGTAATTCATGATCCCAAATCCTGCCGATAGAGCAAAGTCTCCAACACGGAAAGCAGCACTGATAGTAGCTAATAAGGAGAAGATTTTGTTTACCAATCTGCCTTATACTTCTTCCAATTCTCAGGAATTTTTCCTGATTTTTTGTATACAAGAAGTATATATTCTGATTGTCTAAAGAAGCTATTATCTTCCCTTAATAATAAAGAATCACCATCTACTTTTAGAAAATATTTATGTATATCTAAGTTTTTCCCCGAAGTATAAACAGGCGCAGCCTTATCAATATAAAAATTTCCATTTTTTACATAGATTACGCCTCTATATCCAGTTACATTAGGATTAGGTTCTAAAGCATCCATGAATCTTACCTCTCCATTATTATAAAATTGTAAATAATATGCCCCCATTAGAGATAGTTTTCTTTTTTATATTTAATTTATAATCACACATATAGGTAGCTTTCAACTCATATAAATGATTAGTATTTATGTGATTTAAGATGTTTGAAGAAAAATTTTTCTTATTTGAAAAAAATATATGAACTTGATGGCACTTTTGTCCCATCTTTTAATTTATTTTGGCTTATACAAGAATTCACTGATAATAAACCAAGTAATATTATATACCTTTTTACCATGATGTAAATTGATTTTTTGTTCTGTACTGAAAATAAGGATTAATATTTGGTGTCAATACCAAAAACCCAGGCTGTTTAGATATATTACCATGGGCTACAATATTTTGTATCGGATGCCTTATATATCTATCAGAATTTATTCCAATTCTCATGTTTTTGTAACCTACATAAGCTGCTCCTAAACGGTATGCAGGCCCCTGTTCGTAGGCAAACCCTTGTGGGTATCTCGCACCAGCAACACCTTTTAGAGGGCCATTCTTTTTAACATAATCCATCATTTGATCATCCCAGCCTTTATCATAGGTTTCTTTCAAACGTTCCCCCGTAAACAAATTAAACCCAGCACTAAAATCTCCTATCCCTATGGTCATCGCAGCTGTTCTCCAGCGATCATTATTATCTGCTAAAATTCCTTCTGACCATTTTTTTGGAGCAAACGGGCTCCCATCATTCTCATAGCTTATGGAAAAGTCCCCACTTCTTAAGCCTAAGACTCCTGTTTGTTGAGGATGAAGCCCACTCCACATATTGGTACCCAGACTAATTCCAAAGTCTCTGCTATTGTAGCTAAACATCGCAGACTTCCTAAACTCCCATCCGCTTTCTCCACTTCCGGCATGGGCTCCGTAATTCATGATCCCAAAACCTGCCGATATAGCAAAATTTTCAGCACGGAAGGTAGCACTGATGTTGTAAGTACTATTTTTTAATCAACAAGTTTATAAACCAAACAGTTATTACCATCTTGTATATATAAGCGACGATTCTCAATTAAAATTTTTTGTTTCTTTATTTCATATCCTCCTACTCCTAAAACTGGATGTAGTACTACTTTTCGAAAAATAACGTACTTATCTCCTTCTTTTACCAGAACACCATTAAATGTTTGTATTTCTTTGTGTTTAGTAATATCTGGGACCATAGAACCCGTTCCAAAGTTTATTTTTCCATTATTTTGTATATACATATAATCAATATAATTACTATCTCTGTGTTCTTCTAATTTAGGATAAATTAACTCAAAATCTCTTTTTGTTTCATACAGACCTTCTAATTGGTATATATTATTAAAATGGACTTGTTTAAAGTCATTTCTATTAAACATTTTTAGTTTAGATTCCATCTTTTTCTCAACAGATAATTGACTACTGCAGGACATATAAAGAAATAAAAAAAATAGCCAAATGATATATTTTAAATGTTTTTACCATGATGTGAATTTGTTTTTTGTTTGAAATTGTAAATAAGGATTTATAGTACCAGACAAAACTCTAAATCCTGGTTGAGGAGAAATAAATGTGTGAGCTAATCTATTTTGTATCGCATGTCTTACATACCTATCGGAATTTATTCCCACTCGATAATTTCCCCAGCCAACATAAGCCCCTCCAAATCGATACTGTCTGCCTCGTTCATCAACTATTCCATTTTTATATTTCTCACCATAATCTCCTATTGATGATTTGCCCATTTGCCAATAATCATAAGGAATTTTGCCCTCAGTAATATCTTTTGGACTATAAAGTGTTTTATTATCATAGTAGCTTTCTTCTAATCTTACTCCTGTAAACAGGTTAAATCCTGCACTAAAATCTCCTATACCAATCGTCATCGCAGCTGTTCTAAATCTATCATTATTATCTCCCAATGTATGGCCAAATGGAGCTCCATCATTTTCATAAGTCATCGAAAAATCTCCACTTGCAAGTCTTATAATACCTGTTTGCTGTTCGTACATACCGCTCCAGATATTAGTTCCCAGCATTAAGCCCAAATTTCCTTCCTTCCCTAAAGTTCCAGCCATTAGAGACTTCCTAAACTCCCATCCGCTTTCTCCACTTCCGGCATGAGCTCCGTAATTCATGATCCCAAAACCCGCCGATATAGCAAAGTCTCCGGCCTGGAAAGTGGCGCTGACATTGGCCCCAAAGCCCACCCCCTTGCCAAAGGCAATACTTGGTGAAAGCCCAAAACTGAAGTTTCCGATATTGATGTTCCACGCAGGCATAATACTGGAAATCACTCCTCCGGCATACTGCCCCAAAAATGAGTATCCACCGGCAAAGAAAAAGGCCCGGATTCAAAAGACCTGTAACTGCTCCTCCCACTGCTCCCATCAGCAAAGCCTTTCCAAAACCACTCCATGTAAAATTCTGCGTAAAAGCAGCCGTTAAAAGGTAAGCTGTTCCTGCAATGGCTGTCCCTACAATAGCACCCCAGATAATCGGGGCAATATAGCTTAAGAAAAAGCCTGCTACAAAAAACTCTCCACTAGGATCATTAAACATCAACGGATTATTCATCACATATCCATACTTATTGTAGTTTTGGGTATTGTATGGGTCCTGGATGTTTTCATCAGCATTTAAGAATCTTCTTAATAAAGGATCATATAGTCTTCCGTTCATGTGGATGATGCCTACTTCCATGAAGTGCTCATGAGAAGTATAGCCTCTTTCCAGCAGTAATCCTCCTTTATTTACTGTTTCCTTAATTTTGTTTATATCCGTTGTAATTAGCCCGTTACCTATTTGAAGGTGAGTCATATTCCCCCAGGCATCAAAGTGTCTTTGCTCCAGCTTATTTCCTGCTTCATCACTGATCGCTAAAATGCTTCCGATATAATCTTTATGCAAAAATTTGTAAGAACCACTGCTCTCCACATAGTTTTTTAAATATACAATATTTGATTCATATGGGGTTCCTCCTATATAAATGATATGTTTTTCTTTTCCTGTAGTATTGTCTTTTACGATTTCATAGCTTCCGTCTTCACTGTAATATTTAGTGAACTTACCTTCTCCATCACTGCTGAAATTTCCTCCATAAGTAACTCTTTGTCTCATGGGCGTCAATCCATACTGGAAGGCGGCATCGCCTTTTTCTCCATCGATAAATACAGGATCGTTATTTTCATTATAAGAAATGCTTTGGATCAGATCATTATTATAATTCTGAACTCCTGCGGCATTCAGGGTCATGCCTGTTGGCTGGTAGATCTTCTGACTGTTTTCAAATTTAATGGTTCCTACCTGGTCGTTTTTGGGTGATTCTTCCTTTGATGTCGTATACATTACGATTGGTTGTAGGTTTTACCCCGGTTACCGGATTTGTCCAATTCACCAACCTGTTGTTGTCATCATAATCAAAGGATTCGGTGATATTGAAGTCTCCTCCGGTGGTTCTGCTTTTCAGCTCATTTTTAATCGCATCGAATGAGTAAGAAAGCTGTAAAATGGAAGGTTTAACAGCGGATGAATGATTCACATTTGTTAAGAAACCATTTGCATCATACGTATTATTAACATCTGCTGCTCCCAGTCTGGATTTTAGCACCTGACCTTTGGCATTGGTTTCTTTCAGCTCCCACAGGGTCTTCCCTGTCACTTTGTCTTTTACCTGGTACAACTCTCCATTCCATGCACTATATACATTTTCTATCTGTATTTTAGTTAATATTCCTGATGAGTAAAGTTGCTTTTCATAAGATATTACTCGTGCTTTATCATCATAAGTAATCCCTTTTTGAATAAAGTATTTCCCATTTCCGCTTTCTGATGAGGAGAGAATTCTTCCCTGAGGATCAAACGTTACATTTGAGCTAAAACTGTTTCCTTTGGAAGTCCCGGATTTGGAAATTACTCGTCCTTTATTATCATAGGTAAAACTAATGGTTTTATTAGTAGTCTGCCCGCCATCTGTGGTAGATAGCTCTTTTTGAGAAATAAGCTGTCCAAGATTATTGTAGATATATTCTTTAGTTCCCTTCGGACTGATTGTCTTTTTAGGCTGTCCAAATCCATCATATTCATATTTGTAAACGCCATTAGAAGGATCATTGAATTCTGATTTCCTTCCCCAGGAGTCATATTTTGTGATGACCGTATTTTCTGCATATTGGGCTTTGATCTGTTCCCCGGCTGCATTATAGGAGAATTGTATGCTTCCTCCTTTATCGGTGGTAGAAACTACATTTCCTAAAGCGTCGGTGGTTTTGGAAGTGGTTCTTCCATAACCGTTCAGCTCTTTAACGGTTGTTATTAAACCGGAAACAGAAGTCTCCATTTGTTTACCATTAAACGCAATAGCCGTTATTTTGGCCGGAAATACAGAATCATCATAGGTCATCGTATTCCATTGGCTCGCACTTTGTCCCTCAAAATAGGGTTCAGACTCTTTTAATTTCCTTCCCAGAATATCATACTGAGTTTCTTTAGAAATATATTTTCCTTGTCCAAATGCTTTGGAAGATATTTTGTATTCCTGTCCGAGTTTATTGGTAAACTTTTTGGAAATATTACCATCAGGGTCATATTGAGTAACCATGATATTGGCATTGTTGTCTCTTTCGTACTGATACGTTGTCGTTCCTGCCAAATTAGTTTTAGAAGTTAATAATTTACCCCAATTATCATAAGTATTGGTGAGAATATTTCCTAAGGGATCAACCTGGGTCAGAATCTGCCCCCAAACGTTGTATACAATACCGGTCTGTAATCCTAAGTTGTCTGTTTTCTTAATGACAAACCTTCCTTTGGGATCATAATCTGCTTTAGTAGTCTGGGTTTGGGAATCCATACTATTGCTTATCGTCTTTTGGGTTATGTTTCCAAAGTCATCGTAAATATAGGTTTCCTGTACGTAACCTGAATTGTCCCTGTTCCAGGTTTTAAGGGTTTTCAACAGGTTGTTTTCGTAGGTGTATTCTTCCCTAGCAGATTTGGTATCACCATAAGCCTGTACTATGTCTGTTTTAGATTTTGGGCGTCCGATGTAATAGTTCGAGCCTGTTCCTGAAGGATTGTGTGTGTAATCAAATGTGGAAGTAGTTACCGCATATCCATTATTAACATTGGATACGGTCTGTATCGGAAGATAATAATTATCGTAGGATACCGTGCTGTTTGTTACTGTATTTGTTAAAAAATCCTTTGTCTTAGTGGTCTTCGGTACAATAGCTGTTACTACTTTGGGCTTATCGTTGTCAGCAACAGAACTTACTACCTGATTATTTAATAATTTATCGGTTTGGTAAGTGATGGATTTAAAACTTAAGAGGTGGGTATTATTTTCAGAAAGATCATCCGGGAAGATCAAACTTTCATTATTAGTCCTTACTGACCATTCTTTTGCCGGCACGCCTTCATTTAATGGATCTATTTCTGCTCCTGTCCAGATTTTGGTGTTTTCAAAACCATCTGCATACCAGGAAGAACGGGCTGTTTGATAGTAGCCTATCATTCCTTTCCCCTGCATATGCATCGTCATTCCCCTGTATCGGAAATCCTGTTTTCTATTTTCTTGTTGAAGCTGTGAAACCGCATGCCCTCTATCTATTCTCGGTAAAGAGAAGTAGGGATATAATTCATTTTTAGGATTCTTATAAAAATTAGGATTTACCGTATTATCCGGAATGATTTCCAGATATTTCGCAGATGTTGTAATACCTCCCTGTGTAATTGATTGTATTCTCTTTAGCTCACCTACTCCGGTAGGAGCTTTAATTTTAAGTACATTATCTTTCCTGAATAAGAAAACATTGTAATAGTTGTTATTGGACCTAATGACATTGGTTATCGGCTGATAGATGGAAAGATCATCATAAGGCTGAACAATATTAAACTGGGGTGGTGTAGGATAGGTGTAAATATTCTGGGTTGTAAAATCTATAGCTCCAAATGAAGCAGCTCCTTTTGAAATCAGTCCATTCACAACAACTCCCATTGTTCTTGACGTTGAATTTAATGAGTTCGAATAGGAGTGAACCTGAACAATATCTGACTTCCCATCGGCATTAAGGTCTGTAATAGAATACATCGTTCTGCTAAATCGTAGCCAAGCCCCATTACTCTGCGTATTTTCATTCTTATACATTAAGAAATCAGGTCTAAAGGCCGTATTAAAACTTTTGCCTGTTCCTATGTAAAACTTCCAGTCATCTTTCCCTATTTTCCCTTCAGTAAGAGGGAGTGCAAAATCAAGCTTTCCATCTCCATTGAAATCCCCGAATAATACAGGAAATCCATTCCCTTTGGTTTCTTCTAAGTTTCCGGTAAACTTAATTTTCTTTAGATATTGATCCGGTGCTGTTTTTACAAATTCAAAGATCGTGTACGCAGTATTCGACACATTAATAATGTCTACTTTACCATCACTGTCAATATCCATATATTTTTGATCCGTATATAAGCTTTCATTAATTCCGGCACCTAAAGTATAAGTAGCAAGAGGACTATTTTGATTCTTTAAATCTACAATGAGATTCCCTGCTGTATAAGAAGCACATTGAAGTATTGAGCATGGAGGAGGTCGATTAGCGATGCCATTGGAAGTAGTATTGTTACAGTTAGGGTCTTGTGCCCAATAACATTCTTCTCTTTTTATAGTAACAAAAATATCAGAGATACCATCTCCGTTACTATCTCCTTCATTTAATGTTGTTGTTATCTTACAACCGGCAGGCGGAGGCTGGCTCCCTCGTATACAATCAGAATCATCGTAAACTAATTTTTCAAAAACTTTAACAAAAGTATTATTTCTGAAAGCATATACAGAAATTTTACCCTTTTCATACTCTGCCACCCCATTACCATTAACAACCTTTCCGGTTTCATCCAGGAATGTGTTAACAACCACAGAGCTTGAATTAAAAATCTTATTGGTTTGAACAACATTAAAATCATCATTAAAAACACCCAGCTTTATAGTTCCATCCGTCATGATAAAATCAAGATAAGCATCTCCATTGAAATCTCCTGTAAACTTAACCTTATCAAATAAAGCCTGACTATCCATATTCCAACCACTGACAGATGTTGGGTTTTGAACAGGATAATTAAATACAACAGGGTTGGCCGGTTCACCTTTGGAATTAGATTCAGTAATCTGTTTAATGTATTGGTATCCTATAGAATCAATGAAATACTCCGGTACATATTTCTTAAAAATCTGCCCGCTTATTTTAACAATAATATCTTTTAAAATTTTTGTTTGGGTAAACAAAGTCCCTGAGCCGTTGATATATGCTCCTTCAGGAATATTTCTGTCATTATAATTAAATACTATTTCATTAAAAGAGGCTGTCCCTAAGTTTTCATTCCCTCCCCAAGTAATAGATCTGATCACATTGACATTATATTCCTGATCATAATTATAATTGATGACATTTCCCTGGGTATCTTTCCACTTTACAATACTAAACCCTAAGCGATTAGTAGCATTATTCCAACCGGGAGCTACTCCTCCATACCAAGCCTGCGAACCGTCTTCAAAAGTTACCTCCCAATATTCAGGCTGCTTCCAGTTTGGAATATTGCCAAGAGACTTAATTTTAATGTTGGAATATTTCTCTGTAACATATTCTGCACCATCCTTTCCATATTCGCCGGATTTCAGGATCAATCTTTGTCCATTGAAACTGTAATAATCCGAATAATCAATCTGGATACTTTTTACTTCTCCATCTTTTTCAATATTCTTTCCTATTCGGGAAATAGCCGTGATTCCTGATAAGTTCCAGCCGTATCCTGCAATTCCGTTTCCTGAATCACTGGAATATACAAGATTAATTTGAGGAGCCACAGATTTTACTCCCGGAGGTAAAGCAATAGGTAAAGTAAACTGCAATTGTCCTCCTCCCGTAACTTCTATATTTCCCTTTGTATCATGGAAGCTTTGTCCTGTCGGAGCAGATGCCCCACTTGGATTATCAGTGCCTGCATTGGAGTCTACAGGGCTTCCTCCTGCATTTTCTGTTGCAGGCCCAATCTTGGCTATAAAAGGATTGGAAATATCAGATTTTGCTATAAATCCCTGTGCAAAAACTACTGATTGTGGATCTTGAACTGTCCTCGACGTGGTTTCTGCCTGATACAGTATCGTCTGTGAGAAGCTTACCACTGAGCATAAAGACAATATAAAGGATGAAATAATTTTCATATTTGTGTTGGATATTTATAAAAGCTAATTGATGAATATCATTGATCGATAGAAATGACTGAATGCAGAGAAAGAGCAATTTCTTGAAGTTCAATGCACCATTTTCAATCCCTTTCCCAATCTTTTATCTTTTGGTAATATTCCTGCCAAAGACTCTTCCGTCCTTCAACGTAAAACGCAAAATATAAACACCCCAATCATAACCGGTCATGCTGATCTTAACCTGCCTATTCAACCCGGGTGCATTTTGCAGTTGAAATTTCCAATGAACCGTACTATGCTGATAGAGCGAAACGGATTCTATCAGTCCGTCTACTTCATTAGTCCAATCAATGGTAAGAATGTCATTAACAGGAACAGGATACAGCCGTATCTGCTTCCAGAAGGCTTTCTCATCCATAACAACAGCAGGCTGGGCCAAAGAAGTAGTTTTAGATTCCGTTTTTGATAAAGTTTCCGGTGTCTGTTTGGCATTGGCATTTATTCCTCTGTATCTTTGGCTTCCGGCTTCATCATATTTGAAGTACACTTCAGCCTGTGAGAAACCAAGAAATCCTATTAATAAAGAAACTAGAGAAAATAGTTTTCTTTTCATATGAATATTTTTATTATTGATTAGATAAAAGTTTCTGAACCTGCTGTTCCAGCTTTTCAATCTTCTCAGATTGGGACTTCAAAGTTTTGTTCTCTTCCTGAAGTTTCTTGATCTCTTTATTTTGTTGTATGGAGTAAAGGGTTAGCTCTTCTATTTTTTCAAGAAGCTTAGCATCCATTTGTGCTATATTAATTCCGTTTTCCATCACTTCCTGTGCAGGCGGGATATCGGGCAAATGCCCTTTTTCTGCAATATACTTTTCAATTTCTTCTAAGGTACGGAGCTGATAATTTTCTCTGAATACATAATCAGCCCAAACATTAGCCTTTACTTCAACTTCTTTAGCATAGACTTTACCATCAATTTTGGCAATAGCATTATTAAAGAATTTAACCCATGTACCATTGGTTCCATCCTGAATGCCTACGTAAGACCCACCATCATTAACATTATTAGGCATCGCAAGAATAATAGTATGGCTTTTCCCAAGGTTTCTTAGCACTGTATCTCCAGTCATACCACCAAAACACCCGTTACATCCGGACTTGGCAATTTGGAATAAACCTACCGAACTGGCAACTTCAAGAAGAGAGTCTCCAGTATTATAAACCCTCAGATTGGAAAGAGGATTAATATCTGTATCACCTAAACCAATTCTTACATTCCCTGTAGGAAGTATACGGATAGACGCTTTATTATTAGCCTTTAGGATTAATGGTTGTCCATCTGTTGTCCCAATAAAATTTATTGCAGGATTGGTTCCTGCATTCCCTGTGGTATTCCAGCTTTGAGCCAATGTAAATGTAGAAACCAACAAAGAAAAGGATAATATCTTAATTTTCATTTATAACAATTTTAAAGTGATTAATTATATAAGATCAATATTGATGTTTTTTTCAAAAAAATATTTTTTATTGTTACAAAATTCAAGAAAATCAGCAAGTTATGAAAGGACAATGTGTCTAAATTAATGCTGAAAAACAGACAATTTATCTAAAAAGAACAATAATTCAAGCTTTTTTAGATATATTTACCCAAAGCACAATACTTATGAAAAATTACCAAAAAAATCTTTTTGACCTACTCCTAAGTGAATCCGAAGGAAAAAAGAATTTGGTTGATGTAATGATTGATAAACTTGCATTATCCAATGATACAGCCTACAGAAGAATTAATGGAAAAAGCCATATTACATTTAATGAGGGAATTACTATGGCCTCACACTTTGGTATTTCCCTAGATTCAATTCATGACTCCAATATCAATAATATTGTTGTAAACAGAGTGCATGATATTTATAATATAGAAGATTTGGAAAAATATTTTGAATTTTCTATTGAGAATCTGAAGAAGATGAAAGAAATTCCAAATGTTGAATTCATTTATGCCGCAAAAGATATTCCACTCTTTTATTTTATGAAGTCTGAACAATTACAAAAATTTAAAATCTATACATGGCTAAAACTAATGGATGCTAATTTCTTTTCACAAAGAATAGATTTTGAAGAGTTTAAAGTTCCTGAAAAAATTAAACAAAAAAGGCCGACAACTTTCTGAAATATATCATAATGTGAGTTCTACAGAAATATGGAGTAATGTTACCATTTATGCTATGCTTGAACAACTCATATATTTTCATCAATTGGAGATGATCAGTACAATCAATGTTCAAAAAAATATGTGATGAAATTTTACATATGTTGAAACTCATAGAGAATGAAGCTCTTAATGAGAAGAAGAATGGACAGGAGGCATACTTTAAACTATATCAGAATGATCTTTTAATTATGAATAATAGTGTTTTTATAAAATTCTTAGATCAGAAAATGCTGTTTTTACCCTATAGTATTCTAAGCTATTATTATACTTTAGATGAGAGGGTTTGTAATAATTATGAAAAAAGCCTCGAACTGATCCTGAAAAACTCGGAACTGCTTTCCGCAAACAATAAAGCCAGAAATATTTTCTTTAACAAAATGTATAATAAAATAGAACAATTAAAAAAAAGTATTCAATTATCTATGTAAAGGCCCCCATCTTATAAAACCGAATGATATGGAGATCTAAAAATCGGGTTATTATCAGCATTACTCCATCAATACTTTACTCTTCAAACATTCTCATCAATTCTCAATATTTTAATACATTTGTTAGAAAACATATTTTCAAATGAATTTCGAGCAGGTCAATCTACATCTTGAAGCCTACAAAGAACACAACCAGATTTTGGATGCGGCCCGGTACCTGATTCATTCTTTTAACCTGGAGCATGAGAATTTTGCAGGGTTTGGATTCAGGCAGGAGCTCTCTCCTACATCAATGCTTCTTACTGCAGAAGGTGAACTGGGAGGACCGCAGACGGTAATGATTCCTAAAAATTTATTTGATTTTGATTTGAATCTTGTGTTGAACATGATCGCCCATGAAATGCTCCATGTAAGACAAAAAGCTCCGGGACAAGTGATAGAAGACAAAAATGAGCGGGAGTTTCAGGCCTATTATGAGATGCTTTTTCATAAAGTTTTCCCACAGATTCCTGAGGTTTCAGACTTTCACAAAAAATTCTTCGGCGGCAAAGCCCTGGAATATTATAGAAGAATGGGTGAAGGCTCCGAATTACAACAAAAATATGCAGAACAGAAAACAGAAGTAGAACATTTAATAAACACCTTACCATGAATGTAAAACCAGATATAACCTGGGCAGATTTTGAAAAAATAGACATCCGGTGCGGAACCATTCTATCCGTTAATGATTTTGAAAAAGCAAGAAACCCATCATATCAGTTGGAAATAGATTTTGGGGAATTAGGTATCAGAAAATCATCCGCACAGATTACATCACTATACAAAAAAGAAGATTTGATAGGGAAACAGATTTTAGCCGTTGTTAATTTTCCTAAAAAGCAGATCGCCAATTTTTTCAGTGAATGCCTTGTTTTAGGATTATATGGAGAAGATAAAAAGGATGTTACCCTTTTAACCCCTTCTCTGCCTACAAAAAACGGCATGCAGGTAGGATAATAATTACAATTTAAAAATGAATTAACTTTATGAAACTCTTACAAGGGCTTATAGTATTTAACCTGAGTTTGGGTTTAGAAAGTAAGGATGGAAGCTGGAAGTTACTTTCAGTCATAATTAACACCATTAATTACTTTAAAAAAGATAAAACAGATAAATGGTTATTTTATTACCTCCGTAACTTCCATCTTCTATTCCTTAACTTCAAAATTGATTACATCAGAATTCCTCATTCCGGGCTGAGGTTATTTAAGATAACCTTTATTGATGTAAGGTTTTTGTACCCAGATCAGTGATCTGTCCGAAAGTTACAGATACAGGTCCGGAGTTTTCATCAACGTATCCTGTACCATTTGACGCATCATAGGAAACGGTATAGCTTCCCTGAGAAAGTCCCGAAAACATAAAAAAATCCATCAGGATTCGGAATAGCCGTGGCAATAGTATCCGATGCCATTATGGCATGAACCACTGCTTTGGCAGCTTGCGGCTGAACGTAACCTTTTATTTGTCCATTGGTAAGTTCAGAAAAGGTTCTGATCACAGGTTTTAAAATATAGGCACCGTTTCCTGTTGTAACAATAGATCTACCAGCATCAAAATCGATCCATACATTATAGGCTCCGTTCGCAGCTAGTGTCTGATGCCAGTTAAACTTCAATCCACTCTGTTGAGCAGATGGGGTTTGCAGCGGGTGAGTTACTCCATTTACAACCAAAGTGTTATTAGGTCCCAGCACCATTCTCATCTGGGAAACATTTCCTTCCGGGAGTACGGCCTGTCCTAAAACCACATCGGTTCCGTTTTTAAAATTAAGGAGGTTATACACTCCCGGCTTTGGAAAATTCAATGCGGTCCACTCTCCGTTACTGTTGATTTCAATTCTTTGAATATCAATATTAACAGCGTCATACATAGCAGGACCATCGGTAAGCCTTACATTCACTGTAGCAGTACCTTTTTCATCAGAATCATTACATGACGCTAACAATAGTAAGCAAATACTGCTTCCTATAATGAATAAATTCTTCATAAGCTTAAATTTTATGTATAATAAAAACGTTTTGGATAATTGGTTTATTATGTCATATATTTCGGTTATAAAAAACAAAAAATGATCCAAAACATCCCCTTAGAAAGAGTTTTATTTCTTGATATTGAGACCGTTCCTCAAGCAGGCTCCTGGAGCGAGTTGTCTGAAACCGACCGGTACCTCTGGGATAAAAAAACAAAGTTTCAGAGGAAAGAAGATGTTTCTGCAGAGGAATTTTATGAAAGAGCCGGCATAATGGCCGAGTTTGGAAAGATTATCTGTATTACCATAGGAATGCTTGAAAAAAATGAGACTTTAAAGATTAAAAGCTTTTATGGTCACGATGAGAAAAAAATGCTTCAGGAATTTGGAGAAATCTTCAACAGCCCTAGACTTTATAATGTGATCCTTTGTGCCCACAACGGAAAAGAATTTGATTTCCCGTGGATTGCCCGGCGCTATCTCATCAATGGAATGCAACCACCGGCACCGTTTCAGATGTTTGGAAAGAAACCCTGGGAAATTCCCCACATCGATACGATGGAACTATGGAAGTTCGGGGATTATAAAAGTTTTGTATCATTAGAATTACTGGCTCATGTCTTTGGTATTCCCACTCCGAAGGATGATATTGACGGCTCAATGGTTTCATCAATTTACTACATAGAAAAAGACTTGCAGCGAATTGTAGACTATTGTGAAAAAGATGTCTTAACTTTGGCAAATATTTTCCGGCGTATGCGCCAGGAAGATTTGTTGAAAAGGAATATCAATCTAGATTAAAAAATGAAATTTACAGACGATCAAATTGCTGACATTGGTGAGGAAATCATCAGCGTTCTAAAAACCGTATATGACCCCGAAATTCCGGTAGATATCTACGAACTAGGGCTGATTTATGATGTACAGATCTCCGATGATGCCGATGTAAAAATTATAATGACCCTTACCACTCCCAATTGTCCGGTAGCGGAAACACTTCCACAAGAAGTAAAAGATAAAGTAGGAGAAGTAGAACATGTAAAAAGTGTTGACCTCGAACTTACCTTTGAACCAAGCTGGAATAAGGATATGATGAGTGAAGAGGCAAAATTTGAATTGGGAATGCTATAATAGGCCAGAAGCTGGAAGAGGGAGGCAGGAAGTTAGTGTTGTTCGATATAATTTCTAACAATTATTTGGCAGAAACTATATTAACAACATAGATTCAATTCTTCTGTAACCTCAAGGATTTTTCTCTTCCAGCATCTTGCTTCCTTCAAATATTATTTTGCAATTTCTTTTCCTTCTCTTCTGCTCCATTCGCTCCATGAACCTACATAAAGATTTGGGATATCAAATCCTGCATACGTTAGGGCTAAAATGGTATGACATGCCGTTACTCCTGAACCACAATGAATAATCAGATTTTCAGGTTTATTTTCCAGTAATTGGTTGTATTTTTTCCTTAGCATTTCAGGACTTAGGAATAATCCGTTCTCATCCAGATTTTCTGAAAAAGGAATATTAATAGCTCCCGGAATATGCCCGGCAACCAGGTCAATAGGTTCGGATTCTCCTCTGTATCGATAGGCATCTCTTACATCAATAACGGTTGAAGAATCCTTTTGTAATTCATTTTCAACATCTTCCAGGGTTGAAGTCGGAAGAGACCAACTTTCTTTTGTAATCAGTGAAGCCTTGTCAAAAATTTCCTCTCCTGATGAAAATGGAATTCCGTTTTTTTCTGCAGCCTGCATTCCTCCATCGAGAACCTGCACCTTTTCAAATCCAAAAGCTTTCAGCATCCACCAGGCCCTTGCCGCAGCATTGGATCCGTTTTTATCATCATAAACCACAATACGAGCCCCTTCTGATATACCCAGGTTTGAAAGCGTTTCTGCAAATTTTTCTATACTTGGAAGTGGGTGTCTTCCTCCAAAGGCTGCGTCGTCTCCTATCTCTGCAAGATCTTTATCCAAATCGATGAATCTGGCTCCTTTGATATGCTTTTCAAGGTAATTTTGACGAATATCTTTTCCCGTTCTTGCGTCAAGGATGATCAGATTTTCCGAAGAGAGTGCCTTTAATTCAGATGGTGAAATAATGGGAAGCATTTTGTTGATTTTTTGGGTTTGAATTAATCAGGTTTTGGCTAAAGCCAATGGTTTTCATATAGAGTAAGAAAGTCTACTTCGACTATGCTCAGGATTATACCTGCATTAGTATTCTTTTATTTCACGCAGATCTCGCCAATTTCGCAGAGAAAATCTGCTTAATCCGTAAAATCTGCGTGAGATTCATTTTCTTATTCATTTTTAAAAATGAAAAAATATCTTTTGCTTTATTATAAGAGCTTTCAAAGTTGAGCAGGTTTAGTTTATGATCTACCTTTTCAACGCTCATAAAGTTAATAACCTGCTCTGTAGGCATATTTCCTACAAGATCGTCCTTGGCCATCGGGCAACCGCCAATTCCTTTAATCGCGCTGTCAAATCTTCTGCAGCCTTTATCATAAGCTGCTTTCAATTTGGAATAAGAATCTTCGTAACGGTTGTGAAAATGTCCACCAAAATTGATTGCAGGATATTTGGATGGGATTTTTTCAAATAAAAGAGCAATGGTTTCCGGAGTTGCCACTCCTGTTGTATCCGAAAGTAAGATATCTTTCACCCCGATTTCTGAAAATCGCTGTGCCCACTGGTCTACATCTTCCCATTTCCACATTTCACCGTAAGGGTTTCCAAAAGCCATGGAAAAGTAGATATTCAGTTGTTTTCCTTCACTTTTTACCAGATCAAGCATTCTGATAATTTCATCAAAAGCTTCTTCCTGGCTCTTGTTGGTATTTCTATGCTGAAAAGTTTCAGAAATAGAAAAAGGGAATCCAAGAATATCCACCGACTGGTGCTTCAAAGCTTTTTCTGCTCCTCTATAATTTCCGATAATCGCAGAAACTTTCGTCTTGGAGCGGGATTTATCAATATTTTCTGCCACCTCATCAGAGTCAGCCATCTGAGGGATTGCTTTTGGAGAAACAAAACTCAGACAGTCCAATACATCAAAACCAACATCCATTAAAGAGTTGATATAATCTATTTTTTTATTGGTAGGGATGAACTCTCCCCACCCCTGCATGGCATCTCTAGGACATTCGGTAAGAAACATTTTTACTTTTTGATTTTCTCAAATATAATAAAACTAAATAATTTGGTATCCGGCACATACAAATCTATCATTATTTTGATTTTCAATCCTTTATATCTGATTTAAAATTTCAATCATCAATATTCATATCCACAGAAGTAACCCAGAAAGCCTAATGAAGCATTTTTACCTGACTATTTGATCTAAAAATATTTATAGTAAAGCTTTCATGATGGATATAAGGCTCATCACGATAACTACTACTCCTACTACCACAAACATTTTTTTAGCGGGAAGGCGGGAAGTAAGCATTGCCGAAAAGGGAGCGGTAAACACTCCACCCAAAAGAAGTCCCAATACAATATTCCAGTGATGGATTCCGATGGTGAAAATAAAAGTGATGGCACTGACTACTGTCAATAAAAATTTAGCCATTGTTGAACTTCCTACGACATATCTGGGAGTTCTTCCTTCTTTAATCAGAGTTCCGGTTACCAATGGCCCCCATCCTCCGCCTGCAAAGGAATCAATAAACCCGCCAACCAAACCCAAAACTCTAAGGTTTGTTCTTTTATGACGTCTGGAAGAATTCGCCGTTTTCCCTTTTTTCTTAAAAGCATTTCTAAGAATGTTGATTCCTAAATACAAAGTATAACAGGCGATTACAGGTTTTACAATATGAGCATAATATTCCCCGAAATGCGATAATGCAAAAGCACCGATAAATGCACCTAAAGCTGCCACAGGAAATAAAACCAACACCATTTTTTTGTTGACATTCCCTATTTTAAAATGACTGATACTTCCGGCTGCAGAAGTAAATGATTCAGCGGAGTGAATACTTGCACTGATGACAGGAGGTGGTACATTGAGTAACATTAGTATCGTTGTACATATGACACCATACCCCATTCCCATAGATCCGGCAACAATTTCGGCCAGAAACCCTGCCAGTAACATCCAGTAAAATATATACCCATCCTTGCTAAGAAAAACCTGAAGGTCTCCCGACAGATTAAATTGATAGATAATTAACGCCAAAACAGCCACAAGAATGAAAACTCCTATGATTCCCAAATAGATATTCGCTCGTCTCTGTGCGTTTTTGGTAATGCTGATCAGCTTTTCCATTTCCAGTTTTGTTCTATGGTCCGGATTGTCTTTTTCTTCCAGGTACTGCGTTGTCAGTTTATTCAGTGTCTTAACTTTTTCATCAAAGTTTCCTTGCAGCCGATTTCTGATACTCTGCATATTATCAAGCAACCCATTCATATCTTCATCAGGGATGGTTTCTGTTAGCATCTCCCGCAGTCTCTTGGCAATCGTGGGAGATTTACCATTCGTGGAAATTGCAATTTTAAGATTTCCTTTTCGGACAATAGATCCTAAGTAAAAATCACACAATCCGGGCTTGTCTGCGATATTCACAAGCAGGTTGTTCTGATGGGCTTCTTTTCGGATCTGTTCTGCCAGTTCAATATCATTCACTGCTGCAATCACGAGATCTGTATTTTCAAAATCTTGGTCTGCATATGGTCTTTCGTGAAGTTCCAGATTAGGAAACTGTTGGGGCAAGGTTTTAATTTCATCATTAATTTCTTTACCTACCAATTTTAATCTTAGTTTCCGGAGCATTGGTAAGAACCGACTGAAGCTTTTCCAAAGCGATATTGCCTCCACCAATAATCAACAGAGATAATTCTTCGAGTTTTAAAAAAATGGGATATAACGTATTGCTCATCTTACCGAAAGTTTTAAGTCATAAGTAACTGCCAGATAATATAATCCGCCAATTTCAGGCCCGGCAGCATATTGAAAGTAACGACGGTTCAGCAAATTCGTTGCTCCGATTTTTACATTTGCATTGATTTCAGGAATTCGCCAGGTTGCTTGTGCATCAATGGTATAATAAGCCGGAATTTCTCCTGAAGCCAAAGGGCTTTCCCACTGAAACTTATTTTGCCATCTTGCTGCCAGCGTAAATCCGATATTCTTTACAATTTCCCTGTTTCCTATACTTACATTCACAGCCCATTTTGGGGTATTGAAAGCCGTTATAAAAAGATCGGAAGTATTGGAAGATACTAAGTCGTTATAAGATACATTTGCATTGATATTATAATTTTTTACCACATTGTAGCGAACGCCCAAAGAAGTTCCTAAACTTTTATAAACACTTGTACTATTGGTATATACTCTATATCGATCCTGTTTGCTTCGATCCAGCATATCCAAAACAGCATTATCGCTTCCTATCTTTCCGTTTTTGGGAACCGCTACTTCTACCTGTCCTAGAAAACCTTCATACATGTTGTAATAAAAATCCCAATCAATGACCAGCTTTCCATTGAACAATGATGATTTATAACCTACTTCAAAAGAATTTACTTTTTCAGGTTGTAGCTTTTGTAAGTCTGCTGCAACCAAAAGGGTTCTGTTCTTTAATGCTGCCTGGTTTTGGTTTCCTCCGGCATCTGCTTCTTTATTAACAGCAGAAGTAAACTGATCGATAGAAGCTAAGGTATAAGAGTTCTCAAGATATCCCAAGCCTTCATTCGCTTTTTCAAGGCCTCCTACTCTTCTTACATTCCCGTTGTTTACAAAAGATAATGCTTCAAATAATGACGGGAACCGATATCCGTTTTGAAAAGAAACCCTGAAATTATGTTGTTTCACAGGAGAGTAAACGATACTTACCCTTGGATTAAGCTTTGTTTCAAACTCCGGATTTCTGTCTACCCTTAAGGCAAAGTTTATTTTTAATTGATCTTCAAAGAAAAGCTTGGTAAGCTGAATAAACGCCCCATATTTCTGGTAGATTACATTTTTCCCGAATGTACCATCTGCCAGAGGAATATTTCTCTCATTAACCGGTCTTGTAAAGTCAACAAAGTTATTCCCATCCGGAGTAATGCTGTACAAACGGTAATCTGCTCCCGCTAATAAACTGAATACCTTTACCAGCCTTGTAAAGTCATAAGTCATTTCTCCCTGATAGAAGTGAGATTTCTGTTCAAGTTTAGCCCCTCCTGTTGCGGGAGCACCTGCAATTCCCGCATTGGCGGAGTCCCAGTTATTAATTCCGATGATGGTATTTTTCAATTGTTCAAAAGCGGCTGTTCCGGGAACAACACGGTTTTTATCTGCAGCCTGACGTGCCAGTATCATGGCATCATTCAGAGTAACCCCTGCATTAAGCCTGTCTTGTAGGGTATTTTGAAAAATAGTTTTCCAATTGGTATTGGAAAGATTCGTCAGATCAAGATTATCGGCTAAGGGTTTAAGGTTATAAGAATCACCTGTATTTTCAATCGACATATACGCTCTGAATGTAAGCTCTTTCCCCGTAAGTTCCACTTTATGATTCTGGACGGTTGCGTTTTGAAGACGGATTTTGTTTCCTCTCTGGAAAGTTCCGTCCAGCAATCCATAGCGATAAACATAGGAAGCCTTCCATTGGTCTCCAAAGCGGTAATACAATCCTGCATCAAACTTAATATTCTTTACTTCAGGACTTACAAGGTCTTTTTCATAATATCCCGTCCTCGATACGTTGAAAGTGGTTGGCTTTCCGTTATAATTTACTTTTACCGTTGTACGGTTGTTTCTTTCGTCTCCATATTTATTCCAAAGGTCTTCAGCGGGATTATTGGTGAAAGCAAACTGAGGGTTGGCTGTAATGAATGAGTTAGGATTCTGATCGGTGTGATTATCTGAAACCCAGTCTACTCCACTGAGGTAAGATGCATTAACTTTTACGGCCCAGTTTTTATTCAATACTTTAGCTATCCTTATCGCACTTTCACCCAAGGGGGCTGTTGTATGATTGATATGATCCACATGGTTCACTCCTCCTTTGAAATAAAGGCTTATTCCTTCCGAAGTAAAAGGGTCTTTGGTCTGAAGGCTGGCCAAGCCGTTCACAGCATTCATTCCGTAAAGAGCTGATGCTGCTCCCGGAGTGATTTCCATGGATTGAATATCAAGTTCTGTAGGACCAATGGCATTACCCAATGGAACACCTAATGTTGCTGACTGTACATCCACCCCATCTACCAGCTGCATAAACCGGAAGTTATTCGGAGAGTTGAATCCTCTTGAGTTGGGAACTTTTAAAGTAAGACTTGACGTTAAAAGCTGTAATCCTTTGACGTTCTCTAATGTTTCATAAAACGATGCTGCAGGACTTTCACGGATGGTTTTAATATCAATTTTTTCAATGGCGACCGGAGACCTCAACACTTTTTCAGGAACCCGGGAGGCAGAGATAACCACTTCATTGATGATGGTATTCTGAGGATTTAATTCTATCGCGATTTTGTTGGACAATGAAAGGATTTCAAAAGTCCGGGTGGTAAAGCCTTCTTTTTCGATCACAATCCTGAAAGGAATTTTCACCCGGGTCCTTAAATTAAAATTCCCTTCAGGGTCTGTAGTCGCCATATCTTCAGTATTTTCAGCTTTGATCTGAGCTCCGGCAATTCCTTTATGAGAGTCGGTATTTTTAATGGTTCCGGTTACTTCAATAAGCTGCTGTGCCTGCGTAAGACCTGTCAGTAAAAATGTAAATAGGACAAAATATATTTTCTTTTGGAGGTATTCATGGGATTTATGTTTCATGGAGGTGTGTGTTTTAGAGTTAACAAAATGATTATGTGGTCATTAAAAGACAACACATACACATTCGTTTCTCTAAAACAGGCAGAGATTGATTTTTAATTTTCTGTCTTCGATGAAGAGTTGTAATCATATATTAATATTTTCGGTTCTGTTCGTTTATTAAAAACACTGTTAATCAAACAATTAACCACAACAGTCACAAAAGTTTCTATTTTAGAACACTTTAGTCCACATAAGTAAGTTTAAAAAGAACTGCATAAGAAGTTCACATAAGATGAAAATCGAAGATTTTCAAAAACTTTAGTGATCTTAAAAAGAGTTAGTAAGTAGTCACTTAAACTCACCTACACGTCATAATCTTTTGTGCCTTTTGTGGTTGGATTTTATTTTAAAGGAAAACTTTACGCCTTCTCCAAGCTCAAATAGCGATGCGAGAAGTCACCCAAATGTTTCCTCAGGAAGCCTTTCTTCCACATACATTTTGAAAAGCTCATCAAGACTTCCTAGAATTTCGTCTTCACCTAAATTTTCTTTGTATTTGGTGTTAAGGCGCATTCCCAGCCTGTCACCACCAATATGAAGATTATATTTACCATATGCCGTTCCTATCAGCCCGATTTCTGCATTTGGTGATCTTCCACAACCATTGGGACATCCGGTCATACGAATGGTGATATCATCATTCTGAAGTCCATATTTTTCAAGAACAGGCTCTATTTTTGTTACTAAGTCAGGCAGATAACGCTGAGCTTCCGCTAAAGCCAGGGAGCAGGTATTCAAAGCAACACAAGCCACTGAGTTTTTACGCATTGCTCCTGCATTTTCCGTATAATGGGCAATTCCATATTCGGTAAGAAGCGTTTCTATTTCAGCTTTATCATTTTCTGTAATATCAGAAAGAATCAGGTTCTGGTTACAGGTAAATCTGAAATTGGTTTTTCCGGTTTCAGCGATTTTTAATAATCCTGTCTTTAAAGGATACCCTTCTATATCCAAGATTCTTCCATGTTCTACAAATACCGTATAAAACCATTTCCCTTCATGATTCTGCACCCAGCCATAACGGTCTTTCCTTTGGGTAAAGGTGAATTCACGGACAGGTTCAAACTGAAATCCTGTTCTTTTTTCAACTTCTTTTTTATATTCTTCAATACCCAGTTTATCAATCGTATATTTTAATCTCGATAATTTTCGGTCACTCCTGTTTCCGAAGTCGCGTTGTACTGTAATAATTTCATAAACCGCTTTCAAGGCTTTTTCTTCCGAATCCACAAAGCCTAAAAGAGAAGCCAGACGGGCATAAGTCGCTTCATTTCCATGAGTAGCCCCAAGTCCTCCTCCGGCAGCGATATTGTACCCTACCAATTCATCATTTTCAATGACAGCGATAAGGGCAATATCATTGATAAAAACATCCACATCGTTATTAGGCGGAATGGCAATTCCTATTTTCAGTTTTCTCGGCAGATATCTGTCCTGATACAGAGGGTCTTCTTCTGCTTTTCTTTCAACCACCAATTCATCATCAATCCAAAGGTCATAATACGCCTTTGTTTTTGGCAGGCACATTTCGCTTATTTTTCCCGCCAATTCATAGACCTGCTGATGCAATGGAGATTCTGAAGGATTCGACGTACAGGTAACATTTCTGTTGACATCCCCACACGCAGCAACGGAATCAAGATGCTGCAGGTTAAACTGCTGAATGGTAGGTCTGATATGTGATTTTAGAATCCCATGCAGCTGGATTGTCTGCCGGGTAGTCACTTTAATAACTCCGGTGGAATGCTCTCCTGCAATGTCATGAAGGCCAATCCACTGATCTCCTGTTAGAAAACCTCCCGGAAGCCTTAGCCTGATCATAAAAGAATACAGCCATTCCAGTTTTTTAGCAATTCTTTCTTCGCGCCTGTCTCTATCGTCCTGCTGGTACATTCCGTGAAATTTGATGAGGTTCTGATCATCTTCTCTGATGGCTCCGGTATAGTCATCTAAAAGGCTTTCCCTTAAGGTTCCTCTTAATCCGTTACTTTCTGTTTTGATTCTTTCTACCGGTGAAAGATTATTTTTTTGAGTCATGTTTTTATTTTATGATGGTTGTGCATTCAATATGATTTTTTTAGCTATAAAATCTTTGCGTTTATCTTATTTTCACGCAGATTAAGGTGATTTCGCAGATTTTTATGAGAATCTGCTTAATTTGTGAAATCTGCGAGATAAAAAATCAAAATTGTACTCTTTACTTCACACAAAGATTCATATTATGATTAATACACATCTTTATGATATCTGCCGTTTAGTTCCAAATCTTCGAGGTAAAGTCTGGCTTCTTCCGGGCTTTGCTTCCCTTCCCATTGAATGATCTCTAAAAGAGTATTTTCAACATCTCTACTCATTGGATCTTTAGCTCCGCAAACATATAAGGAGGCTCCACTTTCCAACCAATGGTATACTTCCTGAGCTTTCTGCTGTAGTTTATGCTGCACGTATATTTTTTCAGCAGTATCTCTTGAGAATGCCAGATCTAAATGAGTTAAAGTCCCTGTTTTAAGGAAATCCTGTAACTCTGCCTGGTAAAGAAAATCTGAAACAAAATTCCGGTCTCCGAAAAACAACCAGTTTCTACCCTCGGCACCCAGTGCATCTCTTTCCCATAGGAATGATCTGAAAGGTGCAATACCCGTTCCCGGTCCAATCATAATCATATCTTTATCAGGTCCAGGAAGCCGGAAATGTTTTGCTTCCTGAATATAGAATTCCAGATTTTCTCCTTCATTAAATCCTGCCAGAAAGCCACTACATAATCCATCCTGCTTTTTGTCATCAATAAAAAATTCAGATCGGGCAACGGTAATATGAATCTCAGTATCACCATGAGCCTCAGGAGATGAAGAAATGGAATACAGACGAGGGGCCTGCGCTGTCAAAACCGGGATTATCTGTTCAAATTCTTCGGCATTTTTCACAGGATAAATCCTTATCAGATCCAGAAGTCCCAAACGAACTTCCGGGATACTGTGTCCTGTAATTTCTGCATAACGGGCAACGGTTGTTTTAAGCAGATAACTTATATTAAGATGTTTATGCAACAATTCCTCTACACTCGCTGTAATTTTTGCCGTCTCAATCTGCTTTTGAGGATTGATTCCTGTCAGGCTAATAATTTCATCCACAACCGGTTTGGGATTAAAGGCAACCACTCCTAATGCTGCTCCCGGAGTATAGACAATAGGTTCTTCCGTTTCTATTTCTATATGATAAGTCTCTTTTTCAGAGGTTATGTCATTAAGATTGATGATGGATGAAATTTTTCCCTGATATTTTTTTTCTTCCTGTAGAAGCTTTTGGAACTGAAACACTTTTGCTGCTGCTTTCTGCTGTTTTGTTTACCACATCCAGGATATGTCCGGCCCAGCTTTCAGCGTCCCGCTCATAATCTACATCACATTTTTTTCAAAGGAATGATACGTTGTGCTCCCATGACTTCGAGACGGGAATCTACATCTTCCCCGGTCTTACAGAACAAGGGATAACTGCTGTCTCCCAGTGCAAGAACACCAAACTTAAGGTGATTAAGATCAACATCATTTTCATGGATATGATCATAAAACTTTTTTACAAGGACCGGAGGCTCACCTTCTCCCTGTGTACTGATAATAACAAAGAAAAATTCTTCTTTGACAAGGTCTTTAGGCTTATACTGAGACAGATCAGCCAGTTTTACCTGAAGACCTTTTTTCTTAATCATTCCCGCCAATTCTACCGCCAGCTTTTTACTATTCCCCGTTTCAGTTCCGTAGGCAAGGGTAATTTTTTTTACAGCAACGGAATAAACAGGCGCAGAATGTGACAGAGAGGGCTCTATAACAGACGCTGTTGACAAGCCGGCAAGGCCCGCAAGGAAACCACTGGCCCAAACAGCTTCATCTCTCGAGAAACTGCTGGATATTTCTTTAAGTACATTTAATTTATTTTCAGACAGCATATTCAAATAAATTTTGTGGATTAGGTAAGATACTTCCGTTAGTGACTGATTTAAAGTACAGCCCTTCCTGTGTTTCTGCCGATAGCCATGAAAATTCTTCATGCAGATGAACCACTTTGCCAACAACAACCAGAGATGGGGATATAAATGTTTTGTTCCCTAAATTCTTCTGAAAATCTTCCAGGGAGGATGTATAAACCTTTTGATAAGGCGTGGTTGCCTGCTCTATAACTGCTATTTTTTTCCCATTCATTGCTCCGAATTTCAAAAACTTTTCTACCAAAGCATTCAGATTTCCTTTAGACATGTAAAAAACAAGGGTATCATCTGAGTTGCCCAGTTCTTTCCAGTAAGCATCAGTTAGAATTTCACTTTTATAATAGGTCAGAAAACGAACTGAGGTCGCATGATCTCTGGCCGTTAAAGGCATTCCTGCATAGGCAGCAGCTCCCAAAGCTGCTGTAATACCGGGAATAATTTCATATGAAATCTGATTTTGCTTTAAAGCTTTTAACTCATCAAGGACATTGGAAAAAACTGAAACATCTCCTCCTTTAAGCCTTACGACAATTTTTCCCTGTTCTGCATATTCTACCATCAGGGTATTGATCAAGGATTGTGGTGTAGAAGCATTTTTACTACATTCTTTGCCTACGTATATCACTTCTGTTTCCTTATTGACATAGCGGTCTATAATTTCGGGACTTACCAGCCTGTCACACAAAATAACATCAGCGGAAGCAACAGCTTTTACAGCTTTCATTGTAATCAAATCAGGGTCACCAGGCCCTGCACCCACCAGGTAAACCTGTGGTGTATGAGGATGTATCATGGTATGGAATTAAATGGGGTTAGAAAAGTCCTTCGACAGACAGGTATCTTTCACCTGTGTCGTAGTTGATCGTCAGTATTTTAGAGCCGGAAGGAATTTCCGGAAGTTTTTGAGCTACCGCAGCAAGAGCTGCTCCTGTAGAAATTCCTACAAAAAGGCCTTCTTTTTTAGCGGCATTCTGAGTATAGGTGAAAGCTTCTTCTTTTCCCACTTTAATGATGCCATCCAGAATATCAGTGTCTAATATGGAAGGAACAAATCCTGCTCCCAAACCTTGTAAAGGATGTGGTGCCGGAACTCCCCCACTCAATACCGGAGATAATTCAGGTTCTACAGCAATTACTTTAATATTGGGAAGTTTTTCTTTCAAAACTTTTGCGATTCCGGTGATATGTCCGCCCGTTCCTACTCCTGTGATCACGTAATCTAATCCTTCAGGAAAATCTTTCAAAATTTCCTGAGCAGTAGTTTCTGTATGAGCTTTTACATTAGCCGGGTTGTCAAATTGTCTCGGAATCCATGAATTGGGAGTTTCTTTTGACAGTTCTTCTGCTTTTTCAATTGCCCCTTTCATTCCTTTTTCTCTGGGTGTTAACACAAATTCTGCTCCGTATGATTCCATAATTTTACGGCGCTCAAGGCTCATACTTTCAGGCATCACCAGAATCAGCTTATAGTTTTTTACGGCAGCTACCAATGCCAGTCCTATTCCTGTGTTTCCACTGGTAGGTTCTATAATGACACTATCTTTATTTAACAGGCCTTTCGATTCTGCATCTTCAATCATAGCCAAAGCAATTCTGTCCTTGATACTTCCTCCGGGATTGTTTTTTTCCAGTTTAATCCAGACTTCATGATCGGCTCCGAAAAGTTTGTTGATTCTGACTACCGGTGTATTTCCGATCGCTTCTAATGTGTTTTGGAACTTCATATCTATTCAATTTATGTTATTTTTTATATTACAAATGTTAAAGATTCGGGAAGGGGCCCGTTATCCTTTATTTTTATTTCGCTTTTGTTGTAGACCAGGGAATTAGCCGGTACATTTTGGGTGATCCAAACATTTCCTCCAATAATACTGTCTTTTCCTACTGTAGTATTTCCTCCTAAAATAGTTGCCCCAGAATAAATGATGACATTGTCTTCAATATTGGGATGTCTTTTTTGGTTGGCAAATTCTTTGGAAACATTCAATGCTCCCAGAGTAACTCCCTGATAAATTTTAACATGATCTCCGATTACCGTTGTTTCTCCGATGACAATACCGGTTCCATGATCGATGAAAAAATGTTTTCCGATTTCAGCTCCCGGATGAATATCCACACCTGTTTTGCTATGCCCATATTCTGAAATAACACGCGGCAATGTATTCACTTCCTGCATCCAGAGCTGGTGAGAAATCCTGTACACATAGGTTGCAAAAAAACCGGGATAAGAAAGAAGTATTTCTTCCAGAGATTCTGTCGCAGGATCAAATTCCAGAATGGATCCGGCATCTAAAATGAGCGTATGGTAAATGTTGGACAATTCATCAAAAAAAACTTCTGTTTGCTTTTTAGCCCAACTTTCATCATGATTAACTCCACTTAAAATAAGTTCAAAAAGTGCTTTATTCAATTTCTCAAAATCCTGCTGCAGCTGTTCTTCAGTATCAATATGCTGTGGAAGAAACAGGGTATTGTATAATCCCGTCACAAAAGTTTCCATCTTGGTTTTATCAAAAAAACCATGAGGACCCAGCTTTTTATTTTGAAGAATATTTCCGATAAAATCTAATGAAACAGGCATTTACTGAATTATTATGGCTGCAACAGTGGCATTGGACGTTTCATCCACCAAAATTGCAGATCCGGTTGTTTTGTTGCTGATAAAATCATCAAACACCAACGGCTGTGCCGTCCTGATTCTGACTTTTGCAATCTCATTGAGCTTCACCTCTCCTTTTACTTCTTCATGTTCCAGGGTGTTGACATCAATTTTATAATCGATTTCTTTGACCACAGCTTTCAATAACCGGCTGTGATGCTGTATCAGATATTTATTACCCGGCTGAAGCGCTTTCTCATCTACCCAGCACAATAATCCTTCCCATTCTTTTTCTACCTGAGGAAGCTCTTCCCTAGTGGTAAAGAAATCTCCCCTGCTGATATCAATATCATTTTCTACACGTATAATGACAGGCTGCCCTTCAAAAGCTTGCTCTACTTCGGCTCCATTGATTTCAATGGAAGATATTTTCGTAGCAATACCTGCCGGAAGAATGTGAATCTGGTCTCCTTTTTGAAAACTTCCGCTTAAAACCTGTCCGGCATATCCTCTATAATCATGCAGTTCTTCAGTTTGTGGACGAATCACATATTGAACCTGAAAGCGGTTTCCTTTATTCTTCTCCTGGTCAATATTTACTTCTTCCAAATATTCAAGGAGGGGTTTTCCTTTATACCAATCTGTATTGGACGATAGAGAAACAATATTGTCTCCGTTAAATGCCGAGATTGGAAAATAAGTTACATCCTTCAGGCCAAGACTTTTTGCAATATGAGAATATTCTGCTTTGATGTTTTCAAAAATCTCTTTTGAATAATCCACCATATCCATTTTATTAATGGCTACTACCACTTTTTTCAATTGTAAAAGCGATGCGATGATTGAGTGTCTTCTCGTTTGCTCAATAACTCCTTTTCTGGCATCAATGAGAATGACCATCAGATCTGAATTAGAAGCTCCGGTGACCATATTGCGGGTATACTGCACATGTCCCGGCGCATCAGCAATAATAAACTTTCTTTTGGCCGTTGAAAAATACCTGTAGGCAACATCAATGGTAATTCCCTGTTCTCTTTCCGCACGCAATCCGTCTGTTAGAAGAGCCAGGTCTACTCCGTCCTCATTTTTGTTTTTAGAGTGTTTTTCAAGTACTTCCAGCTGATCCTGCAAGATACTTTTGCTATCGTAAAGCAGTCTTCCGATGAGGGTACTTTTACCGTCATCCACACTTCCTGCTGTTATAAATCTTAATATGTCCACGTTCTTTGATTATAAATGATTAGTTATAAGTAATGACTCATATTGAATGTTCATTAGTTATTAAAAATAGCCTCCTTTTTTACGGTCTTCCATTGCTGCTTCGGTAACCCTGTCGTCAATTCTGGTCTCTCCTCTTTCGGAAATTCTGGTAGCCAGTATTTCTTCAATGACGCTGTCTACTGTAGCGGCTTCAGATTCTACCGCGGCTGTACAAGTCATGTCTCCTACGGTTCGGTAGCGTATTTTTTTTGTAATTACAATATCATTTTCTTCCAGAGAA
This sequence comes from Chryseobacterium sp. P1-3, assembly GCF_000738495.1. Lineage (NCBI taxonomy): Bacteria > Pseudomonadati > Bacteroidota > Flavobacteriia > Flavobacteriales > Weeksellaceae > Chryseobacterium > Chryseobacterium sp. P1-3. Next base: position 75,078 of record NZ_JPEQ01000010.1, read on the forward strand.
GCAAATTCGGAGTTGGCGATCCATTGTCCGTTAAGGTCTACTACTTCTCTTTCATGCGAAAAATAAATAGACGGAAGGTCTATATTTTCTCTCCGGATGTAATTCCAGACATCCAGCTCCGTCCAGTTGCTGATCGGAAAAACTCTTACGTTTTCACCTTTATGGATTCTTCCGTTGAAAATATTCCATAGCTCAGGGCGTTGAAGTTTAGGGTCCCATTGTCCAAATTCGTCCCTCACTGAAAAAATCCTTTCTTTAGCTCTGGCTTTTTCTTCATCTCTACGTGCTCCACCGATACAGGCATCAAATTCAAATTCTTCAATAGTATCAAGTAAAGTAAACGTCTGCAACCAGTTACGGCTTGGAAAACGACCTTTAGGTTCGGTAAGCTTTCTTTCTTTTATTGTGTCTTCCACTTTACGGACAACCAGATCTACTCCTTTTTGTGCCACAAGCTGATCTCTGAAATGTAATACTTCAGGGAAATTATGTCCTGTATCTACATGAACAAAAGTGAAAGGTATTTTTCCGTAAGGAAATGCTTTTGAAGCCAGGTGAGCCAGCACAATACTGTCTTTTCCTCCACTGAATAAGAGTGCAGGACGCTCAAACTGCCCTGCAGTTTCTCTTAAAATGTAAATAGATTCAGATTCTAATTGGTCTAAATAATTGAAATGATATAGTGACATAGTATATTTTTATTGATGAATATGTAAACCGCATTCTTTTTTATCAGCATCTTCCCACCACCAGCGGCCGGCTCTAAAGTCTTCTCCTTCTTTTATAGCTCTTGTGCAGGGCGCACAGCCAATACTTACAAATCCTTTTTTATGCAGATAGTTGTAAGGCAGATGATGAGACTGAACATAGTCTTCTACCTGTTTTGTTGTCCAGTTCAAAAGCGGATGGAATTTGATGATCTGATGATCCGCATCCCATTCCAGCTGAGGCATTTGTTTCCTTCCTACGGAATGTTCAGATCTTAAACCGGTGATCCATACTTTGTATCCTTTAAGTGCTTGTTTCAAAGGCTGAACTTTACGGATATTACAGCAAGCCTTTCTTTGATCTACTGATTGATAAAATGAATCCGGGCCGTTTTCTGATACAAATTTTTGTAAAGCTTCCGGATCCGGATAATAGACCTTGATATTTTTTTTGAAAAAAAGCTCTTGAAGCCGTCCATGTTTCATATGTCTGCTCAAAAAGCCTTCCCGTATCCAATGTGAAAATATCAATATCAAGGTCTTTTATCAAATGAGTCACTACCTGATCTTCATAACTGAAACTGGTAGAAAAGATCACCTCTCCAGGAAACAATTCTGATAGCTTTTTCAAAAAATCCACCTTAATCTCCTCTTCTGAAGCCAGTTCCAGTAGTTTATTGAATTCTATTTTCAGATGATTTTCCATTTGCAATTGATTTTAACTGATGCAAATATATATAAAATTCTATATATCCTACCAAATTAGTAGAATATAACATTAAAAAAAATTTTGATTTTATTTCAGAAATGATGTAAGAGTAGCTTCCATCATGCTTTTCCTGGTTTTTTCACGAACAATAATTAATTCTTTTCTAAGATAACATACTGCCTCATCGACACAGTCGTCACAAGGTTCATAAAAATTTAAAGATACGCACGGAGTCAGAGCGATAGGACCTTCAAAAATCCGGTAAATATCTGCTAATGAGACCTCATCCGGGGACTTAAGAAGGTAATACCCTCCAGCTGTTCCCTGTTTACTATTGACCAGCTTTGCCCTTTTCAGTTCCAAAAGAATCTGTTCCAAAAACTTTCTGGGTATATTTTCATCCTGAGCAATAACAGCAGTGGGCAAAAACCCCTGATTGTAGTTTCTTGCCAGCCTTACCATTGCTTTTAGAGCATATTTGCAGCGTTTGGACATCATAATCCATGCAAGTTATAACAATTTATCCGATTGGCGAAATATGGGTTAAACATCAGTTTAAAAAGATAAAACATAAGAGAGTCCTGATGAAAATAAAACCAACAAAAGTTTTGGACACTTTAGCTTTTTAAAGTTAAAAGCATAACGCTAAGAAGTTCACACAAGGTAAAATCAAAGATTTTTGCTACCTGCTTTATCTGCATGATTAAACTACACATAAACATCTGTGAAAATCTGTGAAATCTGCGGTTTAAATTAAACCACAAAAGACATTAAAAATTTTTGGACACTTTAGCTTTTTAAAGTGAAAGCATAGCGCTAAGAAGTTCACACAAGTTAAAATCAAAGATTTTTTTGCTACCTGCTTTATCCGCATGATTAAACTACACATAAACATCTGTGCAAATCTGTGAAATCTGCGGTTAAAATTAAAAGCATTATGTTTTAAAAAGAACCCATAAGTTAAAATCAAAGTTTTATTCACCATTTCATTGATTCTTTCTAAGTAAACGTATTATCAGAAAGATGCCATAAAAATAAAATCTGAACAATATACATCGTATATTTGTTCAAATTTAAGATATCTGATGAGTACAATAGAATTTAATCAATTGTGGAAAGAGAAATTACTGAATCGTTTTCTTAGTTATGTAAAAATATATTCAACCAGTGATGCTGAAAGCGAAAATACTCCCTCCACTTCAAGACAATGGGACATCGCAAATTACATTACTGAAGAACTGAAGACAATAGGTTTGGAAGATGTTTCAATTGATGATAACGGTTATATTATGGGATATGTTCCTTCTAACCTTGAAAATGATGACAGGCCTACGATTGGATTTATTTCGCATTATGATACATCCCCTGACTTCAGTGGTGAAAATGTAAGACCACAGGTGTGGGAAAACTATGACGGAAATGATCTTCTTCTAAATCAGACTACAGGATTTACTTTGTCTCCTTCAAAATTTGAAAGCTTAAAAAAATATATCGGCCAGACCCTGATTACCACGGATGGAACCACTCTTCTTGGTGCTGACGATAAAGCCGGATGCGCGGAAATTGTAACGGCTGCAGAGTATCTTATTGCCCACCCGGAAATCAAACATGGCAGAATTGCTGTAGGATTTACTCCGGATGAAGAGATCGGAAGAGGAGCTCACAAGTTTGATGTTGCAAAATTCGGGGCTGAGTGGGCTTACACCATGGATGGCGGAGAAGTTGGAGAATTGGAATATGAAAACTTCAATGCTGCCGGAGCGGTAGTTAAAATTCACGGATTAAGTGTACACCCGGGTTATGCCTATGGGAAAATGATCAATGCTGCGCTTTTAGCAGCTGAATTTGCCCAGATGCTACCTGCTAATGAAACTCCTGCAACGACAAAAGGTTTTGAAGGATTCTACCATTTAATGGATATTACTGCTGATATTTCTGAAGCTAAACTTCAATACATCATCCGTGACCATGACGCTGATAAATTTGAGGCAAGAAAGAAATTCCTTGAAGCAAAAGTAGCTGAATTCAATCAAAAGCATGGTGAAGGAACGGCAGAAGTAGAAATCAAGGAACAATACAGAAACATGAAACAGCAGTTTGAAGGTAAAATGCATATTGTAGACCTTGCAGCCAAAGCGATGAAAGAAGCTGGTATTGAGCCTAAGATCAAAGCGATCAGAGGAGGAACGGATGGGGCACAACTATCTTATATGGGCCTTCCATGTCCTAATATCTTCGCGGGAGGCATCAACTTCCACGGACCGTACGAATATGTTGCTTTAGAAAGTATGGAGAAAGCAACTGAAGTTATTATTAACATCGTAAAAGCTTAATACAATGATTAAAAAGCTCTTAGCATTAGCATTCATTATTACTTTTGTGTTCGGCTATGCCCAGGTTTCTGAATTTCAGAGGGCAGATTCCCGCTATGACAGAAAGATAAAGGCTTTATATAACAAATATCCTAAGCCTAATGATCTAAGAACTAAGAAGGAGTGGCTTTTGACAGAAGAGAAAATATCAGCGTATAAAAACGCACTGGATAAAGTTTCTGCTGAAGAGAAGAAACTAATTGCATTAGATCCTCCAACAAAATCAAAAATCACTAAAGAAGCTGAATATGATAAAGGTAAGGCCTCTTTCCAAAAACTTTTATATGAAGCAGTGGATCTTGCTTTTTTAAATTTTTCTTCGGATTCTTACAAAGCAACAATGACTTTTGTGGTTGACTCTAAAGGAAATGCCCTTGATGCCAATGTAAAAGGAAATAACGAAGATGTAAATGCCTTTATTGAAGCAGCTTTTTACCGCATTAAAAACCTGGGCAAATGGAAACCCGCAGAAAGCAACGGAAAACCGGTATCTTCTACTGTATCCCTTCCTTTGGTTTTAACATTTAAAAAATAAATACAATGCTGCTTCAAAAAATGAGGCAGCATTTTTTTAGACACCTATCATTTTATTCTGCAAAAGTGAGAAGGTGAAATATGGTTATACGCAGATGTTTGTAGAGAAATCTGTACAATCAGTTCAATCAGCGAGAGATAAATAACTTAGAGCGTTTACACTTTTTTAATTCAAAAACATATCACTCTAAGATCCAGATGATTAAAAATATAATGAACTGGTTTTTTTATTATATTTACAATGATATACAAGCAAAACTATTAATTTTTTAACATCAGATTACTATGAGAAAAATGAAAAAACTAACCAGACAAGAGTTACAAACCATTCATGGAAACGGAATAGGAGATAATTGTCACATGGGAGGAGATTCCTATAATTGCCAAAGTGACTGCCAGTGCGCCTGGGGAAAAGCTTGTGAGATGTACGATGATGGAAGCCCGGGACAATGCATTGCTGTTGGAGGAGGAGGCAATCCCGGTGGTGGCGGTAACACCTGTATACCACCAACCATTTGTGTAGAAGAACCTTATTAATATTTATTTATCGGAAGTTATTACAACTTCCGATTTTTATTTTCAGCCGGAAACAGAGTTTTGTCAACGTATTCTTACCTTTCATCAAATAAAATTTCATCTCCCTTTTCTGATCCGTTGTTTTGCATCAAATTTTTAACAATTATCAGTTTATGAAACAACATTTTCTGTCATTAAGTGCCTTATTACTATGCATTACTTGTTCGGTAGATATTCAAGCTCAGCAGACTCCCGCTTTTCATATCGGGGTAAAGGGCGGAACCAGTTTTACCAAAACCTCAACGGAATCTTCTTTATTGGAAGGGAAATACGGCTTCGGCTATCAGGCGGGCGTAATGACCAGAATGGATATTGGCAGGCTGTATGTACAAGGAGAAGCCTTATTCAACAAAAGAAAGACCTCTTACGATATCAAGGACGGAAGTTCAGCCAAGCTCACCTGGAATGCTATTGATATTCCTGTAGTAATAGGATACAAAGTAGTAAAAGCCGACGAATTTAACGTAAGGGTTTTTGCCGGCGGAGTTTACAGTTACGCATTTAATAATAAAATATCCACTTCACATGCGATCCAGGAAGGGTTTATAAAATTTGATAAATCAAACATCGGAATTACAGGAGGTGTGGGAGTAGATTATAAGAATTTCACAGTGGATCTGCGGTATGAAACCGGGTTGTCAAATATCAGTAAAGATTTTAAATCCAAACCGCACAGTTTCAGTCTAGGGATTGGCTATTTCCTATTCTAAAAAACTTAAATTATCTTTACCATTAGAAACTGTCCCTGTACAGTTTCTATTTTTTTATGAATTTACTCAAGTTTCTCCCCATGACCAAATCTTTTGTTTTAAAAGAGCATATTTTTACCTTTCTGTTCTGGTTTGTTTTTACCATTGTCTTATGGTGTAATTTTCAAACCTCTACAGAAAAATATCTGGCTATGATACAGGCTTCTATTATTGGGTTTTGCTCTTTTACTTTTACTCATTTTTTAACCAATAAACTGCTACCCAAAGCTTTACAGGCAAAAAAAATGAGACAGTTTCTCATTCAGGCAATTATAGTCATTTTCCTGTTGAGTCTGGTATTCTCTGTTATTTTCACCTATCTTGAAGCTGCTCCAAAAGAAGAGCTTCCGGAAAATATATGGGATCATCTCCCCTATTTGTGGCAAGGATTTTACATGTCTTTACCTGCCTCACTTCTGATTAACGGGTCTGCCTGCGGAATTAAATTTTACAAAGAACATGGAAGGATAGAAAGAGATCATATCCTTCTTCAGCAGGCTCACCTGGAAAATCAGCTTAAGTTACTGCAGGATCAGATTAATCCTCATCTGGTTTTCAACATTATGAATCATATTCATATCCTGATGAAAACAGATACTCAACTTGCCGATTTTTTGCTGATGAAATTCTCAGACATCCTAAGATATCAACTCTATCATTGTAACCAGCCTATGGTCCCTTTAGATAAAGAAATTGAATACCTTCAAAATTTGGTAGAAGTGGAAAAGCTAAGATGGGGGAATGAGCTTCATGTAAAGACCTCCTGGGAAATCCATAATAAAAAAGCCGATATTGTTCCCTTATTGTTGGTCCCTTTTATTGAAAACGCTTTTAAATATGTTTGCAGGCTTCCCGGCCAAACCGGTTATGTTAAAATATTTTGTAAAGAAGAAAATAACAATCTCTACTTTTATGTTGAAAATCCTTACTCGGAAATCGCTGTTCACAAAAAGAAAGACGGCATCGGAGGAATTGGTCTTCAAAATGTAAAAAAACGTCTGAAATTACAATATCCTGATTCTTATGACCTTAAAATTGAATCTGATAATCTGGTATATAAAGTAACTTTACTCTTAAAACTGTCTGAAGAAAATGAGCAGTAATATCCCCAAAATGAAATGTCTGATCATCGATGATGAACCCCTGGCTAGATTTCACCTGAAAGAACTTGCTGATCAGGTAGAATTCTTATCTGTAGAGGGGACTTGTGCCACTGCGTTGGAAGCAGACGCCAAAGTAAAAGAAAACGAAATAGACCTTCTTTTTCTGGACATCAATATGCCTTATCTGAGCGGTCTGGAATTTTTAGAACAACTTGAAAACCCTCCCCTTTGTATTCTGACAACTGCTTATTCTGAATATGCATTGGAAGGCTTTCGCCTTCAGGTTGCAGATTATCTTTTAAAGCCTATTGCTTTCAATCGTTTTTATCAGGCAGTAAATAAAGCCCAGCAACAGTTTATTATCAATGAAAAGCTGAGGAAAAATACGCCTTTGGATGATCCTTTTCTGTATGTAAGACAATCCGATACCTTTGTCAAGGTTTCCTGGGTGGACATTTTATACATAGAAAGCATGCAGAATTATACGAAACTTCATTTTAAAGATAAATCCCTGATCATCCATCAGACTATGAAAGCGATTGAAGAATCCTTACCTTCCGAACATTTCTTCAGAATTCACAAGTCATTTTTAATCAACATCACCCATATTGATATGATTTCAGGAGGGCGATTATTTATCAACAAAACAGAGCTTCCTATTTCCCGAACCCGGAAAGAGGAACTGCTCAATCAGGTGGTGTATAAGAAGCTGATCAGTAAGTAAGAAGGGAGGCGGGAAGAGGGAAGTTATGGAGTTTTTAAACAATACTATTTATCTTCTTTGAGTAAAAATAATCGTTTTGCCAGCGTTCAATAATTATAACTGGAAGAAACTTCGCGGCTCCCTTCTTCCAGTTTTCAGCCTTATAAATTCCAACGCAGTGCTACAGCTGCATAAAATGTAGTGGAAAAACGAGGGTCGTCCATTTTCTTATCCCTGAAAATACTCTTGATTTTCCGGTCGTTCTCACTAAAGCTCCGTATTAAAGTAGTTCCTCCCGTAAGCCGGAGGCTTAACCGATCACTAAGTTGTATTTCTGGCCTTAAACCAGCTATAATCTGTTGATATCCTAATAACATAGATTTACCGTCTTTATTTCTTTCTACCGACATCCCGTTGAGGTTTACAACAGCCTTTAAGGCAAACTTATCCGTGAATTGATATCCGGCTTCCATTCCTTCAGGAAAATTGATGTTAAATTTAATTTTTCCGTTTGTTTTCCAATCGAAATAAATCCAGGGCAAAATCATGGGAACCCCAAATGCTGTAGTGAGGACCGGGCCTCCTCCCAATGCAAGATTAGGACTGAAATGCCTGATAAACAAAATTCCTCCCTGCCCCAGTACATCGTCAAAATTGATCTTTTCCATATCGGTATATACCCCTACAGAGGCTGTCATCATCATGCTCCACTTTTTACCTAAAGGCCGGACATGCTGTATGCCGACCTGGGCATTCAGCATTTCATTGGGAAACAGCTGGGTTTCATAATTTCTGTGCGTCATCCTTGCATAGGAACCACTAAGCAGCATTGACCATGCTTTTACTTTCCCGTTACTATCTTTCTTTACCGATAAAGGAATACTCAGGTTAAGATCTACTCTTTTAAAATCGCTTTTAGAGTTTGTTTTTACACTGTCTTCAGGACGGATGTAGTTGGAACCCGGGATATACTCCGTTTTCAGCTCAGCAGATATTCCGGATTGTGCATTGACCCAATATCCTAATGGCAACAGACAGCACAAAGCTGTCATAAGGCTTCTCTTCATAATTTTAAATTTGATGCAAAGAGAAACCTTTACCTGTTTTCTGCAAAAAATACTTGATTAAGTGCCCGGATGATATGACAACAGGAATAATTAGCAGGATTAAAAATCCTTCAAAAACGACTTTCGACCCGGTAGCCACTTTTTGACTTTTAAAAATCTGATATCCAAACCAAACTGCAATCACAGCCATTCCCGTACGTGTCACGACCATCGGAATGATTGAATTAGCTTCCAATAAGCCTAACAGTCCGGACATCAAAAAGGTAACAATTAACTGTGTAAATCCCAATAATGCCGCTGCAGTGCCACGCCCTTCTTTAAAAGGAGATAAAGCATGAGCGGAGGTGATAGGAAATAGAATACCAATTGCCAGTAATGACAAATACAACACCGCTATTTCCAAGGCTACAGAAAGATGTTCAGCAGCAATCAGAATATGCAGGGCACAAACTACCAAAAGAGCGATTGTTGCGATAAATAAAAGGTTTGAATTACTAATCCTCTTAATCAGTTTTGGAGTAATATAAGCTGCCGTTATCAATGCTAACGAATTAAAAGCAAATATAAAACTGAAAACTCCACTTGAGAACCCATGAAGTTCCATAAATAAGAAGGGAGCATTAGAAATATAGATGATCAGGGAGGCAAAAGCAATACTTCCCACCATTGTACTGTTGATAAAATCCCGGTTTGAGAGGATCATCTTCAATTGATCTTTTAATCCTATTTCATTCCTGTGTACATCAGGCTGGCTGATTCTGATATTGGTCTCCGGGACATATTTGTAGACCATAAAAAAGGTGATCAGCCCCATAATACATAAAAAGGCAAATGAACTGTTCCATCCCCAGAATTTAAGGAATACACTCCCCAGTAATGGTGCTACAATAGGAGCAATACCACTGATCTGGGACTGTTGTGAAAAAATAGTGACTGACTTCTGCTTGTCATAAAGGTCAATAATGATAGCCCTCCCGATAACAATCCCGGCGCTTCCTCCAAAGGCCTGCAGAAAACGCATTGCCCATAAAACATAAATATCTGATGTAAAATAAATTGCCGTTGCTCCTGCAATAAAAAGTAAAAGACCACAGTATAACATAGGTTTACGCCCTTTTTTATCTGATAAAGGCCCCCACAATAATTGCCCCAAAGCGAATCCGGCAAAGAAAACCGAAATGGATATCTGAATATGCCCGATATCGGTTTTAAAAATTTCGGCCATGCTTGGAAAAGCAGGAAGATAAAGATCTATACTTAATGATTCCAACGTGTTCAGCAGTGCTAAAATAAACACCACTATATTTAACTTCTTCATAAATAATGTAAGCCTTCACAGGCGATTTTAAGTCGGCAAAATTGACTAAAAAAGCAAAAGCTTACAATAAAAGAACTGAAGGAAGTATAGGACAAATTGAGGATTTAAATACAAAAACAAATAAAATACGTTAATTTAAACCCATCCTGATTGTAAATATTGAAGATCACCTTTTTTCATTATTCTTAAAAGAGTCGGGGTTTTGCCCGGTATGTTTTTTGAAAAATCTTGAAAAATATGAAGCATCGTTAAAACCAAGTTTGAAAGCAATCTCTTTTACAGTAAGGGCACCAAAGCTGAGTTCCCTTTTAGCCTCCAGGATAAGCCGCTGGTTAATCATCTTTTTTACCGATGTCCCTCTCAAAAGACGCACAATATCGTTAAGATGATGAGTACTTAGCTTTAATTTTTCAGCATAGAAATTTGTTTCCTTGTGCACGATATAGTGTTTTTCAATCAGCCCCACCAGCTCCTGAATACGTTGACGGTCATTCAGTAAAGGCTCCTGAGGGTTAATTTGTTCTCCGATAATAATGCAGAACGCTTTCAGATATGCCTTTAAAAGCTCAGTCCTTGACGTGGCTTTATATTCCTGCTCAATCAATAACAGGATCGTACTGCAGGTTTTTATATTTTCAGGATGTAAAAAAAAGGGCAACACTCCTCCTGTGAGCACCCGGTCTATATCACAAACTTCTGTAAAAATCTCCCTGCTTATAGCCATGGCATATCCGTCTTCACCTTCTATTTTCATATTGAATGCCTGCCCCGGTGCAATGATGCAGATTTGATTGTCCTGAAGCTTATGGCTTTCAAAATCCAGCTCAAGACAGCTTCTTTCATGCACTTTCCGGAACCAGATAATCTCAAAGAAATTGTGCCGGTGAACGTCGTGAAAATTCTCCGGGCCTGCTGCCACTAAGGTGCTCATCTGAAATTCTTCAGAAGTAAGGTGGTGAACCGGGATTTCTTTTTCTGGTACTATCATCAATGCATTTTTAAGAGAGTTAGCAATAAACAAAAACCACAGCAAAAAAAGTGCTGCGGTTTTCTACAATATTCAAAAATTAAATATAATTTTATCCGTTTTGCTGGTTTCCCAGAAAAGCATCCCACCCCTGAGCCGTAAGAGCGACAAGCTGATTGGAACCTCTGGCAACCATGAAATTCCCATCTTCTTTTTCTACCGCATGTCCGATAATGGTAAAATCCGGATGATTTTTAATTTTATCAAAGTCACCAGGAGCGATCGTAAACAGCAGCTCATAATCTTCTCCTCCGCTTAAAGCAGCCATTACCGGATTTAAATTCATTTCATCCGCAGTAGAAATCGTAAGGCTATCCATCGGAACTTTCTCTTCATACAGTCTGAATCCTACTTTAGACTGATCAGAGAGATGAAGAATTTCGGAAGCCAGTCCGTCCGAAATATCAATCATAGAAGTCGGCTTGATATCCAGTTCTTCTAAAATCTTTTTAACATCTGTTCTTGCTTCAGGTTTTAATTGTCTTTCCAGGATATAGTCATAGCCTTCCATTTCGGGCTGCATATTTGGGTCGGCTAAGAATACGGCATGCTCTCTTTCCAAAATCTGTAATCCCATGTATGCGCCACCTAAATCTCCTGTTACGACAAGAAGATCATTCGGTTTTGCTCCGCTTCTTTTTACAATATTATTCTCATTCTCGATTCCAATAGCTGTAATGCTCATCACCAATCCGGAATTGGAACTCGTAGTATCTCCTCCGATAAGGTCTACTTTGTATCTTGTGCAAGCAGCCTGAATTCCGGCGTAAATCTCTTCCAGAGCTTCCACCGGAAAACGGTTTGAAACGGCTAAGGAAACCAGGATCTGAGCAGGCGTAGCATTCATGGCGGCAATATCACTAAGGTTTACCACCACTGCCTTATATCCTAAGTGTTTTAACGGGACATACCCCAAATTAAAGTGAACTCCTTCTGCCAGAACATCTGTGGTAAGAACCACTCTTTTATTTTCAGGATTAATAACCGCAGCATCATCTCCTACTCCAAGCTCCGAAGATTCGTTGGATAGTGGAAAGTGCTCAGTCAAATGCTTGATAAGGCCGAATTCTCCTAGTTTTGAAATGGGCGTCAGCTCCTGTGATTTATCTTCAAACATAAATTTCTGTTTATAAGTGATCATTGATAAATGACGTCTGATTTTTCATGCATACAAAATTTTTCACTTGTGTACCATTAATCAAATAATCATTTATCGTTTATATACTATATATTTATTTCTGCCGGGTCAATGTTATGAGGGTGGAAAGGAAGTTTTTTGAAGTCTTCTTTGCTCAGCACCACTGTCTCCGCGCTTTTATATTTATTCATCGCTTCCACTACATCATCCGGTGGAGTTGTCATTTTTCTCAGCATCATATCAATCCATACTCCTGTTGCTTCTGAAGTGGCACAATGTACTCCGTCCGGTGTATAGAACTTGTGTACGAAACGGTAAATCGAAGAGTCTTCGGAACAGCCGTCAATTTCCACACTCACGATTACCGTCTGATCTGCATAAATTTCTTTGAAAAAAGAATACCTTTCATGAAGGATAACAGGTCCTATTCCCCATCTGCTTAACTGTGTAACTCCCATTTTTTCTTTAGTCATGAAAGCCATTCTGGCCTGTGCACAATATTGTACATAGGACGAGTTTGCTAAGTGCTTGTTGGCATCAAGGTCGCTCCAACGCACTTCAAATTTATGGTAGAAAATCATACTGAAATCGTTTTTGGGTTCATTAAAATTATAATCTTCAAAAATACTCAAATAAGATGGTTTATAAAAATTGTACTTTTGGAAAAATAATCTTCAGCATAGGATTACATATACATGAAACAGATCATAATTATCGGAGGTGGGGCTGCAGGCTTTTTCTGTGCATCCAACCTTGACGAAAAGAAATATACTATTACCATTTTAGAGCAGAACTCAGATGTCCTTCAGAAAGTGAAAATTTCCGGAGGCGGACGTTGTAATGTCACCCATGCCTGCTTTGATCCAAGAGAGCTAGTTCAGTTTTATCCCCGCGGGAATAAAGAATTATTAAGTGTCTTCACCAGATTCCAGCCGGGAGATACTATGGAATGGTTTGACCAGCGTAATGTTCCTCTTAAAATTGAAAATGATAACAGAACATTCCCTGAAAGTAATTCTTCACAAACCATCATCAATACATTTCTGAATGAAACCCAAAAGAAGAATGTAACGGTAAAGACAAAATGTACGGTAAAAGAGATTGAAAAACAGGATGAAAAGTACCTGGTAAAAACCAATTCCGGAGATTTCGAAGCAGATTATATTGTGTATACTACCGGAAGCTCACCAAAGTCATTGAAAATTATTGAAAGCCTGGGTCATAAGATTATTGATCTGGTTCCTTCCCTGTTTACCTTTAATATTAAAGATGAATTGTTAAAAGATCTGCCGGGGACAAGCTTTGAAAATGCAGGCATTTCAATTCCCGAATTAAAAACAGAAGAAAGCGGGCCACTTTTGATAACACACTGGGGACTTTCCGGACCGGCTGTTTTGAAAATCTCTGCCTGGGAAGCCATAAACCTTGCTAAGCTTAAATATAATTTTGAAATTGAAGTTAATTTCATTTCAATATCAATGGATGATGCTGAGGAAAGCTTTCTCCATTTTAAACAAAATAATCCTAAAAAAAGCATCGGCCAATCGAAAATTTTTGAACTAACGAACCGCTTCTGGCAGAAAATATTGGAGATTTCAAAGGTTGACCTCAACAAACAAATGGCCAATGTTTCAGGAAAAGAAATGCAGAAAATCCTGGAAAATCTTTGCAGAAAGAAATTCCGGGTCACCGGAAAATCTACATTCAAAGATGAGTTTGTAACAGCCGGAGGTGTTGATTTAAAAGAAATTAACTTTAAAAACATGTCTTCAAAATTACTCCCTAATTTTTATATTGCAGGCGAAGTTTTGAATATAGATGCCGTAACAGGGGGCTTCAATTTCCAGGCATGCTGGAGTGAAGGATGGCTCATTGCACAGGACTTAAATACTTTATAGTAAATAAATGCTCCCCTTAAACACCTGTTATTGCCGGCTTTAATTGATAGATATGCTTTTGGCCAGAAAAAATATTATTCTTTTTGTAAAAGCCCTTTTAATCATTGGGTTTACTTATTTCTTTTGGCTGATGTTCAGGATTACGCTGGAGTATATTCCTTTTAATTCTGAAGTCAGTTTTCTGATGATCAAACAAACCGAAGTTACCAAAAGACCGGAATATCTCAGTTTCTTCTATACCCATGTTTATACGAGTATTTTTGTTCTTCTTTCCGGTTTTCTGGCTATTCTCAGGAAAGATTTTGGAATAAAAAATTTTCACAAGAATATAGGAAAGATGTATATTTTCCTCATTCTGATCTTCGCAGCACCTTCAGGAATTTATATGGGGATATTTGCAAACGGAGGCCTGTTATCGAAAATCTCATTTATCATACTGGGTATTTTATGGTGGTTTTCAACCTGTAAATCTTATAAGCTTGCCCGGCAGAAAAGATTTAAAGAACACAGGCAGTGGATGTGGCGAAGCTTTGCCTTTACCTTATCCGCCATTACCCTTCGGATGTGGAAGGTTATTATCGTATATTTATTGCATCCAAACCCAATGGATGTCTATCAGGTTATTGCATGGCTGGGCTGGATTCCGAATATATTTTTAATTGAATATTTAATCACAAAAAAACAGATATGAAAACCTTACATTATACTTTGCTAGTGTTAGCCATTTCTTTAACAGGCTGTAAAAAAGACACCAAAAACAACAATTCCGGAAAAGATTCTTCAATTGCAAAAAAAGATTCGGTTGTTATTCCTGAAATCCATAAAGAGTATTATGGTATTTATACCGGTGATTTTAATGGTATGGTAACAACAGTTGACGAAATTGACGACACCCCATATGATGTGGACGTATATAAGAAAATTTCATTAAAAATCAACAGAATCACGAAGGACAGTGTTTATGGGCAAAGTATCGTTAATGGCAATCAGCGCCCTTTCAGAGGAGTTTTTAATGAAGCATCAAAATCATTTGTACTTGATGAACCGGGAAATGATAAAACGGATGGCAGATTTGAGGTAAAACTGACCGGTGACAGCTTGACTGGGAGATGGAGTGCCTTCAATAAAGCAGCCGTAAAAGCTCCGGTAAAAACACTGAAACTCCTTAAAAAGGAGTTTGTATATAATCCCAACTTTATGCTTGATAAAGATTCAAATCTGGTAGACTGGACCAATCCAAAGGAGTTTGTAGAAAAATATACCGATGACGAAACCGGAAAAACGGAAAGCTATACGACTTCTAAAAACAGAGTGGCTTCTGATGCTGTTTTTAAGCTTAATGCTTCTAAACAGAAACTGACGGAAAAGGACCTTAAAAATTTAAGAAAACTTGATCTTGAAATCATCAAAAACTCTGTCTTTGCAAGACACGGCTACTCTTTTAAAAAAAGAGACCTACAGAAATTTCTTTGAACAGACTGATTGGTATATTCCGGTTTCCAACAATGTAGATCAGGAGCTATCTCCTTTGGAAAAAGAAAATGTAGCACTGTTAAATCGTTTCACGAAATATGCGGAAGATAAATATGATAGTTTTGGAAGGTAATATAAACAAATACATGATGATAGGAATGCTGTTGCTGATTACGTTTTCGGTGAAAGCTCAACAACAAGCCTCTACTATAAACCAGCATACTAAACAACCCCCAGCATCCAATCCTAAATCCGGATCAGGAAATAACGGACCGCAATTCCCAGGTGGTATGGCCGCTTTCAAAAAGGAATTTGTACGTAATTTCCGTTCCCGGGTATTACATAATTCCGGCATTAAGGAGGCATCCGCAACAGCCATCTTTATTATAGAAAAGGACGGCAGCATGTCTAATATCAAAATAGAATCAACTGATAATGAGATCATTCAGGATGAGTTTATAAGAGCACTTAAAAAAATAAAGACCCAATGGATCCCCGGAGAACAAAACGGAACTAAAATAAGGGTTAAAGCAAGACAACCTTTAATTTTTACAACAGGAAAATAACTTAGTCTAGCTCATTTATTGTAAGAAGCGTCTCAAAAATCAAAATTTTCGTTATTGAAACCATGTCAAGATTTTGAACCTTGACATGGTTCATTCAGGCTTTTAACTAACATTCCGGCGCCCTGACCGTAATGTTCGGATACCTCATCCGGATTGTCATAATTGTTTCGGTGTTTTTGTAGTACCATACTGCGGATAAATTTCTGTCCTTCAATCACCAGGTAAGGAAATGTAAAATCCTTTTCGCTTTGCCTTAGCCAATCTGCTGGTAACTATCTTCAGGCTGTAAGGATTATTGGGATTAATTGTAATCACCGGCTAGCTCTTGGATTTGTATAATTAAGACCAAACGGGAACCACCGCCACAGGCTCTGCAAACATTATATTGACAAATACAATCATTTATAATAAAATGTTAATTTTCTCACAATCAATGGAATTATTTGAACGATTTTGTATATTCGTATTGAATCAAACTAAATTTATCATGAAAAAATTGAATTTTAAGAAAAATAAATTGCCTACAAAAGCATTAAAGAATATCATCGGAGGACAGCGTCCGGAAATATGTGTGGAGGGACTTTGTTTTATGCCCGGTTCTGATGAGCCTGTAGCGGGTCTCATAGACAGACATGGAAACTGCTGTTAATAATCACCTCTTTTTAAAATAACACAATCTACAAAATCAGACGACTATGAAAACATCAAACATTCAAACAAAAAAACTTACCAAAAAAGAGCTTAAAAAGATTAAGGGCGCCGGGCCGGAATGTCCGGTTGTATTTAGCTGTTTTGACCGCAATTCAGGTGAAGAGCTCATAGGGGTTCCCGGCATTCAGGATGGTCCTTGTTGTTAAAACCATTTATACAACAAAACCAGGCAAACTACCGGTCGTTTTCATTAGTTACTATTCGCAGAAACAGGATGTATCTGTTTCCGATGCGACAATACCAATATTCACAATCTAAATCAATTAAATTATTATGAAAAAGTTCAGCATTCAAAAAACAAAACTCACAAAAAGTGAGCTGAAAGAGATTAACGGAGGCGCTGCTGCATGTGCAGAAGGGTTATGCAAACTGAGAGGGGTCAGTCATTTTCTAATCATAGGTCCGAGGGGCAATGACGGATATTGCTGTTAACCGAAAATATAACAACCCAATTATAATTATTATGAAAACATCAAACATGCAAAAAACAAAGCTTTCTAAAAAGGCATTGAAAGAAATCAAAGGAGCTGGACCTATCTGCCACATCGTGATAAGCTGTACTGACCGCCGGACAGGACAGGAACGATCAGGTATTCCGGGAATTCAGGATGAGTTCTGCTGCTAACTTTACAAGTTTATAATAAAAAAAATGATTGGATCAGCCTCCAATCATTTTTTTTATTGCATTCAGCTTCATTAAAGCTTCAATAGGGGTCAGCGTATTAATATCTATTTTGGTCAGCTCTTCACGGATGTTTTCCAGTACGGGATCATCCAGCTGGAAGAAGGAGAGCTGCATATTTTCTTCAGTCACTCTTTTAATACTTTCTGAGGACCCTTTTCCATCCTGGCTTCTGCTTGCCTCCAGGGTTTTGAGGATCTCATTGGCACGATTTACTACTTTTGCAGGCATTCCGGCCAACTTTGCCACATGAATACCAAAGCTATGCTCACTTCCCCCGGGAACGAGTTTTCTCAGAAAAATGATATTACCCTTATTTTCCTGGATAGATACATGGAAGTTCTTAACTCTTTCAAAATTCACTGTCATTTCATTCAATTCATGATAGTGGGTAGCAAATAAGGTTTTAGCCTGGGTTGGATGCTGATGAAGGTATTCTGCAATCGCCCAGGCAATGGATACTCCGTCATACGTGGAGGTTCCACGGCCGATTTCATCAAGCAGAATGAGGCTTCGTTCTGAAATGTTATTCAAAATATTGGCTGCTTCATTCATTTCTACCATGAAAGTAGATTCTCCTGCAGAAATATTATCGGTAGCCCCCACTCTGGTAAAAATTTTATCCAGTATGCCGATTTCAGCATATTTTGCCGGCACAAAACTTCCTATCTGTGCCAACAGGCATACAATGGCGGTCTGGCGTAAAATTGCAGATTTACCCGCCATATTGGGTCCTGTAACCATTATGATCTGCTGAGAGTCCTTATCCAGGAAAATATCATTCGGGATATATTTTTCCCCCAAAGGAAGTGCATTCTCAATAATCGGATGCCTTGCTTCTTTTAAATCAATTGCAAAACCGTCATTTAATACAGGTCTGGTATAACTTTCAGATACTGCCAGTTCAGATAACCCGGCCGCCACATCGAGCTGGGCAATGATATTGGAATTCCCCTGGATCTGATCAATATAAACCATTGTCTCCGCACATAGATTCCTGTACAGTTCGTTTTCCAACACTCCTATTTTTTCTTCAGCTCCCAGAATCTGGCTTTCATATTCTTTAAGCTCTTCGGTAATGTAACGCTCGGCATTTACCAGGGTCTGCTTTCTTACCCAATCTGCCGGTACTTTATCTTTATGGGTATTCCTAACTTCAATGTAATATCCGAAAACGTTATTAAAATCAATTTTAAGACTGGAAATCCCTGTTCTTTCAATCTCTCGCTGGCACATTTCATCCAGGAATCCGCGTCCTTTACTTTGAAGGTTTCTCAGCCTGTCCAGCTCTTCGGAAACCCCTTCTTTAATGATATTTCCTTTGGCAATATTCACCGGAAGTTCTTCATTCAGGTGGCTCTGCAAGAACCTAATCAGTTCTTCCATATCAAACAACGGCTCCAGCCAGGCCAGCACATCTGCATGGGAATGTAACAGGGCTTTGATTTTATGAATATTGATCAAGCTCTGCCGCAGGTAACCGAGTTCTTTAGGCGAAATTTTTTCTGCAGCCAGTTTGCCCATCAGCCGGTCCAGATCGGAAATAGACTTCAGCAATTGTACAATTTCATACTTCAGTGCGTCATTTTCGTTTAAAAAGTCGATCAGAGAAAGTCTTCTTCCAATTTCATCCACCGATTTCAAAGGCAGGATAATCCTTCTTCTCAATAACCTTCCTCCCATTGGAGTGCATGTTTTATCAATGATATCCAGCAATGATTTTCCCTGTGGATTACTTGGATAAACGATCTCCAGATTCCTCAATGTGAAATTATCCATCATCAGGTAATCTTCCTGGGGAATAATCTGAAGTCTGGTAATATGGGAAAGCAGGTTGTGGTGGGTATCTTCCACAAGATAGGCAAAAATAGCCCCTGCAGCGGTAATGGCTAATGAAAGCCCTTCTACACCGAAGCCTTTTAAAGAATTGGTTTTGAAGTGATTGGTTAGTTTTTCATAAGCGAAGTTATACTGAAAAGCCCAGTCTTCCAGCTTAAAGGCATTTTTATTTTTAAGCTGCTCGGGCATTGGCATGCTTCTCTGGAAAATAATCTCACTGGGATCAAAAGTATTGACAATGTGCAATAATTTCTCCAGGGTACCTTCACTAATTAAAAACTCCCCCGTAGAGATATCTACCAGCGCAATTCCATATTTTTCCTTTTCCTTGTGTAAAGAAAGTAAAAAATTGTTCTTTTTTGAATTCAGTACCTGATCATTGAACGTTACTCCGGGAGTAACCAATTCCGTTACTCCTCTTTTTACGATTCCTTTTACCATTTTCGGGTCTTCCAGCTGATCACAGATAGCGACCCTCATCCCGGCTCTTACCAGCTTCGGCAGATATGAGTCTATTGAATGATGGGGAAATCCTGCCAGCTCTACGCTCCCTTCCCCGTTATTTCTTTTAGTTAGAACAATCCCCAGGATCTGGGATGTTTTTACGGCATCCTGCCCAAAAGTTTCATAAAAGTCCCCTACTCTGAAAAGTAAAAGTGCATCAGGGTATTTTGCCTTGATGGTATTGTACTGTGTCATTAACGGGGTTTCCTTCTTCGATTTTGCCATAGTAAAAAATGAGCCCCAAATTTAAAAAAATAAATTCAGGGTTGCCCAGTTAATCTTTCAATAAACTTTTCCTTATCAGGAATTAGTTGTATTTTCACCATAAAATACCAGATCTATGGAATTTCCCGTTTTAGAAACCGAAAGACTCTTTCTCCGCCAACTTACTATCCATGATACGGAAGACCTTTTTGAATATTTTTCCCAGGATGAGGTGATGGAATATTATGATCTTGAGACTTTCAAAACATTAGAAGATGCGCAACGGATCATTCAGCATTTTAACAGTGAATTTGAGAAAGGGAAAGGATTCCGGTGGGCACTAGAACTAAAGTCTGAAAAAAAAGTTATCGGAACCTGCGGATATCACAACTGGTACCGTGAGCATTCCCGTGCCGAAATCGGCTACGAGCTTAATCCCCTGTTCTGGAGGCAATCTTATATGAAAGAAGCTATTCTTCCCATTTTAACATTTGGTTTCGAAAGCATGGGCCTACATCGTGTGGACGCCTTCATTGACCCTGCCAATATTTCTTCAGAAAAGCTCCTCACTTCTTTAAACTTCAGTAAAGAAGGAACTTTAAAAGACTACTTTTTTGAAAAGGGAAAATTCGTAGATGCCACCATCTTCGGATTGGTAAATAAATAGGGCTGGGAGCTGGAAGAATGAAGCTGAAAGTTCCTTTTAGTCTGTGAATTTCTATGCATCATTCTATAAAATAGTAATGGAGGATTTAAATTCTCCCTCCCGGAAAGTAGCGACCTGCATCTTCCGACATCCACCTTTCTTATTAAGTTTTCTCTTTCCCCAGATGTTTCTCCAAAGCCTCTGAACTTTTTTTTATAGGCCCATTTTTGTTTATAATCCACCCATCTGGCTTTAAACAGCTTACGCATCAGTTTATCCGTATATCTCATCACAAAAACATGATACAGCATATTGGCAAAAACAGCCGGTTTATTTGGAAGAGCTCTCAGAGAGAGAGAGAAGCCGGGTTCCAGATACCTGTTGAAATGCCAGAATGCCCCGGGAATAAACAAAGCATCTCCGTGTTCCATAAAGATTTCATATCCCCGGGCATATTTCAATGCCGGAAATTTTTCATAATCAGGGTTTTCGTAATCCAGCTCATAGATGGTATGAACGGATAAGGGTACCTTATATAAGAAAGCAGATTGTTTCTGATCAAATAACAGGATCCTTTTTTTACCCTCAAAGTGGATATGCATAAAATCTCCCAGATCCACATCATAATGCATCAGGACATGGGCCTCACTGCCTCCAAAAAACAAAGTTGGAAGCCTTTTGAAAAATTTCATCCCCAGATCCGGATAAGTAAAATTTTTCAACAGCTCCGGAAGTCTGTCTGTAATAATATAAAAGAAAATACGTAAATCAGACGGCTTAGCTTTTATCGTATCAATATAATCCTTCATTTTCATATGGGTTACCGGAGCATCCGAGCTTTTGGAGGCGTCTGCCGGTTTATTGTCATACAAAGGAACTTCCTGATCTCCTGCTTTCTCACGAATATAGGCAAGATTCCATTTGTCAAATGCCTCCCAACGGCTGGCAAAATTTTTTGATGAGAAGCGGCTTTTGCTTTTTGAAATAATTTTTCTGAAAATCTTCTTTACTAATATCGTTTACTACATCTACGTTTTGAAGGATCATTGGTTTGGGTATTTTATGCGAAATAAAAATAGTGTTTTTTTGAAAATTGAGAAAATTAAGATGAAAGGGTTGGAAGCTGAAGAGATAGGGAGGATAGAATTACTATTTGCCCGCAAACCTCTATGCATCATATAAAATATTTTATAAAAACTTAAACCACTCCTTTGGCTTCAATGACTTCCCTTTTCCAGCTTCGGACTTCCTTACTTTATTCTGAAAAATTTATATTTGTAAGACTAAGCCAATGTATGAGAGTTTACAATACCAAGCATTTTATTAAAATCCTTTTTAGCTTACATAAAAGTGATACTTTGAAAATTTTGTTTCCAAGTATGATTCTGGTAGGATTATACTCCTGGGGCATTCAGTATTTAGAGGTGGAATACCTTCATCTCACCTCTAAATCCGGAGTTAGCAATGTAGGAATGATCCATTCTTTATTGGGCTTCGTGCTTTCTTTACTTCTGGTTTTCAGGACCAATACCGCTTATGACAGGTGGTGGGAAGGCAGAAAACTTTGGGGAAAGCTCGTCAATGATACCAGGAATTTTGCAATAAAAATCAATACTATACTTGGAGACAACCGGCAGGATGCAGAACAAATCTCCAGATATCTGAAGTTTTTTCCGCATTTTTTAGCCAAACATCTTTCGAAGGAGTCTACCCGACTGGCATTGGATGAAGACTATTCCGAGATTGAAAAAACTTTAAAAAACCACGGCCCAAGTGAAATGGTCATCCTTTTATCCCATAAACTGAACCTGTTAAAAAAAGAAGGAAAAATATCAGACATTGAAATGCTTTACCTGGACACCCAACTTTCAGGCTTCCTGGATGTTTGCGGCGGATATGAAAGAATTAAAAACACCCCGATTCCGTATTCTTATTCTTCGTTTATCAAGAAGTTTATTATCCTGTATGTCTTTGCGCTTCCGATTGCCTACGTAATTACTATCGGATTGTTCATGATCCCCCTTACTGTTTTTGTGTACTATGTGTTGATGAGCCTTGAACTTATTGCCGAAGAAATTGAAGACCCTTTCAACAATGATGAAAATGATATTCCTATGGAAACACTGGCACAAAATATTGAAAAAAACGTACATCAGATTATGATAAAAAAAATAAAACCGGATATTCTTCCGTAAAGTATAAGTAATTTATTATTTTTGAAGTAAAATAGGCCTAAACACTTTTCAGGTTGCAATAAATTTTACTATTTAATCTCTTATAAAAAACAACCTTAACACCAAAGAAAGGATAACACAATAATTTTTGTGTAAAAACAGAACATTGAAAAGCAGAGGTCTGCAAAGACGGAAAATTAATCTCATCAAAATAATAGAATTGGTACATAAATTAAAACTGGAAGAACTTAACAGAATCGATGTAGAAACCTTTAAGAAAGTTGAAAAAATTCCGCTGGTTATCATTCTTGATAATATCAGAAGCATGCACAATGTAGGAGCTGCTTTCAGAACGGCAGATGCCTTTTTAATTGAAAAAATAATCCTTTGCGGGATTACTCCGCAGCCTCCGCATCGTGAAATCCATAAAGCAGCCCTGGGAGCTACTGAAAGTGTAGACTGGGCACATGAACAAGACACCAACACTGCCATTGCAGATCTGAAAAGCAAAGGATATGAAATCATCGGAATTGAGCAGACTACCAACAGCATAATGATCACTGATTTTACCATTGATCAATCAAAAAAATATGCGCTGGTTTTAGGGAATGAAGTAGAGGGAATCAGTGATGAAGTGTTGCCCAATATTGATGTTTTTCTGGAAATTCCACAGCTGGGGACAAAGCATTCTCTCAATGTGAGCGTATGCGGGGGAATCGTCATGTGGGAATTTGCAAAGGCCCTGAAATAAAAAAAACTGCATATGTCATTAGCAGACAGTGCAGTTTGAAATAAATCTAATAAAAAGTAAAAATGAAAGGCGACAAAGGTACTTTTTTTTTCTTTACAAACAAATTTTGAGGCCTGTTTTTTTATTTCTGCTTAAAAAAAAATGATGTTTTCAGAAAAAGTTTCGTTTAATTTTTTATAAATTAGCACAATGTTTATTAAGGATTATATCTCAAAAGACTTCCCTTGTTTTAGCTTGTCCGATTCCATTGAGTCGGCCAGGAATATGTTAGAAGATTTTGGATATTCCCATATTTTCATCAAAAAATCCCATCACTTTTATGGAGCTATTGCCCAGGATTTTCTTTATGAAGAAGATGGAGGAACATTGAAGGATCTTGAGCATCAAATTGAGCGGTTTGCCATTCTGGAGGACAGCAATATTATGGATAGCATCCGTTTGTTTTACACCTTCAGTTCCAATGTGATCCCGGTAATCAACAAGAATGAAAAATATTTAGGCTACATTACCTGTGAAGATATTTTTCAGGACCTTTCCCGGTATCCCCTGTTTTCAGAATCAGGAGCCATTCTTACCATAGAAGCTCCTGCGCGGAAATATTCAATGACGGAAATAGCCAATATTGTAGAGAGCAATAATTCGAAATTTTATGGAGGTTTTATAAGCTTTATGTCTGATGAGGTCATTCATGTGACCATAAAGATCAGCAATGAAAACCTGGCCTCAATAGACGCCACTTTCGACCGGTATGATTACAGAATTGTTGAGAAATACTATTCTGACGAGAAAACCGATTTATTTAAAGACCGATTTGGTTTTCTCCAAAAATTTATAGAAATATAACAATGAAGGCAGCTATATATTCTCAGAAAAAAGATCTTGATACTTTTTTATATTTAAGCAAGTTTATCTCTGAGCTTGAAAGCAGGGGTGTAAAATCTGTTCTGTTTGATGAAATGGCTGAAGCTCTTCAGTTTTCCAAAATATTTGAAACCTTCAATTGCAAGCAAGACCTGCTTGATAAAGAAGTGGACCTTTTCTTCACGTTTGGTGGTGACGGGACAATTGTAAATTCTTTGACATTTATTGAAGATCTTGAAATTCCTGTAGTGGGAGTCAATACCGGAAGATTAGGTTTTTTAGCCTTTTTTACTAAAGAAGAAGCTTTTAAAGAACTGGATTCCATTTTAAAAGGTGATGTAAAAACCAGCCGCCGTTCGGTGATTGAAGTAGTCTCTCCGGGGCTTGATGGATTTTTCCCTTATGCACTCAATGATGTAACGGTTTCCCGGAAAGAAACTACCTCAATGATTACTGTAGATTCTTATATCAACGATGAATTTTTAAATGTTTTTTGGGGAGACGGAGTCATCATTTCTACACCTACCGGTTCTACGGCTTATTCTTTGAGCTGCGGAGGGCCGATTATATCGCCCAATAACGAAAATTTTGTCATCACTCCTATTGCTCCTCATAATCTGAACGTGAGGCCTTTGGTTGTGAATGATAAAGTGGAAATAAAATTCCGGGTGGAAAGCCGGGTTCCCCAGTATTCCCTTTCCCTGGATTCCAGACTGATCCATATTGAAACGGACAAGGAGATCATCATTAAAAAGGCAGATTTCCAGCTACTTCTGGTACAGCCTAATAATTTAAGCTTCTATGAAACTATCCGCCAGAAGCTGCTTTGGGGAAGAGATAAAAGAAATTAATGATTGCTTAAAAATGATTACCTTTACACGAAATTAAAACACCTAATAAATTTATATAAAAAGTAAAACATGAGCAGAATTTTTCCGGCAGGAGTTGCCACAGGTCAGTTAGTTACTGATATTTTTCAGTATGCTAAAGAAAACAAATTTGCACTACCTGCAGTAAACGTAATTGGATCAAGCAACGTAAACGCTACGATGGAAACTGCAGCGAAATTAAACTCTCCTGTAATTATTCAGTTTTCAAATGGAGGGGCTGCCTTCAATGCAGGAAAAGGATTAAGCAATGACGGACAAAAGGCTGCCATCTTAGGCGCTATTGCAGGGGCAAAACATATTCACACTCTTGCTGAAGCTTACGGAGCAACTGTTATTTTACACACAGATCACTGTGCAAAGAAATTATTGCCTTGGATTGACGGATTAATGGATGCTAACGAAGAATTCTTCAAGCAAACCGGAAAGTCTCTTTACTCTTCTCATATGCTGGATCTTTCTGAAGAACCTTTAGAAGAAAACCTTGAGATCTCCGCTCAATATTTTGAAAGAATGGCCAAACTTCAGATGACCCTTGAAGTGGAAATCGGAGTAACAGGAGGAGAAGAAGACGGTGTTGACAACTCAGATGTTGATAACTCTAAATTATATACCCAGCCTGAAGACGTAGCATATACTTATGAAAAATTAAAAGCTATTTCTGATAACTTTACCATTGCGGCTGCATTCGGTAACGTACACGGAGTTTATAAGCCAGGAAATGTGGTTCTTACACCGAAAATCCTTGACAACTCTCAGAAATATGTTCAGGAGAAATTCGGAACTGCTGCCAAGCCAATCAATTTCGTATTCCACGGAGGATCCGGCTCCACGTTGGAAGAGATCAGAGAAGCAATCGATTATGGAGTGATCAAAATGAATATTGATACCGATCTTCAATTCGCATATACTGAAGGAGTAAGAGATTATATGATCAATAACATCGACTATCTGAGATCTCAGATCGGAAACCCTGAAGGAGAAGAAAAACCTAACAAAAAATTCTATGATCCAAGAGTTTGGGTAAGAAAAGGCGAGGAAACTTTCTCTACAAGATTGGTACAAGCATTTGAAGATTTAAATAACATAAATACTTTAAAATAAGAACTGTACATTTGTATTAATGTAAAAGTATTTATAAGAATGCATTTACATTAATACATTTTACATTTATACATTAATACAAACAAAAATGGCATTCGACTGGTTTAAAAGAAAAGCAAAAAACATTACCACCTCTACTGATGAAAAAAAGGACGTTCCCAAGGGCTTATGGCACCAGACTCCATCAGGAAAAGTTGTGGAGCATGATGAACTAAAGAGGAACAATTACGTTTCTCCTGAAGACGGGTTTCATGTAAGAATAGGAAGTGCGGAATTTTTTGACATCCTTTTTGACGGTGGTAAATTTACCGAACTGGATGCCAATGTTGAAAGTATTGATATCTTGAACTTTAAAGATACAAAACCGTATAAAGACCGCTTAAAAGAAGTAAAAGCCAAAACCAAGCTTACTGATTCTATCAGAAATGCTGTAGGTACTGTAAAAGGAACTGAAATGGTAGTTTCTTGTATGGATTTTGCTTTTATCGGAGGTTCGTTAGGCTCTGTAATGGGTGAAAAGATCCGAAGAGCTGTAGATTACTGTATTAAGCACAAACTTCCGTATATGATTATCTGTCAGTCCGGAGGAGCAAGAATGCAGGAAGCCACGTACTCTTTGATGCAGCTGGCAAAAGTTCAGGCTAAGTTAGCTCAGCTTTCTGAAGCAGGACTTTTATACATTGCTTACCTTTGCGACCCCACTTTTGGAGGAATTACAGCTTCTTTCGCAATGACTGCTGACATTATTATGGCCGAGCCGGGAGCACTGATCGGGTTCGCAGGACCAAGAGTAATCCGCGAAACCATCGGAAGAGATTTACCTGAAGGATTCCAGACATCAGAATTCCTACAGGAAAAAGGATTTGTAGATTTCATCGTAAAAAGAACTGAAATTCAGGACACTGTTGCTAAAACGGTTAATTTATTAGCTGTAAAAGCCTAGTTTCTGTAACAAAAACAATACAATCTCTCTCTAATTGGGGAGAGATTTTTATTTATGAGGACTTTTAAGATATTTTTCAATACTATCCGGAGTATGAGTTTTAAAAAGATTATACGTCTTTTATCTCTTGTTCTCCCCCACCCTCTTTTTTCCATATTAAGTTTTTACGCTACTATTAAAGCATTCACCATTGCCCAGAAAAGATTTCCGGAAACAGCTTCCAATAACGGGATAGGAAATGCATTCAGGCATGCACTCTGGTGCTGTTTTATCATGATGTATTGCTGCAAAATCTCTTCTCCTGAAAAAGCGCTGGATTTCTGTAAAAGAATAACCGATATGCACGAAGAACTGTTTCCCAACCAGCCTTTGGAGACTAAAATGGATCTCCACAACAACAAAATCGGAATGGATTATTTCATGGAACTTCTTCCCGGCATCCACCGCCAGTTTTTTGAAAAAAGCTTCTTTGTAGACGGATTAATTAAAAAAATGGATGATGCCAAGGTCCTGAAAAATCTTGATGATGATTTTGAAGGGTATCTTGTTTACCTGGAAGAGTAAATACCTCCTTATTTCAACTACAAAAGTCACAAAACAATTAAACACTTAACTTTTTATAAAGTAGCTTTTTAAAAATTTTTGATTTTTATCTTATGTGAACTTTTTATATTGCATTATTTTAAACTTACTTAAGTGGACTAAAGTGTTTTAAAATAAAATCTTTTGTGACTTTTGCAGTTTAAAGTATTTTTGATAAGTTTAAACAATTAAATCAATCGAATGGTTCTCAGCAGAATTTGGTCGGCTTTCATTATCATTGCCATTGCCATTGCCAGTATAAAATACATTTCGTCAAGCCATTACAAAACCATTTTCAATGATATGGTAGTAGGAAAAGGCGGTGACACGGTAAAGATCGCAACCCAGCCCATAAGCAGCCTGTCTCCTGTTGTGAAGGATAGCCTGATAAAGAAAAATGATTTTGCAGACAGCAGAATTCATTATAAAACAGATTCTTTAAAGCAAAATGTAAACATTTACCGTGTTCAGGAAGCGGATGGGGTGATCGGAACTTCAGAAACAGCAGTAAAAATCTGCCTTGGATTGATTGGAATCATGACACTCTTCATGGGTTTCATGAGTATTGCTGAAAAAGCTGGCGGGATTAATCTTTTAAGCCGGTTTATCCAGCCGTTCTTTTCAAAATTATTTCCGGAAATCCCGAAAAATCATCCGGCATTCGGACATATGCTGATGAATTTCAGCGCCAACCTTCTTGGCCTGGATAATGCAGCCACACCATTTGGTTTAAAGGCCATGGAAAGCCTGCAGACCTTAAATCCCAATAAAGAAACAGCCAGTAATTCGCAGATCATGTTTCTCTGCCTTCATGCAGGTGGAATGACCTTAATTCCTGTTTCCATTATTGCCATAAGAGCCTCAATGGGATCCAAAACTCCTACCGATATATTTCTTCCCTGTATGATTGCCACTTTTGCTGCAACGCTGGCCGCAATGATTATTGTTTCTTTATATCAGAAGATCAACCTTCTTCGTCCGGTGGTTATTGCCTATGTAGGTGGTATTTCGGCTATTATCGCCTTGCTGGTGGTGTATCTGGTGCAGCTGAGCAAAGATGAGCTGGATGATTTCAGTAAAGTTCTAAGTAACGGACTCATTCTCTTCATTTTCCTCGCCATAGTACTTGGAGCCGTCTACAAGAAGATCAACGTTTTTTGACGCCTTTATTGAAGGAGCAAAGGAAGGCTTTACAACCTGTGTAAAGATTATTCCCTATCTGGTAGGGATGTTGATCGCCATTTCTTTATTAAGAACGTCCGGAGTATTTGATGTGATTATTGATGGTATGAAATGGGTAGCCAACGCAGCAAGCCTTGACCCACGTTTCGTGGATGGGCTTCCAACGGCTTTAATCAAGCCTTTGTCCGGGTCAGGAGCAAGAGGAATGATGGTGGATACGATGGCTACTTTTGGAGCAGATAGTTTTCAGGGTAAGCTGGCTGCTGTTCTCCAGGGAAGCTCAGATACGACGTTTTTATGTGATTGCCGTATATTTCGGGGCCGTAGCGGTAAAGAATACAAGATACACTGTAATTGCCATGCTTCTTGCCGATTTGGTGGGAATTATTACCTCTATTGCTTTGGCCTATTTATTCTTTGCTTAATCAAGCTGATGGTTGATGCCGCACATCACTCCAAACTAACAACTAACAACCAGCAATAAAATTACCATTATGATCACAGATAAAGAATTTACATTAAGACTCATCCGTCAACTTACCCAGGCTTTGGAAAAGCTGATCCTGGACAAACCTGAAGAAAGTTTACTGCAGAAAGAACTGGATTTTGATACGCTGATGCGGGACATTTTCAAGATGAATTTCACAGAAGTTTCTTCAATGACTAAGGAAGACATGATCGCCCTGGTCAGCCAGAAACAGGAAAGAGATCATAAAGATTATTATGAGATGCTTGGGAATCTTTTTTACTTTAAAAGCAAAGGAGAGCACAATAAAGATTTTCAGGATAAGGCAAAGACATTTTATGAACTGTATCTTCAGACCAGCGGGATTTTTGCTCTTCCGGTCATCAACAGGATCAATGAATTAAAAAAAGCACTTGAATAAGCGCTTTCTATGTTAGAATGTAATTTTATAGGTTCCGGTAGAGGATGTATTGGCTTTCTCTGCCTTTACATATTTTTTTACCCAGGCTATGGAAGTAGATGACACACAAGGATCCGAGATTCCTCCGGCCCTTCTTGCAGAGACTACGTTACCAGCCTTATCTACAGTATAAGCAATAGTGATAGATCCGCTTGCCGTACAGCTATGGGAAGGCTGAGCACCACCTCTACCCATTGTTCCCGGAATATATCCCACTAATTTTCGGTCGATTCCCACTTTACTATCCCCATTTCCATCACCACCTAAAGGATCACCTGCATTTCCAATTCCCTGCCCGGAGCCCTGGCTTCCCGCCTTTGTGCCCCTTCCTTTAATCAGGTTGCCAATAGCAGCATTTCCTTTTCCGTCACCATTTCCTGTTTTGGCATTTGCCGTAGCAGCTCCTGACTTTTTGGTGTTTTTTGAAGCGCTATTGCTTGTTGCTTCTTTCTTTTCCGCTTTTTTCGAGTCTTCTTTTTTAGAAACGGTATTCTTTGAACTGTTTCCTGTAATAATCTTTTCCTTAGCTTCTGTTTTCTTTGGCTCGGGAGCAGGCTCTGGTTTTACTACTGTTTTGGTTTCGGGAACAGGAGTTTCCGCCGGCTCGGGAGTTACTTCTTCCGTGGCAGCAGCCAAGCTTCCGGGTTGTTCTGCCGGCTCTTCAATTCCATTCCCATTTCTGTTATCCCCGAAATTCACGAGCATGGTAGTCACCACTTCGGGTTCTTTATCAAGTTCCGGTTTTAATTTATATAAAAAAACAAAAAGCAAAACGGCAGCCCAAATAAAGACAGAAAGCAAAGCACTCTTTACTCTATCCTTGTTTTCTTCGTTTCTGTTGGCAGTATAGCTTCTCATCTTAAAAGTCATTCTTCCGGCGATCCGGTATATTATTTATCTTTAACTGTTGCTATAGCAATATTAATCTTATGTTTTTCAGCAATTTCCATTACGAAAACAACGTCTTTATGCAGCGTATTTTCATCTGCCCTGATGGTAAAGGATTTTTTTTCCTGACCGGACAGCTTATCTATAATAACCTGCTCCAGTTCTCCTCTATTCACGGGATTATCATCTACAAAATAAGACCCATCGGGTTTGATACTTACGGTAACAGGATTGGGTATATTATCTTCAACAGCTCCGGTTTTCGGTAAGTTTACATCAATGGCACTTTGATTGGCTGCAGAAGACGTTACCATAAAGAAAATCAGCATCAACAGGATAACATCTGTCATCGCTGCTAAACTGAATTCCGGGTTTGCTTTATTTCTTCTCTGAATTTTCATCTGTTTATTCTGCTATTTTAAGGGTCAGATGGAATCGCTTAACGGTGTAAATCCCTTTCACTGCGATTTCATAAGAAAGATTTATAAAGGTTTGTTGATAAGGTCTAAAAATTCACCTGACATATTCTGGGCTTTTAATACAAACTTATCAATTCTTGTCAAAAGAATATTATAACAGAAGTTAGCCGGGATAGCCACTGCCAAACCTACTGCTGTTTGTCCTAATGCCGTATAAATACCTTCTGAAAGGGTTTTCGGAGAAAAAGATCCGGTGGCATGGGACAAATTAAAAAAGGCGATGATCATCCCGATTACGGTACCTAAAAGTCCTAACATCGGAGCAATACTCGGAACTACCGCCAAAAGGTTAAGGTTTTTCTCCATATTGGCCACTTCTACCTGAGCCTGAGCCTCCATTGCACTTACAATATCTGAAACAGGACGACCTAATCTTGAAATTCCTTTTTCCAGGATTCTCCCTTCCGGGGAATTTTGCGTCTTACAATAATCACTTGCTGCCTCAATCTTTCCTGCTTTGATAAAATCTTCAATATTATTCATAAAGTTGGAATCTGTCTTCGAGGTCAGCCTTTTAATAAAGAAAAACCTTTCAAAAAACAGGTATAAAGAAAATACGCCCAGCAGCAATACGGTTACCATCACTATTTTAGCGAAAGCTCCTCCATGGAACATAATCTTCCAAAATGAAAATTCTAAATTGTCTGTAGCAACTGCGGGTGTAGCGATTTGTGCAAATAAAATCTGAGTAAGTTCCGTTAACAGCATTAATGTGAATTTTTATAAAAGTTTCAACGACAAATGTAGTGGAATATTATTAATTGATATCTTAAAAATTGCTTAAAATTTGTTATGATATACAAACAACAAATTTCTCTCCAAAAAAATAATTTGAAAAGAAATCTGGTAAAATAGGGTATCGGAAAGGAATTAATCCTCGTCTACTTCGATATCATCCTGTCTGAATTCGCATTTCAACCTGAAAGGAATAGGGTTATCGGATCCCGTATAGAAATCATCAATATTTCCCTTCCAGATTACCTGAAGCTCTCCCTCTTCATTCTTTTCAAAAAGAAGCTCATTATCATAGATATAAGCATCTTCATCATCGAATAAATCGACTTCTGTATAGGTTTCCTCGTCAGAATCATTGATTTTGATTGTTTTGCCTTCTATCTCCGAAGATTCGATAGGGAAATCGAAAACTTCCAGTGAAAGCTGCGGAAAGTTGTACTGTAATGAATCATCATCTACATGATCCAAACTGTCATCCGTAATAATTTCAACCTCTAAAAAATGTTGCTGGTTGCTGTAAACCGCTTTACAATAAGTATTTCTGATATTGTATTTTAGCGTTTCATCCGGATGGTAAATTTTTAAAATCCCTTTCATTTTTTCTTAAAAAAGAACTGTAATAATATGATTGTTAAACGTTTTAGACAAAGATAAAAAATTGATTCAAAGTGAAAAGGATTTTGAAAATTATTTTTTAAAATCAAATTGTATAATGAGTCTGAATCACCCAATATTACTTACTTTTGTTTCATAAAGATTCTGAATATGAAAAACATCTTATCAAAAAGTATTTTAGGATTAGGATTGATGATCAGCCTTGCTTCATGCAAAAAATCTGATTCTCCCCTTACAAAAGTGACTCCCAGTAACCTGGATTCCATTGCTTCCAATTATTATGAGCAGTACCTTAAACTATATCCTTTAGATGCTACATCTCAGGGAGATACGAGATACAATGACCAGCTTCCTATCAATATTGATAAAGATTTCATCTCAGGAGAAATAGCGTTCTATAACTCTGTGCAGAAACAGCTGGAACACGTTGATTATAAAGCTCTTTCTGATGAGGACAAAGTAGTTTATGATGTATTGGACTATACTTTAAAAGACAAAATTGAAGCGTATGTCTATCATCCTGAGTACATTCCTTTTACCCAATTCGGAGGACTTCCGCTCACCTTTCCTTTGTATGGGAGCGGAGAAGGAAGCCAGCCTTTTAAAACTGAGAAAGATTATAATGACTGGCTGAAAAGAATGGAAAAATTCCCGGAATGGATGAATGCCGCTACAGATAATTTCCGTGAAGGAATCAACAATAAAATAGTGCTTCCCAAAAAACTGGTTATCAAAATGATTCCTCAGATGAAAGCCGAGGAAATCACCACTGCCGATATGGAGAAAAATATTTTCTACGGACCGGTAAGAAATTTTCCAAAAAACTTTACCCAGGCTCAGAAAGATAAATTTTCAGCTTTGTATAAGGATGCTATCACGAAAAAAATTATTCCTGCCTACACCAAAATGGGGACTTTTCTTGAAAAAGAATACCTGCCAAAAGCCAGAGATACCGACGGCTACAACAGCCTTCCCAATGGAAATGAAATATATAGCTATTATGTAAAAACCTGGACTACCACTAAAAAATCACCTGAGGAGATCAATAAGATTGGCCAGCAGCAAGTGGCTATGCTGCGTGCAGAAATGGAAAAAGTAAAACAACAGGTAGGTTTTACCGGAACGTTGGAAGAGTTTATCACTTTTGTGAAAACCGATCCAAAAGCAATGACCTATAAGAGCGCCAAAGAAGTTTTAGCAGGGTTTAACGGTATTCTGGCCAAGATTACTCCGAAGCTGAAAACCATGTTTAATGTGACACCAAAAACAAAATTTGAAATCAGGCAAACAGAAAAATTCAGGGAAGCCAGTGCCAGTGCAGAATATATTCCGGGAACTCCTGACGGAAAAAGAGCTGGTATTTTTTATGTTCCGCTTCCGGACCCTACAAAGTTTAATGTAACTTCGGGAATGGAGTCTCTTTTTCTTCATGAGGCAATACCGGGGCACCATTATCAGGTTTCTCTGCAGCAGGAGAATACTCGCCTTCCCAAGTTTATGAGATTCGGATGGTTTGGAGCATACGGAGAAGGCTGGGCCCATTATTGTGAGACTTTAGGACCTGAGTTTGGGTTATATACAGATCCTTATCAGAAAATGGGATATTTAAGCGACCAGATGCTAAGAGCGGTAAGACTGGTAGTGGACACCGGCTTGCACACAGGAAAAATGAGCAGAGAGGAAGCTATTAAATACTTCCTGAGTAATATTTCCTATGATGAAGGAGCTGCAACGGCAGAAGTGGAAAGATATATGGCTATGCCTGGGCAGGCCTTAGGCTACAAAATAGGCTCTTTAAGAATCCGTGAATTGAGAGAAAAATATCAGAAAGAGCTGGGAGCCAGGTTTAGTCTGACCAGTTTTCATGATGAAGTATTGAGCCAGGGATGTCTTCCACTGGATATTCTGAACCGGAAGATGGAGCTTTGGGCCAAGAAACAGAAATAAAAAAAAGATGGGATTACAGCAATCCCATCTTTTTTATATCTTTTACAAATAATTGTGTGATATCTCATCATAACAAATACCAGGAATATTGTAAAACCATAACACAACAAAAACATGATTACAGAAAGCCTGAAATCTCTTTATAGCAGGGATTTAAATAAATTAAAGACAGAGATCGAAGCCTATCAAAATGAAGAAAACCTCTGGAATACCGATAAAGATATCGCCAATTCTGCAGGAAATTTATGCCTTCACCTGGTTGGAAACCTTAACCATTTTATTGGCAGAGTACTCGGAAATACAGATTATGTAAGACAGCGGGACCTGGAGTTTTCATTAAAAAATATTCCAAAGGCTGAGCTTGTAGAACAAGTGCAGTCAACAATTACAATGGTAAGCACCGTATTAAGCGGGTTATCTGAAGAAGATCTTAAAAAAGAATATCCTCTTGAGCCTTTAGGTTACAAAATGACCGCAGAGTATTTCCTGATTCATCTTATCGGTCATCTGAATTATCATCTGGGACAGATCAATTATCACAGAAGGTTGTTAGACGTCTGAGCTATAAATTACAGTCAATAAATAAACGCAACAAACATAATATTATTTCCGTTGCGTTTTATTTTTTAGGTTCATGGGGCATTTCATCCAGTTAAGAAAGTTTTTCCACTGAACGAAAGGTCTTTATGCACTATTTAACCCTATTTCACAAAGTCTTGGCGAGCAATTCGTTAACGATATAAACTACTTTTCAAATAACATTTTCGTAATAAAATCCTTTTCTCCTTTTCCTCTTGCCGGAGAATACTCTCTTCCGTAGAAAATAATCTGAAGGTGGAGCTTATTCCATACTTCCTCCGGAAATAGTTTTTTAGCATCACGCTCCGTTTCCACCACATTTTTTCCTGAGGTAAGTTTCCACTGTGTCATCAGGCGATGGATATGGGTATCCACCGGAAATGCAGGAAATCCGAAGCCCTGGCTCATTACCACTGATGCTGTTTTGTGCCCTACTCCCGGAAGCGCTTCCAGTTCTTCATAGGTCTGGGGAACCACTCCATTATGCCTTTCCAATAAAAGCTCAGCCATTCTTTTCAGATTTTTTGCCTTGGTATTGGAGAGACCTATTTCTTTAATCAGTTCTTTGATCTGATATTCTTCCAGCCTGGCCATCCTTTGGGGAGTTCCGGCCACTTCAAAAAGATGAGGTGTGACTTCATTTACCTTTTTGTCTGTAGTCTGTGCAGAAAGCGCCACTGCTACCATTAAGGTATAAGGATCAGTATGGTCTAAAGGAATAGGTGTGGTGGGATACAATTTATCCAGTTCTCTCTGAACGAGCTCGGCTCTTTGCTTTTTTGTCATTTTACCCGTAAATTTGGACAAAATTAAATCTTTATGTTGAAAGTTGGAGACAAATTACCTGAATTTGAAGGAATCAATCAAGACGGAAAAACAGTAACCTCATCAAAACTTATCGGAAAAAAGCTTGTTGTTTTCTTTTACCCTCAAGCCAATACTCCAACATGTACAGTGGAAGCATGCAATCTGAGTGACAACTATACAGCCCTGAAGAAAGCCGGATTTCAACTATTGGGAGTAAGCGGAGACTCTGTGAAAAAACAGAAAAATTTCCACAGTAAATTTGCTTTCCCTTATGACCTTATTGCTGATGAAACCCGTGATATTATTGAAAAATTCGGGGTATGGCAGGAAAAGAAAACTTTTGGAAAAACCTATATGGGAATCGTAAGAACCACTTTTATTTTTGATGAAAACGGTATTTGCACCAGGGTTATTGAAAAAGTGACTTCAAAAACAGCGGCAGAACAAATTCTGGAAGGTTAATATTGTTTATAAATAACATCCGCCAATAACGCCACAATTACTATAAGTTGTGTTATTGACGGATTTGTCTTTAAAGATCTACTCTGTTTCGTAATAGTTAAGTTCTTCATTTTCACCAGGAAGAGTTACGTACTTTTTAAAAACAAACCCCAGTTTTTCGATCAGCTTCTGAGAAGAAAGATTATCTTTTGAAATAATAGCAGATATTTTAGTTAATCCAAATTCCTCCATTCCTATTGATTTTACTTTTTGGGCGGCCTCATAGGCATATCCTTTACCCTCAAATTCTTCCAGCAGGGAATACCCTATATCCACAATATCCAGGCCTTCCCTTTCAAAAATACCTACTCCTCCGATTTTTTCATTTCCTTCTTTGGTCATAACAAGATAATTTCCAAACCCAAGTTTTTCAAATTGAGGAAGAAATCTGTTTTTAATATAATTTTCTGCATCCTCCACGCTCTTGATATTACGGTCACCAATGTATTGAATGAATTTCGGACTGTTATACAGTCTAAAAATAAGTTCTTTATCTTCTAAAGACATCGGGCGAATGATTAATCGCTCTGTTTCGTAAATTTTATCTGCGTTTGGCTGTATTTTTAGGCTCATCTTTCTTGGGTTCTTCTTTTTTCTCGATTTTCAGAAGTCTAGGATTATTAGCACATTTTTTTATTGTATAGCTCAATATAAGTTCCATTGTTTTTCACATTGGACACTTCTCCTGTAGCTTTGTTTACCGTTAAAGTATAATGTGTTTTCTGATAAGGGCATTCCTTTGACGTTAGTTTTCCCAGATCCAAATAATAATTTGAGCGGTCTTCATGGTAGTTCCCTGCAAGATCTTTAAATTCTTCATCCACCATATATCCTTCAGCCGCTAAAACAACTGCTGCCTCCTGAGCGTTATCTATTTTTCCTACAAAAGTCTTCAGCTCTTCTGTATTAGTAATATATCCTGTTTTTCCTGCTGAGGAGTAAACGATATAATAAAAACTGTCTTCATTGGGAAACAGGTTAAACCCGGAAAATTGTGGAACATAGCTGAGTTTATCTCCGGAAACCTTGATTTCCTGTCCTTTTCCATAGCTATTGTACACCAGCACCCAGGAATTAATTTTACTGTCCGGATCTATCTGTTGTAAGATACCATGAATACTTGAAAACTTTTTCTTCTCCTGAGAATATCCCAGAAATCCTAAAAATGCCAATGCGAAAATTGTAAGTCGGGTGGTAATGTTCATCATAATTTAAAATCAGTTGAAATATACCATATTTTTTACATAAATTTTTCCCCTTTTTTGAAACTTTTTAAATCAAGAACATAATCTTTGATCAGCTGATCATTGTCCCGGGGACAAATCAGAAGTGCCTTATCCGTGTCTACAATGATATAATTTTCAAGACCATCAATAATGACAGCTTTATTATTGTTTTTCAGACGGATAACGTTTCCCTTTGCATTATAGGTCAGTAAATGCTTTAGTTTCACGGCATTCCCGTTTTCATCCTTCTCAGTATTCTCATATACAGAGGTCCAGGTTCCCAGATCACTCCAGCCCAGGTCTGACGGAATAACATATACATTTTTCGCCTTTTCCAGAATTCCGTTATCAATAGAAATTTTCTGTACTTTCGGGTAAATTGTTTCGATACAGCTGTTCTCCTTTTCGGAATTATATTCGCACGCCATAAAATGCTGCATCATCTCTGGAAGATAGAGTTCGAAAGCATGGTGAATGCTTTTAACATTCCATACAAATATTCCTGCATTCCAAAGAAAATCACCACTTTCTAAAAAGCTTTGGGCAATTTCAAGAATGGGTTTTTCCGTAAATGTTTTTACTTTAAAATATTCTGATCCTTTTTTTTCTACAAACTGAATATATCCGTAGCCGGTATCAGGCCTTGTAGGCGTAATTCCCAGTGTTACCAGATAATCATGCTTTGATGCTAGCTCAAAAGCAAGTTCCACTTTTTCTAAAAAAACATCTTCTTTAAGTATCAAATGATCTGCAGGAAGCACAATCATTGTAGCATCAGGATTAATTTCGGCGATTTTGTTCGCCATATACAGATTGCAGGCTGCCGTATTTTTCATCAGGGGCTCCCCTACAATGTTTTCTTCAGGGACTTCAGGAAGCTGCTGATGTGAAAGCGCCACATATTCCTTATTCGTAATCACAAATATTTGTTCTTTTGGAATAACCTTGCTGATTCTGTCATAAGTCTGCTGAATCATTGTACGTCCCACTCCTAAAATATCCTGAAACTGTTTGGGAAACTTTTGCGTACTCATTGGCCAGAACCGGCTTCCGATCCCTCCCGCCATTATCACACAGTATCTATCTGATTTTAACATTCTTAGCTACATTTTTCTACCCTTGCTAAAGGCTTAAAAGAATACTTCCTTCCCGTAGCCAGGTTCTTACAAAGATAGTTTTTTTTCACCAGACCTTCTAATAAATACTTTTCATTACGATATATAAAAAATTCACCTTTTTCAAGCTCTTCAATAAACAACAGGCTATCATCTTGTTTTTCAGTGTGAAAATATCTTACAAGATCAGGGCTGGCCATAAAGTTTGCTTTAGGTGATTTTGAAAACTTTACAATAATCGGTTTCAGATCTTCATCATACACTTCCAGGCTTTCCAGAAGCATATTTCTAAAAGTTACTTTCCATTCATTACCATGTGGAGAAATTCTTCTCCCATATCTTTCAAAGGCAATTAGGTGAGCCAGCTCGTGAGTCAGCACAAAGAAAAAAAAGCTGCGGGGTAAGGGTTGAATTTACCGTAATTTCATGAGAATTGTCCGGGAGCTTTCTATAGTCTCCCAGTTTGGAATTTCTGTTCCTTGTAACTTTTATATGTATATAATAATCTGAAAACCAAACTCTTAAATATTGAAGTGTGTTTTGGGGCAAATATTTTTCTAATGATTGGATAGACATTTTACAAACTTAATGGAATTCCTGCATAGAAATTCAATAGTTTAAGACTAAAAAGATAATTATATTTTGCCTGTGCTACTGATCCCTGTGCATTTGCATAATTATTTCTGGCAATATTAACGTCATATATGGTAGTTCTTCCGGCAGCATAGCTTTTGTCCGCAAAATCAAGAGCCAGCTTTGAACTTTTTTTCTGCTTCTACTGCTGATAAGTAGGTTTCATAATTGGCATCAGCGTCAAACTGGGCTTTCTGCACATTTTGTCTTATGGTTTGTTTCTGTTGTTCCAGAGTGATTTTGGCTGCGCTTTCATTGATTTTGGACTGCTCTACCTGAAGTTTTGTATTTCCCTTGTTGAAGATAGGAACCCTTAGGGTAAGCCCGCCCTGCTGACCAAAGTTATCACTGTATTGCTGGAAAAAGCCTCTTTCATTTACAGGCCTTCCCGTTATATCATATCCTGTAGTATTGGTGTTCAAAAGATTATTGTAAAAACTTCCTACTCCTATACTGGCCGAAAGTGTAGGCCAGAATGATGTTTTTGTTACTTCAGTCTGAGCTTCTGCGGACTTGATCCTGCTTTCTGCCGCTTTGATCTGTGGCTGGATTTCAAAAGCAGTTGCCAATATTTCATCTGCTGATCTTAGCTGCGTTTCCAGTGTATCCGGTACGTTTACATCTTCTACATCAAAGTCTTTATAATCTGACAATTGTAAGAGCTGGGCAATGGCAAACAAAGCCCTTCCTACATTTACTTCCGCTGTTTTAAGATTTTGTTTTTCCCTTGCCAGTGCTGCTTCCGCTTCTGCCAGAACCGTTTGGGCCGTAGTACCTACCTGGGTCGTTATTTTTGCTCTGTCATATTGTTTTTGTGCGTTTTCTACAGCACTTTGAGAAATCTTAACAATTTCTTTATTTAAAAGAGCCGTAAGGTATTGCTGGGCAATCTGAAGGGAAATATCATTTTTAATGGTTTCAATATCATACTGACTTGCTTCAACATCAAACTGAACTTTTCTGATATTCTTGTCCAGTCTCCCATTGTTATAAATGACAATATCAGCCCCTAAATTGGTGCTGTTACTAAATCTGTCATTCCTTAAACTTCCGGTACCAAATGAAGTCTGTCCAAAACTTACTGTGTTTGTCATACTCGCTGATACTGAAGGCAGATATTCATTTCTGGCCATTTTAAGATTGAGATCCTGAGATTTTTTGGTATACTGATTTTGGATAACCTGAAGATTATGCTCCACTGCATAGCTTACACATTCTTTTAAGGACCATTTCTTTTGGGCGTTCAGTCCCAAACAACCTAATCCAAAAACGATAATCCAAACTTTTTTCATATTAAGATTTTTCCATATTAGACGAATTAAATATAAAAAAGTTACAGATTCAAAAATTATATTTTATTTTAAAAAAACTTTTGGGAATTTTGCATCATGACAAACGAACAATATCAGGAATCCATAGACTGGCTCTTTGTACAAATGCCCAATTATCAGATAGACGGGCAAAAAGCATACAAACCGGGACTTGATAATATTATCCGGCTTTGTGAGTTCTTTGGAAATCCCCAGGAAAAGATCAAATGCATCCACATCGGCGGGACTAATGGAAAAGGCTCTTCAAGCAATATGCTGGCGTCTGTACTTCAGGAAGCGGGCTATAAAGTAGGGCTATACAATTCTCCTCACCTTATTGACTTTACAGAACGGATCAAAGTCAATGGAAAAAACTGTAATAAAGAATTTGTTTTTGATTTTATTCAAAAGCTTAAAAAGCTGCCCGAAGATATCCGTCCGTCTTTTTTTGAATTTACCACTATCATGGCTTTTGAATACTTTATGCAACAGCAGGTAGACTTTGCCATTATTGAAGTAGGATTAGGAGGAAGACTGGATTCTACCAATATCATTAAACCTCTTATTTCGGCGATTACCAATGTTCAGCTGGATCATCAGAATATCCTGGGAAACACTATTGAAGAAATTGCATGGGAAAAAGCAGGAATTATTAAAAAGAACACCCCTGTTATCTCAGGCGATGAAAATAAACCGGTAAAAGACATTATCATAAAAAAAAGCTATAGAGGAAAATGCTCCGTTTATTGATGCAACCCTTATCCAGACAGATCTTACTTCCGATCTGAAGGGGAATTACCAGCAGAAAAATATTCGTGTTGTTCTGGCTATGGTAGAAGAACTCAGAAAGTTGAATGTTACTATTTCAGAACAGGACGTAGCTAATGGATTATTAAATGTTCATCACAATACAGGATTCATTGGCCGCTGGTTTGAGTTCTCAAAAAATCCGCTTACTATTTGTGATACGGGGCATAATCAGGCCGGATTGGAGCAGGTTTTTTCACAATTAAATTTTATAGATAAGCACAAACATATTATTTTAGGCTTCGTCAACGATAAGAAAATAGATGAAGTCATGGCTTTACTTCCTGGCAATTCCGAGTTTTATTTTGCTAAACCATCTATCAACAGGGGAAGGCATCCTGAAGATTATGAAAACCTTCTCCGTGAAGCTAAAATTTTTTATAAAATTTTTGATTCCGTACAGGAAGCGTATCTGGCTGCAAAAGAACGATGTACAGATAACGAAATGATTTTTATTGGCGGAAGTAACTTTGTAGTGGGAGAATTTTTAGAAAAAAATTTGGAGATTAATGAATAAGTCGTATATTTGCACCACTCTAAACAAGAGAACAAGTCTAGAGGGTTCTTAGCTCAGTTGGTTCAGAGCATCTGGTTTACACCCAGAGGGTCGGGGGTTCGAATCCCTCAGGACCCACAGAAAAGGAACGAAACCTTTCAAAAAAATTCGGGTTCTTAGCTCAGTTGGTTCAGAGCATCTGGTTTACACCCAGAGGGTCGGGGGTTCGAATCCCTCAGGACCCACAAAGATCTCTCAGATTTCTGGGAGATTTTTTTGTTTTTATTCCTCTCAATATTCATTACCTTTACAGCTCTT
Source organism: Chryseobacterium sp. P1-3 (assembly GCF_000738495.1). Taxonomy (NCBI): domain Bacteria; kingdom Pseudomonadati; phylum Bacteroidota; class Flavobacteriia; order Flavobacteriales; family Weeksellaceae; genus Chryseobacterium; species Chryseobacterium sp. P1-3. The sequence continues at coordinate 117,470 of NZ_JPEQ01000010.1, forward strand.
AACATCCATATTACCAGCTTTTGAAGGAGCTTCACATTATATCGTTCAATTATCCTTATCCGCCGTCTTATGGTGGCATTATTGATGTATATTATAAGATTAAGGCATTATCAGATCTGGGAGTAAAAATACATCTTCATTGTTTTGTGGATCATATCCCTGAAAAAATTGATCCGGAAGTTCGGGATAGTACAGAAAATATTTTCTTTTATAAAAAAAAGAGAAACCCTTTTCTTTATTTTTCACCCGTGCCCTTCGCTGCGGCGATAAGAAATTCAGAGACATTGCTCAAAAATCTTGAAAAATTCAAAGCACCTATCCTTTTTGAAGGACTGCAGACGACGAAAATTATCGACCAATTAAAGCAGAAAGAACATCAATTGTTCCTCCGGCTTCACAATAACGAAACTGAATATTATAAAGGCCTGTCTTCTTCCGAAAAAAACCTTTTAAAAAAGATCGTTTACAGAATTGAAGCTTTAAAATACAAAGGATACCAAAAGAAGCGTTTGAAAGAATTTAAAACGATATTCTGTCTTTCGGAAAAAGAATGCCGGGAGACTCTCGCTTATTCAAATAACGCAAGCCTTATCCATATTTTCCATGGTAACCGTATAGTAAAATTCCTGGATAAAAAGGGAGCGTATTTCCTTTTTCATGGGGATCTGAGTATATCAGACAACAAAAAGGCATTAAATGAAACGATCAGCCTGTTTGAAAGCCTACCTGAATACAACCTCATCGTGGCGTCCGACCGGGCTCCTGATGAAATTAAAAAGAAAATAAACCGTATTAAAAACATCGATCTGGTTCCTATAGAAACCGATGAATTCCTTCACCGGCTTTTTGAAAATGCACACGCCAATATTTTACTCTCATACCAGCAGTCCGGAACAAAAGTCAAGCTTTTCAATGCCCTTTATAACAGCAGATTTGTCATTATCAATCAGAATATTACTGACGACAGCTCTCTGATCCGGCTATGCCTTATGGGAACAACAACAGAGGAAATAAGGCAACATATTATAACTACCGCAACAAGCGATTACAATGAAAATGAAACCAGAAAGATGGTTTTAGAAAAGAATCATTCTGATCATGCTAAAGCAGAAGCAATGGTCAACAGTATTTTTAAAGATTAACAACTTTTATTATTTTACGGATATCAAGCTCTTCCAGACAGGCCCAATCTCCGCGATAACATTCTTTATCCCCAAAAACAGAACAGGGTCTGCAGGTAAGATCATTGACCTGAACCACATCATTTTCGCTCTGACCAAAGCCCAGAAACCCCGCATAAGGATGTGTAGCTCCCCATACAGATATACATCTTGTCCCCATCAGACTGGCAAGATGCATATTAGCAGAATCCATTGAAATCATCAGCTCCAGTTCTGAAATTTTATTCAGTTCTTCCGAAAGGCTCAGTTTCCCTGAGAGGCTTTTGGTGTTGGGAATCTGTTCTTCCCACTTTTCAAGAGTTTCGGTTTCCTTTTTTCCACCTCCGAAAAAATAAACAGTGTGTTTTTGTGCCAAAAGCCTGGCCAGCTCGTATGATTTTTCCAGAGGAAGCATTTTCCCTTTATGCTGGGCAAACGGAGCAAAGCCAATTCCGGATTTCGCTGTGGAAGCCGGCCTTAGCTGATGAGACAATTCTACTTTAAAGCCCATTTTCCGAAAAACATCAGCGTACCGCTCAACGGTTTTTTTTTAATTGAACCTTATTTAAGTTCCATACATCGGTAAGATGTTCCTTTTCTTCCTTTCCTTTATCAATTTTGAAGACCTTCAGTCCTTTCCTTTTATAAATCCTGTCCAATACCTTGGTACGGATTACATCATGAAGATTAGCGATAAAATCCGGGTTGAATTCTCGGATCAGTTCGTTACTCAACCTGTTTAATCCAAAAAGTCCTTTATAGTCATCTAAATTGATTCCTTTAAATATAAGATTCGGAATACCAGCAAATAAGGCTTCAAAATTTTTTCTGGAAACCATTACAATTTCTACATCTGGGTTTTGTTCCAGGAATTCTCTGAAAACCGGAGCTGTCATGGCAACGTCTCCAAAAGCAGAAAAACGATATGCTAAAATTCTGGTCACAATTACGATTTCAGCTGATAAGCGACTGCGTAAAATTTAATCTGCTTGGTCATGGCCATTAATCCGTTTGCCCTGGAAGGAGAAAGAAACTCCTGAAGACCTATTTCTGAAATAAACTCAAAATCTGAATCTAAAATTTCCTGTGTGGAATGCCCGCTGTAAATGCTCACCAAAAGAGAAACGATTCCCTTTGGAAGAATTCCGTCAGAATCTGCATTAAAGAAAAGCTTCCCATCTTTAAATTCAGCATCAATCCATACTTTGCTCTGGCAGCCTTTAATCAGGTTTTCTTCTGTCTTCTTATCATCCGAAAGTCCTTTTAATTCCTTGCCAAGATCTATGATATACTCATATTTCTGCTCCCAATCTTCAAGAAATGCGAATTCTTCGATTATTTCCTGCTGTTTTTCCTTAATGGTCATTTTAAATCAAATTTCTTTGTGCAAAGATAAGAAATTATGCTTTAGGCGATAAGATTCAGGCAGTAAGCTATTTCAGATCTTACCTGTTACCTGAAGCCTGTAGCCAAACCTGCTTTTTGAAAAACTTTTAATAATTGTATTTCTTCATTTTCCCAACACAGCACTTTGGATGCTTTTTCAAGCTCCAGCTGATAATTTTTTCTTCCTTTCTCCAAAACCTTTTTTATTGCTTCCGCAATATTTTCAGGATGATGATTTTTAATGATTTCTCCTATGTCAAACTGGTTTTTAATATTTCGCAATTCGGGAAGATCAGACAAAATTAAAGGAACCCTTGACTGGATACAGTCCAATACTTTATTGGGCAATGAATAAAGATAGCTATCTCCCCCATTCTCTTCTATGCTCATTCCGACATCTGCTGTCACGGTTATTTTTCTTAAGTCCTCGGGTTTTAGTTTTCCCAGAAACTGAACTTTATGCTGAAGCTTTTCCCTGTTGACCAGTTCTTCATATTCTTTTTTTCTTGGGCCGTCTCCGGCAATTTTAAAAATGACTCCTTCCAGATAATGCATCGCCATAATGGCTTTATCAATCCCCCGGAAAGGATTAAGAGCTCCCTGGTATAAAAATATTCTGGGTGAATTTTGAGGAATTTTTATTGTAAAATCCAGTTTTCTTGGAGCATTCTGAACCACCACAGCGTCTATTCCGTATTTTTTTCGGAACCATTTTGCATAACTTTCACTGGCTGTCACCATCCACTGTAGCTGGGGAATAATCTTTTCTTCTACATACCGCCACACCTTTTGTGACATTTTGCCCTGAATGGCAGGCATTTCTGAAAAAATCTCATGGCTGTCAAAAACCAGCGGGATATTCAGCTTTCTGGCGATAAGATAGTTTGATAACAAGGCATCCACATCATTAGCATGAAGAATGGTATTCCGGTCTGCTTTTCTTTTGAGTACATGGTAAAGCTTCCAATTAAACTCAAAATAGGCTGTCTTTAAGCTTTTTGAAGCCAGATGTATTCGTGAAAAAGGATAAGGCCGTTCCATTTCTTCGGCTCCTTTCCAATCATTTCCTATCAACTCCACCTCATAACCATTTTCATGAAGGGTCCTGCAAACCTTTTCAATGCGCTGATCCGTATACAGATTACTGAAAGCTGATGTAATGATTTTTTTCTTCATCAGGATTTTTTTCCGGTCAGTAAATGATACATCTGAATAAAGCAAATCAACCCGTTGGGTATGATAACCGGCCATAACGGACCACTAAAAAAACCATAAATGACAAAACAGATACAACCAATCATATTGACCACTCTGATTTTTCTTACATCTTTCAGGATGAAACTCAGTACGATAAAAACAGAAGCAGAGTATCCAATATAAGTAGTAATTTCAGGATTCATGGGGAAATTTTAAGGATAACAAACTTAATCATTTTCAATAAGATAATAAAATTTTTTCTGCCATAAAGTCATTAATTGATTTTTGGTAAAATATTTGTAATTTAGATAATGAATAAAAAGCAACGTTGCTTTTATTCTAATGAGATATATTATGGACTATAAGTTTTCACAAGGTTTGAGCCAGGTGTTCAAACAAAGCAAAAGCGAAGCTAAAAGGCTGAAAAGTGAATTTCTCAATACAGAACATCTACTTTTAGGTATTATAAAAACGGAAAACTCTGCAAAAGAAATCCTTCAAAACCTTAATGCGGATTTAACACAAATCAGAAGAAAAATTGAAACTCTAAATACAGCAAGTCTTAATCCTATTTCTGAGGAGGTTACTAATATTTCTTTCACCAAGATGGCAGATCATGCCATTAAACGTGCAGAGTTAGAATGCCGGCAATATAAAAGCAATGAAATTAATACCGTTCATTTGCTTTTGGGTATTCTTTATAAATATGAGGACCCTACTTCAAATATTTTAGGAGCTTATGACATCGACTATGAAGGTGTTTCAAGAGAGTATCAGACTATGCTCAAAAATTCAGGACAAGCACCTCAGATGAGTGCATACGATGATGATGATGAGAGAGAAGAATTTGAGCAAATGAGAAAGCCTACAGGAAATTTAGGTTCTGCAAAAAGTAAAAACGCCTACATTGGATAACTTTGGTAGAGACCTGACTTCTCTGGCAAGAGACGGAAAGCTGGACCCTGTAATCGGACGTGAAAAAGAAATTGAGAGGGTTTCCCAGATCCTATCACGAAGAAAGAAAAATAACCCTCTTCTCATTGGGGAACCGGGAGTTGGTAAATCTGCGATTGCAGAAGGACTGGCATTAAGGATTCAACAGAAAAAAGTCTCCAGGGTTCTTTACGGAAAACGTGTGATCACTTTAGATCTGGCCAGTTTAGTAGCCGGAACCAAATATCGTGGTCAGTTTGAAGAAAGAATGAAGGCCATTATGACTGAGCTGGAAAAGAACAGGGATGTCATCTTATTTATTGACGAGCTCCATACCATTGTAGGCGCCGGAAGTTCCACAGGAAGTTTGGATGCCTCCAACATGTTTAAGCCTGCCTTAGCAAGAGGGGAAATCCAATGCATCGGGGCTACGACGCTTGATGAATACCGTCAGTATATTGAAAAAGATGGAGCATTAGAAAGAAGATTCCAGAAAGTAATGGTGGAGCCTACTTCTATTGAGGAAACCATTCAGATTTTGAATCAGATCAAAGACAAGTATGAAGAACATCACAATGTAATTTATACGCCTGAAGCGATAGCCGCTTGTGTCAATTTGACATCAAGATATATAACAGACCGTTTTTTACCGGATAAAGCTATTGATGCGATGGATGAAGCAGGATCACGTGTTTACATTAAAAACATGAAAGTCCCTACGGAAATCATTGACTTCGAGAAAAAAATCGAAGACATCAAAGAATTAAAACAAAAAGCGGTAAAAGCCCAGGATTATCTGGAAGCCAGAAAGCTTAAAGATGAGGAAGAACGTCTTCAGATGGAACTTAACTCGGCTCAGGAAAAATGGGATAAAGACGTGAAGGAGAAAAAAGAAACCGTAACGGAAGAAAATGTAGCAGAAGTGGTTTCTATGATGAGCGGGGTGCCTGTAACAAAAGTAGGTAAAAACGAACTCGACAAACTTGCCCAAATGGACGGCAAACTGAACGGAAAAGTGATTGGTCAGGAAGATGCTGTAAAAAAAGTGGTAAAAGCCATTCAGAGAAACAGGGCCGGACTTAAAGATCCGAACCGTCCTATCGGTACCTTTATCTTCCTGGGGACAACCGGGGTAGGTAAAACCGAGCTGGCGAAAGTAATGGCAAGGGAATTATTTGATTCTGACGAAGCATTGATCAGAATTGATATGAGTGAATACATGGAAAAATTCGCTGTTTCAAGATTAGTAGGTGCGCCTCCGGGATATGTAGGATATGAAGAAGGTGGCCAGCTGACCGAAGCGGTAAGAAGAAAACCTTATGCTGTGGTTCTGTTGGATGAGATTGAAAAAGCTCACCCTGATGTATTCAATATTCTGTTGCAGATCCTGGATGAAGGACACGTTACAGATAGTTTAGGAAGAAAAATCGACTTTAGAAATACAATTATTATCCTTACTTCCAATATCGGAACAAGAGATCTCAAAGATTTCGGAGATGGTGTAGGATTCGGAACTTCAGCTAAGAAATCAAGTTCCGACAACAGAGCAAGAAGCACAATTGAAAATGCCCTTAAGAAAGCATTTGCTCCTGAATTCCTGAACAGAATTGATGATATTATTATCTTCAACTCTCTTGTACAGGATGATATCAAGAAAATTATTGATATTGAGCTTAATAAGCTGTACGGAAGACTTGAAAAATTAGGATATAAAGTAGAATTGACTGAAGAAGCCAAAGACTTTATTTCTGAAAAAGGATGGGATAAAGATTTCGGAGCAAGACCATTGAAACGGGCTATCCAGAAATATATTGAGGATTTATTGGCAGAAATGCTGGTGAATAAACAATTGAATGAAGGAGAAACCGTAGTTCTTGATCTTAATGAAGCCAAAGACGGTTTAGCCGGAAAAACACAGAAAGCTAAGAAATCTGCAGCTGAGAAGTCTTCTCAGTCTTAAATAAATAATTTAATTTTTGATTAAAGCATCGGGAATTCCCGATGCTTTTTTGTTTATGGTGTTCTTATGTTTGGGCTAAAGCCCATGGAATGGGGATATTTGATTTATGCGGGCTAAAGCCCGCCCCCTATTGATATTGATGGACCATAATATAAAATTTATTGTTTTTTATGGGGAATTTCTGATGAACCCTAAAGAATAAACATTCCTCTGTTTTATCTTCTTTACAATAAAATAAATTGTTGTTTACTGTCAGCATTATAACTGAAAGTAACTTCCGGCATCTATTAAAGTCCTACAACAAAGCCTATATTCGGGATCAGTCCACTTGAAAATACACTGGAGTTTTCCTTATAGAGAACATTGTACATTAATCCCAACTGCATAAAAGAATTATTTCCGATCCTTTGCATATATCCTCCACCAAGGTATAATGCTGTTTCTTCCTTGTTGTATTTATAATCGTAGTATTTATCTTTATAATTAATAAAATAATGCTGGAGATTGGCCCCGACATAGAATGATCTGGCAAAATAATAATTGATAAACGGGCCTATTCCAAACATCGTAGATCTGTAATAGTCTGAAGTCTGCCATGAAACACTTCCCACCACACCTCCTTCAAGATCATTGGTAAGCCTGTATCCTACCCTCGGTGATGCCTGCAGATAAAAAGCGCTGTTGCTTCCGAATCCCAAACCAATTCCTCCTCCGAAAGTCCAACGGTTATTTTCCTGGGCTGGTGCGCCTACTGAAATCTGGGAAAAAACTGTTCCTGAGAAGAACATTAACATCAGTGGAATAATAAACTTTTTTCATATTTAAATATTTTATTTTGTGTAAAGATTCTTCCTCAATCAGCACTTTTTTTATCTCTGTCTGGCTGTTGAAAAGTATCGTATATGGTGTTATTTAATTTAAAATTGTTTTTATCAATGTTTAAAAATATGGTTTTTTTTACGAATTTATTAGTTGTATTTTTGCCGCGTCAAACTAAGAACTCCCGTTAAGAGTTTCGTAAAATTGAAAATAATGAAAATAGTAGTAGGCCTCTCCGGAGGTGTAGACTCAAGTGTTGCAGCTTATTTGCTGCAGCAACAAGGCCATGACGTAGTGGCTTTATTTATGAGAAACTGGAATGATGCATCGGTCACTTTAGAGGATGAATGTCCCTGGATTGAAGACAGCAATGATGCACTGATGGTTGCCCAGAAGCTGGGTATTCCGTTTCAGGTGATTGATATGAGCGAGCTTTACAAAGAAAGAATCGTTGATTATATGTTCGCCGAATACGAGAAAGGAAGAACACCGAATCCTGATGTATTATGCAACAGAGAGGTAAAATTCGATGTTTTTATGAAGACAGCTATGTCTTTAGGTGCTGATAAAGTTGCCACAGGCCATTATGCAAGAGTCAATTCTACTTTTGATGAAAGCGGAAAAGAAATTTTTCATCTTTTGGCAGGAAAAGACAATAACAAAGACCAGTCTTATTTTCTTTGCCAGCTGAGTCAGGACCAGCTTTCAAAAGCATTATTTCCTATCGGAGAGCTTACAAAGCCTCAGGTAAGGGAGATTGCTAAAGAAATAGGATTGGTAACCGCCGATAAAAAAGATTCACAGGGGCTATGTTTTATCGGAAAGGTAAGCCTGCCTCAGTTTTTACAACAGCAATTGAAACCTAATGAGGGTGAAATTGTAGAAATTTTTAAAGATTCTCCATTATTTTCAGAAGAAAAACCGGGGTTTACATCTAAAGAAGAAGAGCTTAAGTTTTTATCTGCCAAAATCCAATATAAAAAGACTGATGGAAAAGTGATTGGCAAGCATCAGGGAGCCCAGTTTTTTACCATCGGACAAAGTAAAGGATTAGGTATCGGGGGGCATAAAGAAAGCTGCTTTATCATTTCCAGAGATATGGAAAACAATATTCTTTTTGTAGGAGAAGGGAGTCATTTTCCGGGGCTTTATAAAAAGGCCTTAAAAATTGACAATTCAGAGCTGCATTGGGTACGTGAAGATATGAGGCTTAAAAGCGGCGAGTCCATGGATGTGATGGCCAGATTCAGATACAGACAGCCTTTGCAAAAAGCTAAGCTTTATCAGTTTGAAGATGCTTTTTATGTGGAATTTGATGAGCCGCAGTCTGCTATAGCAGAAGGGCAGTTTGCGTCCTGGTATATCGGCGAAGAGCTTATCGGAAGTGGTGTCATTTCATAATATATTCTGATAAAACTTCAGAAAAACCTTAAATCAAATATGCAAATCCGGAATCTTGTATTCCGGGTTTTCTTTTTTGATTGCTTTATTTCATTTTATACTTGAAACAGGATCGAATAAATACCATTCCCACAATACATTCTAACAATAATATCATTGCTAAAAAGCCAATTGGTTTTCCCAGGATCAATCCCCTCACCAGCTTGATAATTCCCAAGATAAAAACCAGGCTTATACCATACAAAACTGTTTTTGAAACAGGTTCTTTCATCATTTTCAACAGGGGGATTACGGCATAAACACTCAATAAAAGAATTGAATAGAATTGTAAAAAGTCCGGGCCTTTCAAAGTAATCGGATTAAAAGTATGGTGTTTTGAAAAAAGCCAAATAAAGCTAATAACACCCGGCACTAAATGAATGATCAATTTTTTCATAGTTTTTATTTTTACTTGATTATCCACCACACCCCCCGCATCCGCCACATCCACCTCCGCAACCTCCTCCGCAGCTGCTTCCACCACTACAACTACTTCCGCCACAGCTTCCGCCATTTTTATCATCTTGTTTATTATTTCCCTGGTATATTCCAATCAGCCCACCAAAAATAAAAGCTGCCATAAGTGAAATAAACAAGGAGGTAATTGTACTTAAAATCTCTCCAAGACAGGATGACATCAACAAAAGAATGCCTAATAACGGAATTATCCTGAATTTTTTCCACCAGCTTCTTTTATAGGGTGTATTCTGAAGCCAGATTTCTTTTGGTGCTTCCATATAAAAAACTTGCTGATACGCTTTTAAGGTGTATATAAACCAGTTCCGATGTTTAGATTGACCTTCTACTCCTCCCTTTGAAGGATGATGGTGAAGATTTCTTTTTAAAATATTGGGACAAAAATCTTCCCAATAATTTTGGGTGTAGATCAGGTGCATATGCCATACTTTATCTACGATCTTGCTTGGAGAGGCTCCATTGGGAAGGATACAGCAGAGATAAACAAACTTTTTATACTCTTCTATCGCTTTTGCTGTGAAATCACGGCTCCAGTTTTCTTCTTTGGCCAGCTTCTTTGAAAAAGGAAAAGCAGCATCCGGAGCGTCTAAGGAGAACCCCTGAATCCGGTTCCAAAGAGATTCATCTTTTACAAATATTTTTGTTTCCATTGTGTTACCATTTATTTTCTACTCAAATATCTTTTGAAATCAGAATATAAAAACCTTACAAATATCTTATCCGGATGTATAAAAGCCTTAAATTCGTCTTACAATAAAAAATAAAGAAATGAGAAAAGAGGATATCCTTCATCTTGAGAAGCTTATGAACTTTCTAAGCAGGCAGTTTTTAAAGAAAAAATAGCTGGGAAGATGTCTCAAAAACCGAATGGTCATACATCTGCACGGAACTCAATGATCTGATTATTAATGATCATTCAGAAAAAGGAATAAAAAAAAGAACCCGAGCTCCTGGGCTCGAACTACCTTTATGAGCATCTTGTTATCAATAAACTAAAAAAGTACCGTAATAATGAATATTCTATAATAAGCAAACCTAATCTGGCCAAATTAAGCCTGATTGTAAAAGTCCTGGGCTATTCAGGATATATTGATTTTATAAATTCCAATACAGAATCCTTCAACTTCAACGATCTCAGAATTGATATGAATAACGTGAGCTCAAACACGGCTCTTTTAGATCATCTGGTGGGATGCTGGTATTCTTATAACAGAAATCTTCCTGAAAATCCTTTACAGGAAAAAGAAGACCGGATCTGGCGTTCTGCGATGGAAATTTATAAATCTGAAACTACAGGAGAGTTTTTTATAGAAAGAAGCGGCGGTGATCACCATAAATATTTTGGTAAAGTAACGGCTTATTCGGATTATATCTTTATCATTATGAACAGCAATACCTTCATCCGGCAGAGACATTTTATCTCTCGGATCAAAGATAGTAAAGAAAAGCTCAAAAATCCGGAATATAAGCTCCATGAGCTCCACTTTATAAGCACCTGCATCAGCTTTAACCAGGAACCTATAGCTTTATTTGAGATTTTTCAAAAAGCAGACAGAAAAAAATTTTATTTCAGATTCCATCAGCTTTCCGATAAACAGTGATGAAATTCCGGAGTCTATTGTAAAACAGCTCGAAGACACTGAGACTAATAGAATTGATTACAGGTAGCTGTAAACAGTATTTTCATATAAATCCGTTTGATTACGGGAAGGGGTGATGAAAAACAATTCGTTAATCTATCCGTCAGGAATAAAAAAGGGAAAGAAATAATCTTAAAATAAGAAGCATGAGGTCCATTGGTTATGTTTTATAATTGATGACAATTAACTTATCAACCAGTCTTTAAAGTCTTTAACGCGATCCCTGCTTACTGTAATTTCTTCCTGGGGCTGAAAACTGAGATCCACTTTATAATAAGGTGATGTATGAATGTTTTTTATATAGTCAGAATTGATAATAAACTGTCTGTTGACACGAAAAAATTTTTTTATCTTCCAGAATATCTTCAAGCTCTTCCAATGTGAAATCTGAAGGATATATCCGCTCTTCCGTCTGAAGATAAACAATCTTGTTTTCACTGAAAAAGCAGCTTACTTCGTGTGTCTGAACAATTTTCAGATTGTATCCGATTTTTACCAGGATTCTTGAAAGGATGGATTTTTCTTTTCTGATCAGCTGCTTGATATCCCGGGATCCGATATCATGATTAGCCGGAATAAAGGATTTAAATTTTTCAACAGCACCGGCAAGATCCTCTTCAAGAATTGGTTTCAGAAGATAGTCGATACTGTTTAATTTAAATGCTTTTAAGGTATACTGATCAAACGCTGTCGTATAGATAATGAAGCCTTTGGTGGGAACTTTTTCAAAGATATCAAATGAAAGCCCGTCTCCCAGAACAATGTCTGAAAAGATAAGCTGGGGATGTTCATTTTCAGAAAACCAGGTTACCCCTTCTTCCACTGATTCTATTTTAGCAACCACCTCTATTTCAGGAAAGTTACTTAACATCCTCTCTAATTTCCTTGAAGCTGGCTTCTCGTCTTCAATAATCACTGTTTTGATCATTCTCTATGGCTTTGGTTTTCAGATTTTAAGAAAATAAAGGTAACTAAAAGACTCCGGGTTTAAAAATCTACAGGCTCTTTTGTTTTTTTAAGTTCCTTTTCTAAGATTTCCTTTTCCCATTTGTCATCTAAAACAAAAAGAGAAAATGCTTTAATGATAAGAATAATCGCCCAAATGGCAAGCAAAAGACGTCCCCCGAAAAACCTGTGATGAAACCCGTTATCTAGCCAATTATTACCAATGATAATTGCTGTGACAATGCCGAACCATACAAGGTTTTTATAGAATTTTTTCAATTGCTGAACTTTGCCGTATGCAGTATCGTAATCCATGATCTAAGGTTTTTTAAAGTTATAATAAGGTTTTTCTTTTTCTTCTTCCATCAGTTCCCTGATCTTTTTTTTCTTCCCAGCTTTTTCCAATTCCGAAAACACTGACAGCATGAAATGCTATCCCGATACCCCAGCCCAACATCGGCCATAGGAACCATAAATATCCGGTTGTAGTCATAAGATTCAGAAAGGCCAGAAAGGGAATAACAATACAAAAAGAAGTAAGGTTTTCGTAGAACTTCTTCAATTCTTTTACTTTTTTTGCTGCTCTTTCATAGGAAGCAGTTTCTTTATTTGATATTTCCATAATGTAATGTTTTAAAGGTTATTGCTGTTTTTTCCTGATTCAAAGGTAGGCTGTATAATAGCCTTACATCAACTTTATGTTACCGAACGGTAGATTTTTTTTCCCGAATGGTAAAAATCTGGAATTACTGAAACAATTCTTAAAAAAAAATAACCCATTATCCTGTTCCTGGTATCTCTTATGTTAACTAATATATAAAAGAAATCCATTTTTTAGTCCTTTTCTGATATTGGATATACTCATTTCCAAACCTTCCTATCAAACCTCTCTCTTCATCTGCGATCCTCCTTTCAAAGGCCAGAAAAAATACAAGAGGGCCTATTAAGAGTGATAACCAATTATTTAAAGCCAGACCAATTCCTATAAGACCGATAAGCATTGCCGTATAAGAAGGGTGCCTGACTTATCTGTATACTCCGTTTGTTATCAGCAGATGATCCTTTTTAATGGTAAGATCCATCGTGAAAAAGTTTCCAAGATTTCTTATAGCCAATGCTCTTAGTAAAACTCCACCTATAAACACTGCCAGCCCGAAATATCTGAATTCAATGATGTCACTAATAGGAAGTTTTATAAGTATTGAAATCAATACCGGATTTATTCGTGTGAAACAGGCAATAATCCAAAGCCTTTGAAGACCTATTTTATCTGTTACTTTTTGATCTCCGTTTCCGGAACGCCGGAACCTGAGGTAATAATATTCGATCAGGGACCAGACAATAATCCCTGTGTAGATAACGATGTCTAAGGTTTTCATTATTTGCAGTTTTTGGTTTTTTAAAATTAACCAATCAATACAAATAATCATTTATATTTAAAAATTCATTTATTTCAAAATCGTAATATATCAACAGAAGACAGGATCTAAACTAATAGATAAACGGAATCAGTTTCTTTGTATTCTTTCTGTATTGAATATATTCATCTCCAAATTGTTCTATCAGAGCCTGTTCTTCAATGTTGATCCTGTGTGTAAAAGCAAGGAACGGGGGAATAACCGCGAAAGCCATTGACAGCCAATTATTCAGATATAAGCCAAGCCCAAGAGATGTCAGCAGGGAAAAAGTATAAGAAGGATGCCGTATGTATTTATAAAATCCTCCTTTTTTTAATTTTATGGCCCTGTTTAATGGTAACATCCACTGTAAAATATTTCCCAAGGGACCTGATAATGATAAATCTGAAAATAATACCGATAAGAACAAACCCTTCTCCTGCATAATAAATCCAGCTTCCACCGGCAATCGGCAGTGTGGTCAGGTGGGAAACCAGCACGGCTCCCAGGATGGAAAAAGGAATAGCAAACCATAAAATATTAAGAGTGGATTTGTCTTTATCTTTTTTATCTTCCTTGCCGGACTTCAGTATATTTTTGTATAAAAATTCACTGACAAACCAAACGGCCATAGAAACTGCAAATAAAACCTGGAGCACATTCATTGGATTATATTTATTATTAATGGTGTATTACCTTGTATGCTTTCCTTCTTATTTCACCCTATCTTCATATTTATCAATCAACTCATTAATTTTTTTTATCTTCCCAGTTCTTTCCCAGAAAGAATCCCGGAAAAAAAACGGTAAATCCGTAGAAGATCTGGATAGCTCCCCAAACAACCGGAACAATAAAATACTCTATATGCCAAATGCTTTCCCCGGGTTTCAAGCCTTCATAATTAAGAAACAGGAGGAATATATTTACTGCTACATAAATAAAAGCAGACATATAAAACCCTTTGATTCTTTTCACCATTCTTTTTGCTTCCTGGTAGCGGATATCGTTTTCACTTAAATTTCTCATAGTTTTATCGTTTACTTTGTTTTTCAAGAATTTCTCTGATCTTCCTGTCCTCCCAATTTTTTCCTATAGCAAAGACACTGACTCCGTGAGCGATCACTCCTATTCCCCAGCCGAACATCGGAAAATAGAACCAGATATGTTTTGGGTTGGTAAGAAGGTTAATAATAATCAGAAAAGGAATAACAATACAATAAGACGTAAGGTTTCCATAAAAGCTTTTAAGTTCTTTCACACGCTTTTTTGCTCTTTCATACGCCAGGTCTTCATTTTCAGGTTTAATGCTGACTATATTAGGTTTATTGGAAAGCACCGGAAGTTTTACTTTAAAATAGTCTTCAGACTTTTCAATGAATACATTTTTTTTTGGTAAGCAGGGAATAACGCTGTACAATATTGGCAAGTCCAATGCCCGAACTTTCTTTGATCTGCTCTCTTACCTGAAGGTTGTTTTCTATACAAAGCGTATCATTTTCCGAAAAGATTCTAATGATCAGGGGTTTTGAAGATGTTGCAAAGTTATGTTTAATACAGTTTTCCAGCAGCAATTGCAGAGACAGGGGCACTACGTACCTCCGGAGGTCTTCCTGGCGTATCTCAAAAACAAAATCTACACTGTCTTCAAATCTTGTTTTTAAGAGGTCACAATAAGTTTTTGCAAATTCGATTTCATCCTCTACGGTTACCAGCTCTTTATCTTTTTGTTCAAGTACATACCGGTAAATTTTTTGACATCGAAGCAGTAAACTTTTTGTGCTTTTCCCGGGTTCTCATCAATCAGAGCGCTCAGAACATTCAGAGAATTAAAAAGGAAATGGGGATCCAGCTGATTTTTTAAGCTTTCAAACTGAGCATTCGCGGATTTGGCAATAAGCTTCTGTTCCACTACTTCTTTCCTTGAGGTTTTTCTTAGTTCTTCCATAAAGCCTTTAGCATGAAGGAACGCTGTGATCAAAAGAGCAATATTGATCATAAACCAATTGGTAAAACCATATTTCGGTGAGAAAAATTCTTCTGCAGTGGCAGTTTTCTGAATGACAACATAATTCATATAATTACAGAAATACACCAGAATAAAATTCCCGATTATGATGGAAACAATACTTAAAACGGCTCTTGTCCGGGTTGCTTCAGACCATGGGAATCTTTTGTTGAGAAACTCATTAATCACTCCGTTTCCCACTCCCAATACAAAGGTGTACATCACTGAAAGCAACATGGTTATCATAAAGGCCCTGAAAGTCTTTTCGTGATTAAAAAACAAAAAGAAAAACAATGTTGTTCCCAGCGATATCCAAAGTAAAATGATGATATTTTTACGTCTCATGATCTGTTCTCTTAACTCAAAATTAGCTTTTATTAAAGGTATCAAAAATTATTTTCTTACCGAAAGGCGGGTTTTTATAACCGAACCGCATAAAAAAAGCCTTCACTGGATGAAGGCTGGTTTTTTTATTTAGTTTTTTCTGCAGGAAGGCTTATAAAATATTCCGCTTCGGATTTACCCCAATTGGGATCTAAAGCTGTTTTGGGTTTATAGGAATTAAACCTGGCTAATGCCGTTTTAAATTGCTCTATTCCTTTTGTTTTACTTCCACCATACTGTTCCGGAGTAAAGTAGGTATCTTCTGCTTTAATCAGGGCAATCCTTGGATTAGCCGGATCCAGTTTTTCAGCTACATTGAGTTCTTCCGCCGCTCTCACCCCATCAGTCATATACCGTTGTTGTGGGTTCACCATCATTCTTAAGGAAAAAGCCATTTTACGCAACAAATGAATTTCCGCATTATCTGCTCCGGCAAGGTTTTGTGCTGTAGCCAGATACTTTTCCGCCTGACCAGCTATGGCATCCAGTTCCTGCATATTTCCGTTTCTCATCAGTACCCTTCCTTTTTGAATGGAGGCAAAAGCTGCATAATAAGCAGGAAGCCATTGTGAGCTTTCCTTACTTCCTATTCTCTGAAAATCATTGGCAAGGGCCTGAAAATCTTCCGGGGTTTTGCACGTCTCGATTTTAGCAATTTTTTCAGTCATTATTTTTTCATAATCTGCCTGTGCAAAAGCTGTTAAGCTTACCAGAACTAAAGCAAAGCTTAAAATGTATTTTTTCATTATATAATTTTTTAAAAGTTAGTTATAATAAATATCGAAGTTATGCTTTTATAAATTATTATTGATAGCATCCTGTGTTTTATCTACTCCAAAACTGATAAAGGCTCCTACAAACACAAACGTATTTACCGGAGGAACTACGGCTGAACTACGGGATCCGTCTACAGAAAAATTATATCCATATACATTCTTTGATCCTAAAATATTGGAAATACTTAATACAAATACAGTAAACGCTTTAGCACCCTTTTTACCAAGATTCGGGAGATAATTGATACTGAAATTGAGAGCATTATAATCCTTTAAACGTCCTTCATTCCTGATATAATTAACCGGGGTTGCATTGTCAACCGTAGTAACGATATCGTAATAAGGACGTCCTTTGGCATAGGTGTAGGATAGATTTACTCCCATTTTCCATTCGGGAATGAATCTCTTTAGTACGGCTGAAAGAGTATGCTCAGCAGCAAAACCGGGTTTTAAGCTTACCGGATAATTCAGAAAATCCCTTTTCGAATCCAGGAAGGAGTATGTAATCCAGTAATCTATATTTTCAAATGTTTTTTTATTATCCCTCCAAAACAATTCAAGGCCTTTGGCATAACCATATCCATCATTGCTGAATGCTTTCAGGATCTGCTGATTCTGTTCTTTTCCAGGGGTTATCGTAAAAGTTTTAATCAGATCATCATATTTTTTGTAAAAGGCCTCAAAACGCAGGCTCCGGCCTTCTGAGCTCCTTTGGATCTGGAAAATATAGTGCTGAGATTTTTGAAATCCAAGATAGGCAGGTCCATTAATGTATCTGCTCTCGGGGTTTTGATAGAAAAGACCATAAGCAAAACTGGTTGTCCAATCCTTGGCAAAACGGTAAGCCAGAGCAAAACGTGGAGCAATATTACTTTTATCCAAAAAAAATGAATTCTCTGCCCTTATTCCTATTTTTGCGGATAGGGCATTGCTGAAACCCAGGTCAGTTTCTATAAAAGCAGAAGAAATCAAATCTTTATAATGCTTGTTCACTGCTTCAAAACTTAACTTCTCATCGGCATTATTCAGTTCAAAACCTCCCCTTACCGCACTTATTTTATTAATTCTTCTTTCCAGCACGGCCTTGAAATTGATATAATTTCCGTCTGTTAAAAGTCTTGTCTGCCCCGATTCAACATTGTCGGTTTCAGTAGAAAATTTAAGGTCTGACCTGTTATAGGCATAGGATGTGCCCGCATTGAACAGGTATTTTCCAAATTTTTGTCTGAAAGATAGATTGTGATAAGTATTCTGTCCTTTTAATCTCACTAAAGCGAAATCATATCCGGATTCCAGACTCTCCGTTTTCACTCCCATTGTATTGGAGTTGTACATCCCGTAATATTTAAAAAAGCCTCCGGATTTGGTTTTTATTCTAAAATTAAAATCACTGTTCAGGCCTTGCGGAGCACTGATAAAATTAGTATTGAAATTAAATACTTTTTGCATCAGGCTTAAAAGAGAATAGCCCGCAGAAGCTCCATAAGAGTAGTTTTTATTGTTCCCTAGCTTTTGAAACCCCGCACTTAAAAAAATAGGAGAAACCCCGAAATTGTATGAGCTTTGATCCGGAAGGTCTACACTTTCCAGCATCAGTGCTCCCGATAAGGCTTGCCCGTATAATGCAGAATATCCGCCACTTGAGAATATATTCCCTTTAAAAAGAGAGGTATTAAACTGGTCTCTACCCGCAATTCCCGGTATTGAATTGGAAAAATAATTATTGATGAGACTCCCGTCCATAAAAATCTTAGATTCCGTAGCCGTGCCCCCTCTTATAAACAGCCCTTCCGATTCTCCAACCTTTTGTACACCGGGAAGATAATTTAAAGCTGAAGAAATCTGTCCGTCTGCGCCTGCGGTTGTATAAATATCAATGGGAGTAAGCAACGCGGTTGCCCTTTTCCTGTCACTGGCTTCAATAGAGCCTGCAGAAACCACTACTGCATCAATTTCGCTGATCTGTTCTTTAAGCTGGACACTCACTATAATCTCCTGGCTATCAATATTTATACTTTTTTCAACTTCTTCATATTTAGGATGGGTAAATGTCAGGATATGGGTCCCCTTTTCCGCAGTTTCGAAAGAAAAATTTCCCTGGGCATCCGTAGTAGCTCCATCGTAGGTATTTTTCAAGGTAACATTTACTTCATTGATTCCTTTGTTTTTAAAGATCACCTTACCGGATATCTTTATCTGGGCATATCCCATCATAAAAGCCAGAAAAAAAATCAGAAGCAGTATTTTTTGCCCTAGTGTTTTCATAGGTGTTATTGTTTTCCGGATCAAAAATAATCTGAAAAACTACTCCTGTAAAAAAAAATATTACTGAAAGGCATTCTTTTGTTCCCGAGTGGGAAATCACTGGATACAGCTACAACTTCTTTTTTCTGAACAGTTCCCGGAAGGATCGTTTGTTCAGTTGGGAGGGACTGAAACCTTTTACATTGAAAACTTATCCAGAATAATTTCTTTAGTTTTAATGACCGGGTCATTTGAGGCAATACAGCTAAGATATTGTTCATCAATAAAAACTTTTTTTTGTAAAAAATTTTTTACCATCAATACTGCACTCATTATGTAAAATTTCAAAAGAGTCCAAAGGAATCATCATGCCGTCACCATGCGCTTTTATCACCGCCTCTTTTTCTGTCCAATAGGTAAAGAAAGTATTGATTTTGTCAGCAGAACCATCAACGTTCTCAAATTCTGCCGGTGTCATTTGAAATTTAAAATCCTGATAGTTAATCGAAGGGTCAGAAAATTCAACATCGATTCCAACAGGAAAATCCGAGATAGCACAGGCAACCAGGTTTTTGGAATGTGATATATTAAAGTAAATATTATGCTCTTTCAGGAATGGTTTATGACCGGATAAAAAGCCAATTTCAGCATCCTCAATATTGTAATAGCTTTTCAATCCGTGTCGTAACAGGACTCTTCCCAGGAGTGAAAGTTGAGCATCCTGCCATCTCCTGTATTTCAGGATTTTATTTTTAAAGGCTTCGGAAAAAGTATTTAAATACCGGCATACAAGATCCTGATGCTTGTCTTCGCTGATAAAAGTATATAAAATGACCATATGTTTACCGGGGAATGAAATCCTACAACTGGAGCTATTCTATTTTTTACTAAAATTAAAAAAATATCGTGAAGGAAATAAAAAATTCTTTTTTAACCTTCATCTTTATCCTTTTGAAACGAAGCTTATTCCGGCTTTACTCATGAAAAAAGCATCAAATCATAAAGCCCTTTGGAAAATCTTTTATAAATTTATCATAAAAATCACTTTAAATCATTTAAAAATGAAAGTACAAACATTAGCATTATTGGCAGGCTGCGCATTTTTAGCCGCTTCATGCGGTACAACAAAAACGTATGCCGTAAACGCCAAGAGCGGAACACAAACCGGAGGAACAGCAAAGTTTACCCAACAGGGAAATGAAGTGATCATGAAGTTGGATATCACCAATCTTACTCCTGGAATCCATGCAGTACACATTCATGAAAAAGGAGACTGTTCTGCAGCAGACGGCACTTCTACAGGAGGACACTGGAATCCTTCTAAAAACGACCATGGAAAATGGGGAGCTGAACACTTCCATATGGGAGACATCGGAAATTTAGTTGCTGACCAGAACGGAAATGCAACATTAACTTTCAAGACCGATAAATGGTGTATAGGCTGTACCGATGAGTCTAAAAACATTATCGGGAAAGGCCTTATTGTACATGCCGCAGCGGATGATTTCCATACCCAGCCTACAGGAAATGCAGGCGGACGTGTGGGATGTGTAGAAATTAAGTAATCTTTCTGTTACAATAAAAAATCCGCTAATTTTCATTAGCGGATTTTTTATGTTATGATTTTGCTCCCATATCTGATACAATATTCATTGCTTCCTGGAGATAAAGATCTTTTTTAAGATTTTTAATCCACATCTCAGATTTTTTCTTGAAAGCTTCATCTTTTTTCTCTCTTTCTATTTCACTTGGATACATCACAAACTGAAGCCCATTCTCAAATTTGGTTAAAGCCTTGAATTTTTCAATCTGAGATTTTCTGTGTTTCATCAGCTCATTGAATTTATTGATATTCAGCGTAATTGTTTCTTCTTTATCCAGTTTTTCCCTCCACTGGGCAGATTCCAGTAACAACTGATAATTACTGTTTTTAGCCATTCTGTCTGCACTTGCCTTTTCCAGTGCCTGAATATTGAAATAATTCAGTTTCTGGAATTTTGTAGCCGGAATTTTGTCCCATGCTAATGCAAAATCATCATAGCGCTCTCCTACCTCAGCATAGGTAAAGAAGTCTTTCATCTGTATATCGGAAACTATCCCTTTTCTCTGTGTAGATTCTCCAGTCACTCTATAGAACTTCTGTATAGTAAGCTTTAAAGAACCAAAATCATCTTCCGTATTCAGGAATCTGTTCAGGTCAACAAATGTCTGTACGGTACCTTTTCCGAAAGATTGTGGGGATCCAATGACCATAGCCCTGCCATAATCCTGCATTACACCTGCTAAAATTTCTGACGCTGATGCTGAAAGCTCATTTTGCATGATCACAAGAGGACCTGCCCAGATCGGAGCTTCATATTTGTTCTTTAAGGTCTGTATTTTCCCGTTTCCGTCTTTTACCTGAACATAAGGGCCGGCATCCATGAAAAGCCCCATAATATCCCCTACTTCCGTTAAAGAGCCTCCCCCGTTATTTCTAAGGTCAAGAACAATTCCTTCAATATTCTGGGCTTTAAGTTTAATGATCTCATTTTTAATATCATCTGAAGCATTCCTTCCTTTAGAGTTTTCAAAATCTGCATTGAAGCTTGGTAAATTGATAAAGCCATACTTTTTCCCGTTCGGGGCATTTACTACAATACTTCTTGCAAAAGTATCTTCAATAGCTACTTCTTCACGGATCATAGTTACATCCTTTATCGAACCGTCTTTTTTCTGAACGGTAAGGGTAACCGGGGTTCCTTTTTCTCCTCTGATCAGGCGCACAGCTTCATCAGACAGCATTCCCACTACATTCACAGCATCATCTTTAGGCTTGGATTTTACCTTTAAGATCTTATCTCCTTCTGAAAGCTGTTTGGATTTCCATGCCGGTGCACCAATGGTAAGGGCACCCAAGTAAAGATTTCCTTTTTTCTCCTGAATAATGGCCCCGATTCCAATTACTTTTCCTGTAAACTGAGTATCAAAATCTTCTTTATCTTTTGGAGAGTAATAGTTGGTATGAGGATCAAATACTTCAGTATATGCATTCATATACACAGTAAACCAATCCATTTTCTTTCTTTTCTTAAATCTGGTAAAGGTATCTTTTACAAGATCTTTCACTTCATCAGTTGCTTTTTTTATTTTCTCATCAGGCGTTTAAAATTTTCAGCTTGATGGTATCTTTAAGCTTATATTTCTGAATGGAATCTTTTTTCTCTTTCTGAGCTTCTTCCTTACTGTTCATTGATTCAATTTCCTGAAGAATATTGTATTTAATAAACTTCTTCCATTCATTATACTGTTCCTGCTTATTGGCTGGAGTCTTTTTAAGTTTCGGCTCAAGAGTAAGGGTTTCATCTTCCTGTAAATTGATCGGCTTGCTGAAAATATCCTGTGTGATTTTATCAATCTCATCCACCCTTTGATATAATCTGTCGATAGTGAGCTTATAGAAGCTAAGATCTCCCTGGCTGATGTAATCATCAAGTTTTGTTTCATGCTTGCTGAATTCATCCATATCAGATTGCAGGAAATATCTTTTAGCAGGGTCTACCAACTCGAAATAATGCTTATAAACGTCTTTCGAATAGGCATCATTAATCGTTTTCGGGCTATAATGCAGATAAGAAAGTGTATTTTTTACGCTCACCATTATTGTTTGCATCTTTTCATCGTCATTCTTTGGCGAGTTGAAACAAAACATTAGACTGGTTAATGGAATTAGGAGTAAAAATTTATTCAGTTTGAAATTTTTCCACATAAACTGTCTTGTATTTATTATTTTTTAATCTAAGTATTGTAATTAGTAGCAATATTGCTGGTGCTGTTACAAACGATCAAATTTAATACCTTATTTATAAATACCGAATAGTTTTGGCTATTTTTATTAAAATAATAAGCACTATTTCAAACATATCCTATGATCAGGAGCTTTTATCTGGATAACAAGGCTGTAAATTGCCGCCTGTTTTACTTTACAACGAGTTAATTTTTATTTAAAAATCAAAAATAAGATGTAAGAAAAATATAATTTATACTATAAAAGGCATAAAATATGCTGGTAATTAATCATATAACTTTAAATTGTATTGTCATGAGAAGTCTATTATGGTTAGTCGCAGTAATCTGCATCGTTGTTTGGCTTTTAGGAATTGCAGGAGTAATTCCGGGAATCAGTACAGGATATTTAATACACATTCTGCTGATAATCGCCATTGTTGTGATTCTTTATAATATCATTACAGGCAGGAAGCCACTTGATTAATTCAGTTTATCATCAAAAAATTCATCCGATTTTAATATCAGGCTTTAACAGATGTTTTATTTCAGCTGTAGTATATCGATATTATCCAGAAAATAAAGCATCTGTGGAGTACTGATGTTTTTTTTACCTTATATCCGTTATTCCATCTCCTGTCTTTTACTTTCCCGACTCATTTTTTTAGATAACACACCTGTTTATAATACATTGAATATTTTATAACAGGTTATTTTTAACTACATTTGTAGGTAGGTTTCTTTTGTTCTATTCAAAAAAATGAACAAACAATCCTGTAATATTAAAAAATTTAAATACTATATGGAAAGACCACTTATTCTGGTTACTAATGATGATGGAATTACAGCGCCCGGCATCAGGAATCTAATTAATTTTATGAATGAAATCGGAGAAGTTGTTGTAGTAGCTCCAAATTCTCCTCAAAGCGGAAAAGGTCATGCCATCACCATTAATTCTACCTTAAGCTATGAAGAGGTCACTCTTGATGGCCCCCAGACTGACTATTCCTGTAGCGGAACACCCGTGGATTGTGTAAAGATGGCTCTTGATAAGATCCTGAAAAGAAGACCTGATATTGTCGTTTCGGGAATTAATCATGGAGCCAACTCGTCAATTAATGTCATTTACTCAGGAACCATGTCTGCGGCTGTAGAAGCAGGAGTAGAAGGCATTCCTGCCATTGGATTTTCATTACTTGATTTCAGCTGGGAAGCAGATTTTACCCAGGCTAAAGAATATATTCAGAATATTGTAAGAAGAACATTGGAAAATCCAATGCCTAGAGGAATAGTTCTTAATGTTAATATCCCTAAGCTTCCTGCAGAAGAAATCAAGGGAGTAAAAAGTCTGTAAACAGGCTCATGCGAAATGGGAAGAAAGCTTTGATGAAAGAATAAATCCGCATGGTAAAAAATATTACTGGCTTACAGGGTATTTCAACAATATGGATGAATCTGAAGATGCAGATGAAACGGCTTTGGCAAACGGATATATTTCTATCGTACCCGTGAAGTTTGATCTTACTGCGTATGAATATATGAAAACCTTGGAAGAAGTAATGGTTTTTGACACTGTAAAAGAGTCTAAATAATACTGTTATTTAAAATAGAAAAGCGTGAAATTTGATTTCACGCTTTTTTTTATCTCACGCAGATTATACAGATAACACAGATTTCATTTATGTGCAATCATCTGTGAAGTGGGAAAATTAAATTCTTTGATTAATCACAGATTTTTGCAGATAATCACAGATGTTTACGCGTAAAAATATAGAAATTCAATAGAAAGACCAATTTACTTCTATGTTAGAATAATACCTTATCTTCTTTTCTCAGTTCTTCTAAATAACTTTTTTTATCATCCCTGTAGAAAAGGTTCATGGTTTCAAACGGAATTAGCTTCAAATCCTTGTTGACGATATGAACACATGATTTTTTTACGGCACGAACATCAAAATCATGGGCGTCCATAAAATTCATAATAATAATTCTGAATAGATTATCATAATCCAAATCAGGGGCACATACTTCAGGAAGACAGCACAATAACTGGTTCACTTTAGGCTTTACTTTATCTACAGAAATCCCTGTACTGAATATATCAAGCAACTGCATGTGAAGTCCTGTATCCTGTTCATAGACAATCGTATTTCTGGATTCATTGTTCAATAGGTCTGCAGGATTAATATACCGTGTCAAGGGAATAACTTCACCTCCAAGTTTTAATATATAGCCCATTGCCAGCGCATCAGGGTTGCATGGAACCGGAATGATATCATCTGAATTTAAAAGTGGAAACTGATTAAGGATTTCTTGCCGGACCTCCGTTAATGTAATTTTCTCCCGCGCAGAATCATCCCTGTTTCTTCCTGCTATTTCCACCGGTTGGAACGTAATTCCTCTTACACATTTCTGCTTCAGCGCAAATTCAATAATTTTCCCGATTTCATCAATATTTTTTCCTTTTTGCAGAACAATAACTAATGTCGTGGAAAGATTAAGTTCATTCAGCTTTTCAAGAGCTTTCATACGGACAGAGGTAAGGTCTTTTCCCCTGAAATCCTCCAGTACTTCCGGCTTAAAAGAATCAAACTGAAGATATACCTCAAATTCGGGAGCATAAGTAGCCAGTTTTTCTGCAAAACCAGGATCATTGGCAATCCTTATCCCATTGGTATTAAGCATCAGGTGTTTAATGGGTTTGGATTTTGCGATATCCATAATTTTGAAGAACTCCGGATGAATGGTTGGTTCTCCTCCACTGATCTGAACAACATCAGGCTCGCCTTCATTCTTTACAATGACATCAAACATGGCTTCTATTTCCTCCAGGCTTCTGTGACTGCCATAATGCGGAGAAGACATGGCATAGCAGGTAGGACAGGTCAGATTACACCGGTCTGTAACTTCCACAATCGAAAGACAGCTGTGTTGCTCATGATCTACGCAAAGCCCACAATCATAGGGACACCCGTATTCTACATCCGTTCCAAACTGAAGGGGCATCTCTGAAGCTTTATTATAATTCCGGATGTTTTTGTAGTAATGAACATCTGAAGCTATTTTGGTTTTAAAAAAAACCATGCTCCGGACATCTTTTAGTCATAAAAACAGCTTCATCTTCTATGATGATTTTTGCTCCCACCCTTTTAAGACATTCCGGGCACAAGCTGATTGTATAATCGTAATAAGTATAATTTCTTATGGGCATAATTAAGTTTTAAAATCCTCCACCACAGATATATCCGCTGATCAGGCCACAGACCAGCAGGCATATTAACATGGTTTGTATAAATTGTTTTTTACTGAATTTCCTGTCTCCCTTCCACTCATAAATGAGTTTCACTACGAAGGTAGCAATCACCGAAATAAATAAGGCACCTAAAATGATTATTCCAATGATCATAATGACAACTCCGGCAAGGTTGCCAGCTTCTAAAATGGTTAAAGTTTTCATCTTGAATATTTTAAATATAAAGACCGGGTGTTTTTAATCTGATAAATGTAGTAAATAATAACACATAAACATACCAGCTGAATGGTGCCGAGATTTCCTATGATTTCTATCCGGGGTTTGATAAAATCCAGAAAGAATCTAAAGATAAAATAGCTCAGCATAAACAGCTGAAAGATAAAACCGGAACGGTGTTTCTTCTGATTCTGAATATATTGCAGTACAATCCAAAGCATCATTAAAAACCCGATTTCGTAAAGGGCAACCGGATGTCTCAGGTACTGATCACCCAGGTGCATCCCAAAGACCGATCTGGTGGGAATGCCATAGGTTTCTTCATAGATTCCTGTAAGAAAACAGCCTATTCTTCCTATTATCATCGCAAACATTAAGGGAAAAACAATCAGATCTCCTGTACTTTCCTTGTGGTGTACTATTTTTTTCGCCAGCTCTACCCCGATTAGCCCAAAGGCAAGGCCTCCAACAATCGTATTATTAGACCAGAATTTCCGAATACTGAAGTTTTCAAACAGGACATAAGGATTTTCCAGGTTTCCGATTAATTTGGAGCCTATTAAAGCGCCTGCTGTAGCTCCGATTAAAACTGCAGCAGAAGTGTTGAAAGACAATTTCTCTTTGGATTTCCGCTTAAGATAGAAATAATAGCGCATTCCCAAAAACATTCCAACCGCTTCAAATAGAGGATGAGCAAGAACCGTTTTACCGAAAATATGAAAAGTTACAGGAAAATCCATTGCCTCAAAAATAATCCATTTCAGAATATTTACTACCTTTATTCTGATAAATAATTATAAAATGCGCATAGAATATGACATAAAACTGGGGTTTAAGGATGTAATGTTCCGTCCGAAACGGTCTACATTAAAATCCCGTTCTGAAGTAAATCTTGAAAGAGAATTTACATTCCGACATACCAAGAAAAAATGGAAAGGTATTCCGGTGATTGCTGCCAATATGGATACGGTAGGAACTTTTGAAATGGCCGCTGAACTTGCTAAAGAACAGATTATCACTGCCATTCATAAGCATTATACTCCTGAGGAATGGAGCCGTTTCCTGGAAAGCCAGCCGGAAAGTATCCATCAATATATTGCCCTAAGCACCGGAACGGGAAAAGCTGATGAAGAAAAAATCAGGCACATCCTTGAAAAGCATCCGAAAATCGAGTTTCTCTGTATAGATGTGGCAAATGGTTATTCTGAGCATTTCGTTGACTTTGTGAAGCGGGCAAGGGCCAATTTTCCGGATAAAATCATTATTGCCGGCAATGTGGTTACAGGAGAAATGGTAGAAGAGCTTCTGCTGGTAGGGGCAGATATTATTAAAGTAGGAATAGGGCCAGGCTCAGTGTGTACTACCCGTGTAAAAACAGGAGTGGGATATCCTCAGCTTTCTGCTATTATTGAGTGTGCTGATGCTGCTCATGGATTAGGCGGCCATATCATCGCGGATGGAGGCTGTAAAGTTCCCGGAGACGTAGCGAAAGCCTTTGGTGGTGGCGCAGATTTTGTGATGCTGGGCGGAATGTTTGCCGGCCATGATGAAAGCGGCGGAGAAATGATTGAAGAAAATGGTAAAAAATACCGTTTATTTTATGGGATGAGCTCTAAAACAGCTATGGATAAACATTCCGGAGGCGTAGCAGAATACCGTGCTTCTGAAGGAAAAACTGTAAAAGTAGCCTATAAGGGTCCTGTTTCGGAAACCGTGAAAGATATTTTAGGTGGGGTACGTTCTACGTGTACGTATGTGGGAGCTTCCCAATTGAAGGAACTTTCTAAACGAACTACATTTATCAGGGTCCAGGAGCAGGAAAACCAGGTTTTTAATTGATCCCCTCAAAGATTTTGCTGATAAAGCAGATTCCGGAAAATAATAACAGAGGCCTTACAAATTGTAAGGCCTCTTTATATTTTTAAGTTAACATTCCTCCGTCTACGTTAAGCGTCTGTCCGGTAATGTAAGATGACATTTCACTTCCTAAGAAAACGCAGGCATTGGCTACGTCAACTGGTTTTCCTCCTTTCTTCATCGGAATCCCTTCTCTCCATTCCTGAACTATTTTTTCATCTAAAACAGCAGTCATTTCCGTTTCAATAAATCCCGGAGCAATAGCATTACATCTGATATTTCTGGATCCTAATTCTAAGGCCACAGATTTTGTAAATCCGATAACACCGGCTTTAGATGCGGCATAATTGGCTTGTCCTGCATGTCCCTGTATACCAACTACTGAAGTCATATTAATGATAGAACCTGCTCTTGCCTTCATCATCGGCTTGATCACCGCTTTTGTAAGGTTGAAAACTGAATCAAGGTTTACTTTAATCACCTGATCCCAATCTTCTTTAGACATTCTCAATAATAGATTATCTTTTGTAATCCCTGCATTATTTACCAGAATATCAATCTGTCCAAACTCTGCCATTACTTCTTCTACCAATTTTTTGAGCAGCATCATAATCTGATGCGTCAGACTGATATCCTTTGATTTGGGTTACAGAACTTAAAGCTGCTTCTAATTCTTTAGCTTTGTCTACAGAACCGGCATAAGTAAATGCTACTTTTGCCCCTTGTTGAGCATACAATTCAGCAATACCCTTCCCGATTCCTCTTGTAGCTCCGGTAATTAGTGCTACTTTTCCTTCTAATAATTTCATATCTCTTGACGATTATTTTTTTTATAACTCATTCAGCCAGTGACAGCTGACTTACTTAGTATCATAATTCCTTTTCAGAATTAAACGGTTTGCAAAGATATTATAAATTGTCATTCAATACCTTTAAATCATTAAAATACTGTATTATTTTATTTATTTTTTGCTGTTTTATTGAAGCTGTTCTGATCTGTCTCTAAATCTTGTGAAATAAATGAAGTCTGATTTTTTATCTTTTTCCAATCTTAAGACTTCCTTCATCCAAAAATACTTATCATAAACAATCTCTCTCAATGGTTCATTCTGGAAGTTTGAAACACCATACTTTTCCTCTTTTTTTACAACAATTTCGTTTTCAGAATTTTCAAAAGCAATAATATCTTCATACACAAAAGGTACAATTTCCATTCCTTTCCCATTCAGGACCCCAAAAAGGTTGTCACTGTTTTTGCATACAAGAGGCTTTGAATACAGGTTAAGCGGATTAAAATATTCAAAGTCCTGGTTCTTAATGTACCGGATATTTTTTAATTCAATTACAGACTGGTCGGATACTGAAAATGTATAGTACGTATTTTCTTTTTTTTATGACCAGATTATCCGGATAAAATCCAAGGATTTCAGTTCCTTCACCTATAATATTTTTGAGTGTCTTGTCCAGAAGCTGTTCTTCTCTTCCTTTTTTAAGATAAATAAACTCCCTTCCTGAAACTGTAAATGCTTTAATAAAATCATATTCCTGAGGGAAAATTATACTTCCCTGCAGGTCTACAATTCCTGTCTTTTTAGACTTTTCATTATACACTGCGAACAGATTATTCAGCAAAGGGTTTAAATAGGTAAAACTGCTGGGATAAAGTTTCTGGTCTTTTTTGTTAAAAACCGTTGTTTTATTATTTTTGGTCAGGTAGATATACTCTTTTTTACCAAAATATTCCGGGGTAATATCTTTAAAGATTTCATCCGCTAAAGTATTTCCCTGTATATCAATCAGCCCATACTTTCCGGTCACATTATTTTTAGTAATCAGATATGGATAAGCACTGATATCCTGAACCTTTTTTGAAAATGTATGCAGCGTTTCCCCATTCAGCCCGATAATCTCACTTTGCCCCTCTTCATTGATGATTAATGCTTTTCCGTTTTCAAAACTGTAGGCATCTTTAAATTCCCTCCCGCTAAGCTGCTTACCCTTATTATCATATAACAGCCATTTTTTATCTTTCAAAACAAAAAACCTGTCCTTCCCCGAAAGTCTTATTTTTTCTGAATAGGGAATAATTTCCTTTCCATTATAATCATACACAGCCTCCTTCCGTTCTTTGGAAACAATAATCCATTTTTCACTCTGCCAGGGGGTATCGAAATCCTGATTGCCCAATGGAATAATCTCATTTCCTTTTTCATCAATAATTGCTGATTTTACTTTGTTATTATCTTCAGATTTTAAAATAAACCTGTTTTTGAAAATATGAGATATGCTTCCTTTATAAGGGGATTCAAAGGTAATGGCCCCCAAAGAGTCTACAATACTTCCTTTTTTTGAATCAGGATCATACACTGTACCATATCCTTCAGAATATGAGGTTACTGTCTTTCCTGTTTTTTTGGATAAAAGAATCCTGGTGTATTGATTAGTCTGTGCTGTACAAACTATAGAACACAAAACAAATACTAATTTTTTCAAGAATAATTAAATAGAATTATTGACAATAAGAACAATTTCTCCTTTTAAAGTTTTACTCTTGGAGAATTCAATTAACTCATTGATAGTCCCTCGTTTAGTTTCTTCAAATTTTTTAGAGATTTCCCTGCTTAGACTCACTTTTGTTTCTTCTCCAAAGAACTCTTTAATCTGCTCCAAAGTTGTATTAATCTTATGAGGACTTTCATAGAGAACAATCGTCTTTTTTTTCTTCAGCAAGCTGTTTCAGCCTGGTTTGCCGCCCTTTTTTCTGGGGTAAAAATCCGGCAAACAGGAACTCATTATTAGGCAGTCCTGAAACTACCAAAGCCGGAATCAGGGCTGTAGCTCCCGGAAGGCATATCATTTCAATATTATGATCTGCTCCCGCTTTAGCCAAAAGGTATCCCGGATCTGAAATTCCGGGTGTTCCGGCGTCAGTAATGATGGCAATATTCTGACCGTTTTTAAGGTCTGTGATTACTTTCTCTGTTACCTGATGTTCATTATGCAAATGATATGATTTCAAAGGTTTGGAGATTTCAAAATGTTTTAAAAGTATTCCCGAAGTTCTGGTATCTTCACATAAAATATAGTCTACTTCTTTAAGGACATTCACTGCCCTGAAAGTCATATCTTCAAGGTTCCCTACGGGTGTGGGAACAAAATAAAGGATTCCGCTCAAATTTATAAGAATTTATTTTCTACCAATATCCAAAGTCTCTGTGCATATTCATCCACTTTATTCCATTTTCTTTCATAATAAAGATCACTCAGATACTCTTTGGCTTCCTCCAGTGTTTTAAAATGGTTGAGCTGGGCCACTGTATCATTCAGGTCAGCCTGGCTTCCTTCAAACAACATTTTTGAAAAGGCAATTCTGTCATTCAGATCCAGTTTAAATTCAGGTTTCGGCTTTTCCGATTCCATGTATTGGGTAGGAACATTAGTTTTCAGAATACTTCCTGTGTCTTCTTTGGCTAAAGGATTTTGTTTTTCTTCAGGAATTTTCCTTTCCAAATGATCATCATCAAAAAGACTCTGAACGATTTTCAGTCCTTTGATATTGGCTAATTTTATTTTTTTCTCCTGATTATATTCTTCTAAGTTTTCAAAACTTTTATCAGAAGCATGTTTATCTGTTTCTTCCGGAACAGGTTTGTCTATTTCTATAATTTTTCTTCTGTCATACACTTCGGCAAGAATGCTTTCTTCTTTTACCTCTTCCGTTGCATGATCATTCTTTATTTCGCTCAGGATATTGTCTACATTGGAGGTTTCAGTAGCCATTTCTCCCTGCTCTATAGAGATATTGGCAGTAACAAACTGCTCTTCACTTTCTTCAATGAGGATTTCATCTTCCAGCATTTCAGTATCAAAAATACTTGGAATAGTCTCAGTAAGTTTAGATTCAGGAATGGTTTCCTCTTTTGCCTTTACTTCCGATTCAGCCGCATCGTCATCTATTTCATTCAGTTCATTATTGAATATTGCTTCTTCCTCGGTTACGTTTTCATTAAACATATCCTCATTGATATCTTCGTCCGAATCAGGCGTTGAGTCAGCCAGAATCTTTTCCTCATCTATAAAGCTGAAAACTGCTCCTGAATGAACAACCCGTTCGCTTTCATCAATCTCATTCAACTGATTATTGAATATCGCTTCTTCCTCGGTAGTTTCCTGATAAGACTTTTTTTTGCTGGTTGCTTTCCTCATGGTTTTCTTCTACGAAGTTGACAATATTTTCGTGGAGTTCGTTTTCCACAATTTCATTCAGTTGATGATTGAAAACCTCTTCTTCTTCAATTTCATTTGTGAAATTTTCATGTTCATGCTCATCTATTTCGTTTAGCTCATTATTAAAAATGGCTTCCTCTTCGGTCACTTCATGATGATCGGTATCTGTGGAAGTAAAAGATACATTATGGTTTTCCAAATGCTGAAAAGAATCTTCAGTTATGAAATATTCTATATTTTTTTTCCAGCAGTTTCAAAAAAGAAATCCTGTTAGCAAGCTCATCCACAAGATCTTGCCTGGAAAGTAATTCGTCTACATTGTTTATTTTGTCCAGATTATCAATGATATTCTTGGCTTCAAAAAAAATCTTTTCCTTTAAATCTTGGATATTTTGCATAATAAGATTCTTATTAAAATTCCTTACTTTTGATGTTAAAAATATACGGCTAATTTAACAAATGTTTTTAGAAAATACAATTAATCATTCCAAACAAAGCGGTTGGATGGAAGTTATCTGTGGCTCTATGTTTTCGGGGAAAACAGAAGAATTGATCCGGAGATTAAGAAGAGCAGAAATGGCGGGGCAAAATGTGGAAATTTTCAAACCAAAGCTGGATACACGGTATTCTGTAGAGGATGTGGTTTCCCATAACCAGAATAAAATACGCAGTACCGCAGTAGAAAATCCCAATGAAATTCTCCTGCTGGCTTCCCATTGTGATGTGGTAGGAATAGATGAAGCACAGTTTTTTTGATGAAAGCATTGTTGATATTGCCAATCAGCTTGCCAATAGCGGCGTAAGAGTAGTTGTTGCAGGGTTAGACATGGATTTTTTAGGACGTCCGTTCGGTCCCATGCCCAATCTCATGGCTACAGCAGAATATGTGACAAAAGTGCATGCTATTTGTAAGAGAACAGGGAATCTCGCCAATTATTCCATGAGAACCTCAAAAGGAGATGATCTTGTGGAATTGGGTGAAACGGAAAGCTATGAAGCTGTAAGCCGCCGGGTTTTTATTGACGAAGTGCTTTCGAAAAGGAAGTAGCAAAAATAGCTAACGGCAAAAAGGCTGAATGTAACAAAACATAACATTATATTTACTATAAAAATGAAAGGGAAAAGCAGCCATAAAATTTCAAAAAGAGTTGTCTTATAATAAGTCATTTCTTAACAGTTTTACGGTTTTGCAATTTCGCTTAAAATAAGGAGAAAGGGTACCAATGAACTATACCGTACAACATATTGCAGAAATCACCAACGCACAGGTAATGGGTGATAAAAATTTAACGATTAAAAATATAGCTTTCGACAGCAGGATTATTTATTCCACAAAAAATACTGCTTTTATTGCTATCAACACCCATAAAAATTCCGGTGAAAAATTTGTTGAAGCTGCCATTCACAGAGGTATCAGTATCATTATTTCCGAACATTATGATCCCCAATTCGAAAATATTACATGGATCATTGTTGAAAATTCCATAGAATTTCTTCAAAAATTAGCCAAATATCATTTTGAAAATGCCCAATTACAATCTATCGGAATTACGGGAAGTAATGGAAAAACCATTTTAAAAGAATGGCTTTATCAATGTCTGTGGAATGAATTTCCAACAGTAAAAAGCCCCAAAAGTTTTAATTCACAAATCGGTCTGCCTCTTTCCCTGCTTCAAATCAACAATACCCATAAGCTTGGAATTTTTGAGGTCGGAATCTCTCAGCCTGATGAGATGGATAAACTGGAAAATATTTTTCATCCGCAAATCGGTTTATTAACTCATATAGGAACTGCCCATGCGGCCAACTTTTCCTCGGAGGAGGAACTTGTGGATGAAAAGATCAAGCTCTTTAAAAATTCCGAAGTCATTATTTATAACGGAGACAACCTCCTGGTATGTCAAAAAAATAAAAAAATTATATTCAGATAAAAAAATTAATTTCCTACGGACTTAAAAAAGAAAATCAGGTTTTCATCAAAAACAATATTTCCAGGGATGAGCAAATTATTGTTCAATATTTTGGTGAAGAAATAAGTTTTCCGGCCCATCAGAGAGACGAAGCTACATTAACCAATGCTCTGGCGCTTATTACCGTCTTAAAGGAGTTACATATCGAAAATAAAAAGATCGTCGAAAAAATCAACCTTTTAAAAGCCGATTGAAATGAGGCTTGAAGCGATTGAAGGAATTAAGAATAATATTGTTATTAACGATTCTTTTAATCTTGACCTTGATTCTCTCAAGACTGCCCTGCAATTTCTGAATGAATACAATAAACCAAAGAAATCATTAGTCTTAACGGATATTGTAGGAGTGAGTGCCAATTCCAGAGAATTGTATGAAGAGGTTTCTGAACTGGTGAATGAACAAAATTTTTGATTCTGTTTTTCTGATCGGTGATGAAATATCAAAATTTAGTGAATTATTTAAATCTAAAACCTATACTTTTATTGATACCAGAGAACTCATTGAAAGTAAACACCTTTCTGAAATAGAAAACCAGATTATTCTTCTGAAAGGAGCAAGAAAATTCGAAATCGAAAGGCTGAAAGATATTCTTGAACTCAGAAAGCATGACACCGTTTTAGAAGTTAATCTAAATGCCATTCTGCACAATATCAATTATCACAAATCATTGCTCAAGCCGGAAACCAAGATGATGGCTATGGTAAAAGCCAATGCGTATGGATTAGGAAGTTATGAAGTCTCTGAGTTTTTACAGCATCATCATATCGACTATCTTGGAGTAGCATATGTTGACGAAGGTGTTGAGCTTCGTAAAAAAGGGATAACCACTCCTATTATAGTAATGAACCCTGAGCAGCACAGTTATCAGACCATTATTGAATACAACCTTGAGCCGGAAATCTATAGTTTCAGGGTATTGGATTTATTTTATGAAGCAGTGCAGAAATCAGGGTATGATAAAAAATACCCTATCCATATAAAACTGGAAACGGGAATGCACCGTCTTGGTTTTAAAGATTTTGAATTAGATCTGTTGAGTGAAACTTTAAGTGGAAGAAATCTTAAAGTACAAAGCCTGTTCAGTCATTTATCTTCATCCGATATGCCTGAAGAAAAGGAATTTACCTTGAAGCAGCTGGACATTTTTGAAAAGAACTCCACTTATCTGATAGAAAAGCTGAGCTACACTCCTATCCGTCATATTCTAAATTCATCAGGCATTACCAGCTATACCGCACATCAATATGATATGGTGAGAATCGGTATCGGAATGCTTGGAGAATCTCCTGACGGTGAAGTACAGAAACAATTACAATCTGTAGTGAGTTTTAAAACTGTAATTTCTCAGATATCTATGGTTGAAAACGGAGAATCTGTAGGGTACAGCAGAAAATTTAAAACAGATCATCCTACTAAAATTGCCACCGTTCCCGTTGGCTATGCAGATGGTATCCCAAGATTAATAGGAAACCAGGTAGGAAACTTAGGCGTTAATAAAATGCTTGCTCCTATTGTTGGAAATATCTGCATGGATATGATGATGATCAATATTGAAAACATTCCTAATGTAAAGGAGGGTGACACTGTTACCGTCTTTAACGCAAAACCAAGTTTAAAAGAATTCGCAGGCTACTGCAAAACGATAACCTATGAAGTATTAACCTCCATTTCACCCCGGGTGAAACGGATTTATATAAAAGATTAACTATGAGAAAACTCCTGACTCTTCTCTTCGTATTCCAATTGCTTTTGATCCATTCCCAGGTAAAAAAGAATTTAGTGATCCCGAAAAACCCTAGAATTGGGCTATCGCTTGCCGGTGGTGGGGCTAAAGGTTTTTCTCATGTCGGAGTACTTAAGGTGTTAGACTCATTAGGAGTAAAAATAGATTATATCGGAGGAACAAGTATGGGTGCCATTGTAGGTGGACTATACGCTTCAGGGTATTCCGGGAAAGAAATAGAAAAAATCGTTATGGATACCGATTTTTATTCTCTGATTATGGATCCTAAATCCCGGCAGGAAGCCAGCTTTTTTAATAAATCCGTAGATAAGTACCTTTTATCCATTCCGCTAAAGAATGGCAAGATAACCCTTCCCTCTTCCATCAGTACCGGACAGCGAAATGTATACTTACTGAAAGAGCTTTTTAAAAAATGTTTCCAATATAGAAGATTTTTCCAAATTACCGATTCCCTTTTTTTGTGTAGCTACCAATCTGGAAAGCGGGAATATGCAGATTTTTGAAAAAGGGGATCTTGTACAATCCATTATGGCAAGTTCTGCATTTCCATCATTAATGGATCCGGTTAAAATCGGAGACAGTATTTATATTGATGGAGCTATGACGGTCAATTATCCGTCAAAGCCATTAAAGGACAAAGGAATCGATATTGTTATTGGAGTGGACCTGAACCAGGATCTTTCAAAAAGAGAGGATTTAAACAATATTATTGCCATCCTGAACCAGGTTATTGATTTTGGGATAAAAAAGGATACAAGAAAACAATATAAGTATACAGACATCAATATCAAACCCAATCTGAAAGGGATGTCTGCTACAAGCTATGACGATAAGAAAAAAAATTCTGGACAGCGGCTATGTGGAAGGTTTGAAATATACCCAAATACTTGATCAATTGCCTAAACGTTCATTTGATCGCCTCAGGCAACGTGTAAATCCCATATATTCCAATGTTTATAAGATAGATAGTATTTCTATAGAAGGAAGCAAGATCTATGGTAAAAACTATACTTTAGGTAAAATGGGACTACGTCTTCCTTCCCTCCAGACTTATGGAAGCATCAACAAAATGATTGATAAGCTTGTTGCAACGAATAACTACCGGTTTATTAATTATGATATCGTACAGGAGAATGACGCCAATTATCTAAAGCTATATGTCACCGAGGATGATACCCGTCATTTTTTAAAGTTCGGGTTACATTACGATGAAGTTTTCAAAACCGGGCTTCTTCTGAATTATTCTGCAAAGAGACTTTTATTTAAAAATTCAAATCTTTCCGTAGATGTTATTGTTGGAGACAGGCTCAGATATTATCTGAATTATTTTATTGACAACGGATATATACCGGGGTTCGGTATTTACTCTTCCGGAATGAGTTTTGATCTGAAAAACGTAGACAATAATGTCATAGACAAATGGGAATGGTCCAGAAATGAAGCTTATATACAGTCTGTCTGGAAAGATAAGTATGCAATTGGTGGTGGTATAAGCCATGATTATTTCAGAGCGGAAATTAACGGCGAAAATATACGATACGGGCGTTTTTTCTGAATCCCTACATATTTTTAAAAAAGCGATACTCAGGATGATAAGGAATTCCCTACAAAAGGTGTCTATTTTTCTGCTGAGGGAAAAGTAATTGATCTTTTAAAGTCTGAGCTAGATAAAAGAATCGTCCAGGTAAAGGCAGATCTTAGGGTAAATATTCCTTTAGGAAAACAATTTACTTATCGTCTTAATTTATTTGGAGGAATCACAATCGGGGAACATTTGCCTCAATATTACCAGTATAGACTAGGTGGAATTTTTGAGCAAAATATTATTAATTTCAAAAGTTTCGGAGGATTTTATTTTGCACAGCTACATACCAATAATGTGATACTCGCTTCTAATGATATTCAATTCAGATTCAATAAAAATTATTTCATCAGTGGGAATTTCAGCTTTGCAAACCTTTCCAATGATATTAAATTTGAAGATGCAGTTAAAGTAAATTATAGCTCTCTTGGAATTACGGCAGGATACAAATCTCCTTTCGGGCAGATTAAAGTAAATTTCAGCCACTCACTTAAAAACAATCAAAAAGGCATATTCAGTGTTATTTTAGGACACTGGTTTTAATACAATGATACAATTTTTTTACGAAAACTTACCCGAGTCGGTAAGTAATGATTACAAAAAATGGCTGGAAGACCTTATTCTTTCAGAAGGAAAAAAGCTTGGAGAAATCAATTACATTTTCTGTGATGACGAATATCTTTTGAAGATTAACCAGGATTATTTACAGCATGATTACTATACGGATATCATCACTTTTTGATTATGTAAAAGGTAAAACAATAAGCGCAGAGATTTTCGTATCTTTGCAGCGCATTTCTGACAATGCCTCTACTCTTTCCAAAGATTATGAAGAAGAATTAAGAAGAGTATTAGCCCATGGAATTTTGCATCTTGCAGGCTATAAAGACAAGACAGAAGAGGAAGAGAAAGAAATGCGGAGAATGGAAGATCTGTACTTAGCCAAATACAGGGATTTAAAGATTTAAAATTAAATTATCACTTAAAGTCCGATATCTAAAGTACTCAATTATAGCAGTAATATAAGTTTATCTGCAGTACATTCTTCAAAAATGTTTCACGTGAAACATTAATAAAAAAGATAAAGTATAAAGCTTAAATAAGCGCGATAAAATGATTTCAGAAATATATGACGTAATCGTAGTAGGTGCAGGACACGCAGGTTGTGAAGCAGCAGCAGCAGCAGCTAATCTGGGTTCAAAAACACTATTGATTACAATGAATATGCAGACCATCGGACAGATGAGTTGCAACCCCGCAATGGGTGGAATCGCAAAAGGTCAAATCGTAAGAGAGATTGATGCCATGGGAGGATACTCCGGAATTGTAGCAGACAAATCAGCTATTCAGTTCAAAATGCTCAACCTCTCAAAGGGTCCCGCAATGTGGTCTCCAAGAACCCAGAATGACAGAATGCTTTTTGCAGAAGAATGGCGATTAGCATTAGAAAATACCCCCAATCTTGATTTTTTTCAGGATATGGTAAAACAGCTTATTGTTGAAAATAATAAAGTAACCGGAGTTATAACTTCCCTGGGAATTGAAGTCAAAGGAAGATCAGTTGTACTCACAAACGGAACATTCCTTAACGGATTAATTCACGTTGGAGATAAACAACTAGGTGGAGGAAGAATGGGTGAACCGAGAGCATT
Organism: Chryseobacterium sp. P1-3; assembly: GCF_000738495.1. Lineage (NCBI taxonomy): Bacteria > Pseudomonadati > Bacteroidota > Flavobacteriia > Flavobacteriales > Weeksellaceae > Chryseobacterium > Chryseobacterium sp. P1-3. The sequence continues at coordinate 156,499 of NZ_JPEQ01000010.1, forward strand.
CGGAATTACCGAACAATTGGTAAGCTTAGGTTTCGAAGCCGGAAGAATGAAAACCGGGACCCCACCAAGAGTAGACGGAAGAAGCCTGGATTATTCAAAAATGGAAGAACAAAAAGGAGATGAAAATCCTCAAAAGTTCAGCTATCTTGACACTCCTAAACTCACAAAACAATTAAGCTGTCATATCGTGTATACAAACGAAACCGTGCACGATATTTTAAGAGAAGGCTTTGACAGAAGTCCCATGTTCAATGGAACAATTCAGAGCTTAGGCCCGAGATACTGCCCGAGTATTGAAGATAAAATCAATCGTTTTGCAGAAAGAAACAGACATCAGCTTTTTGTGGAACCGGAAGGATGGAAAACGGTAGAAATCTATGTAAACGGTTTCAGCTCTTCTCTTCCTGAAGATGTACAGATCAAAGCAATGAAACATATTCCAGGATTTGAAAATGTAAAAGTTTTCAGACCAGGTTACGCTATTGAGTATGACTACTTCCCTCCTACTCAGCTAAAGCATACCTTAGAAACAAAATTGATAGACAATTTATACTTTGCCGGTCAGATCAACGGAACTACAGGGTATGAAGAAGCAGCAGGACAAGGACTAATCGCAGGTATCAATGCCCACAATAAAGTTCATGAAAAAGAAGAATTCATTCTTAATAGAGATGAAGCCTATATTGGGGTTCTTATCGATGATCTTATTACAAAAGGAACAGAGGAACCTTACAGAATGTTCACATCACGTGCTGAATACAGACTTCTTTTAAGACAGGATAACGCAGACATCAGGTTAACAGAAAAAGCATTTCAGCTGGGACTGGCAAAAGAAGAAAGATTAAGAAAAGTAGAAACAAAACTATCTGAAAGTCAACAACTTGAAGAGTTTCTTCGGGAAACTTCTTTAAAACCAGGAATTATCAACCCTATCCTGGAATCTATAGAAAGCAGCCCGGTAGATCAGGCATACAGAGCCGCTCAGATCCTTACCAGACCTAACATGACTTTAGCAAAACTGGATGAAATTGAAGCCATTAAAGAATTTTCTACCCAATATAGTGATGAAGTAAGAGAGCAAGCAGAAATTAATATCAAATATAAGGGGTATATTGAAAAAGAAAAGGAAAATGTAGCTAAACTGAACCGTTTGGAAAATATTAAAATACCAGATGATTTCGACTACTCTAAATTATCCAGTCTTTCGGCGGAGGCAAAACAGAAGATGTCTAACGTACGTCCCAAAACTATTGCACAGGCGGGAAGGATAAGTGGTGTTTCTCCGGCCGATATAAACGTTTTACTAGTGTATTTAGGCCGTTAAAAAATTAATGTTTCACGTGAAACATTTTAAAATTTAAAATAAAAATTAAGGTATTTATGAAGCGATATCAGCTTTTTGAATATCTTAATTTTTAATATAATAGCAAACAACTTCAATGAAAATAAAGGATCATTTTCTTTCACAGGAAATATTTGAAATCAAAGAAACAGAAACAAAAGGCGTTTTTTAAAACTTCTCCTGTTCCATCTGATATTTCAAGGTACTATGAGAGCGAAGATTACATCTCCCACCATCAGGATTCAGGAAGTCTCAAAGAAAAGCTTTATAAATTCCTTCAATCTTTCAATCTGCAATACAAAAAAAATATTCTGATAGATAGAATAAAAAAAGGATCCAGAGTTCTGGACTATGGATGTGGAGCCGGGGAATTTGTAAAATATATTGAAACTGATTTTGAAACTTTTGGTTTTGAGCCGGACTCAGATGCCAGGAAAGCCGCAGAAGGAAAAATAGCAAAAGCTATTATTCTGAATGATATTCACAAAATTGAAAATCAGAGTCTGGATGCCATTACTCTTTGGCATGTATTTGAACATATTGAGAATCAGGATGAAATGCTCAATATTTTTCATACGAAATTAAAAGAAAAAGGATTGCTTATTATTGCTGTTCCCAACCCTACTTCTTATGATGCTCAACATTATAAAGAATATTGGGCTGCTTATGATGTACCCAGACACATCTACCATTTCTCTAAAAACGGAATGGAAAATTTAATTTCAAAGAAACCAAACTGGAAAATGAGAAAAATCAAACCTTTAGTCCTAGATGCCTATTACATCTCCATGCTAAGCGAAAAATATAAAAAATCACCGCTTTTTTGGCTAAAAGCAATGATCTACGGAACAATTTCGAACATAAAGGCTCTTTTTTCAAACGAATTTTCAAGTTTGATATATATTATCGAAAAAAAATAGAAAATCGATTTTTAAGCCATTTCTGAAGGTCAATTTTCGACATTTCTAACTAAAAATTCTAAAAACTCAGGAAATTTACTCCTGAGTTTTATTTTTATCCGGATATACCAAATGGGTGAATTGAATAAAATTTAAAATTGAAATACAAAACTTGCACTTTATACTCCCCTACCCTGTTTAGCCTAATTAAAAATAATTTCTACCCTTTAAAAAAAGATTGATCAGGATTAAAAGACAATTAATAGAAATAGGAATAACTGCTCAATCACATTGTTGTAAAACATGTTCATAAGTTATCTGAAAAATCTTTAACAGTAAAAGATTATTTGTTTGTATTAAAATAAAAGCTATTATTTGAAATAACTAACCATCCCCCTACTCTATAATTTATAAATTTTAAAAAAAGTTTAGAGACTTGTTAAATTCTAATAAAATAATAAGAACAAAAATAACTAGGCAGAAAAAATAATTTTTAAAATTTTCTGAAATAAAATCTCAGAAAAATAAAATGCCTTAAACTCACACTTCAATAGAAAAAATATAAAATTTATCCTTAACCAAAAAACAAGCTTTGAAAATTTTTCATAAGTTGACTATTCAATAAAAAGGCATGAAAAAAAATTAAATTCCAAGAACAAAAATCTAATAAATAAAATGAATAAAGAATAGTAGAAAACAATAGCACTATAGAATATTATATAATCCAAAAAACAGAAATATTGAGCAATACTCACAAAAAATAAAATAAAATTATTTTACTTTTTGTAAAAATGAGCTTCTTAATCATTATAACTTATAATTATAACATATTAGAAAATGAAATACATTCATTGTAAGTAAACAGCTTTGCACAGAGATTTTTCACAGGGAAAGTAATCAAAAATAACAGAAACAGGAGAAAACATTTCCTTAAAAAATTTTATTATATTGACTAGAGAAATAGGAAAAATATAAATAATTAATACAGGATGTATTTCGTTACAAGCTATCAAAATGACACTATATTTGTAATAAAATTATGAATATAAGAATAAAAACAGATAGAACAGAAAGAAATAAAATGGTAAAAGAAGTGAGAATGAGGCCCATTTTTGCCTTTTTTCTCCGTAAAATAAGAATACTGAAACAGCAGGTTTGGGTTTCAAAACAATAAAAAACCTGCTAATAAAATTAGCAGGCTATACTGTTGATGGTTCTTCATTAATTGTTTATTGCAGCTACTCCCGGAAGCTCCAATCCTTCAAGACTTTCAAGCATTGCTCCACCTCCGGTAGAAACATAACTTACTTTGTCAGAATATCCGAATTGCTTAACGAAAGCAACACTATCCCCTCCCCCTACCAGAGAGAAAGCTCCTAACCTTGTTGCCTCAGCAATACTATCTCCAAGAGCTATTGTTCCACCCGCAAAGTTTGACATTTCAAAAACCCCGATCGGACCGTTCCAAAGAATTGTTCTGGAATTTAAAAGTACATCATTGAACTGATCTCTGGATTTGTGGCCTGCATCCAATCCCATCCATCCTTCAGGAATTGCATAGATGTCAGCTTCTTTTTTTTCTGCATCATTACTAAAGCTTTCAGCAATAATAGCATCAGAAGGAAGATATACTTTTACTTTGTGTTCTTTTGCTTTTCCTAAAATCTCCAGCGCTAAAGGAAGCTTATCTTCTTCTACCAATGAATTTCCGATCTTGCCTCCAAGTGCTTTAATAAATGTAAATGCCATCCCACCTCCGATAATTAAATTGTCTACTGCAGGAAGGATATTTTCTATAATGGTAATTTTAGTTGAAACCTTAGACCCTCCCAGAATAGCTGTAACAGGTCTTTCTCCTTTTTTTAGTACTTTGTCAATAGCTTCAAGTTCCTTAGCCATTAATAAACCGAAATATTTAGTTGAAGGAAAGAATTGAGCAATAACAGCTGTTGAAGCATGAGCCCTGTGTGCAGTTCCGAAAGCATCATTTACATAAGCATCTCCAAGTTTTGAAAGTTTTTCAGCAAACCCTTCATCACCTTTCTCTTCTTCATTATGAAAACGAACATTCTCCAGTAATAAAATTTCACCGGGCTTCAGTTCAGAAGCAGCTTTTTCTGCCTTCTCTCCTACACATTCATCAACAAATTTCACTTCATGCCCAAGAACGGCAGAAACTTCCCCTACTATATGTTTAAGAGAAAATTCATCTTTTACCTCCCCTTTTGGTCTTCCAAGGTGGGTCATTAAAATGACAGAACCGCCATCATTAAGAATTTTCTCTACCGTAGGTTTCACTGCTACGATTCTTGTATTATCTGTTACTTTAAGCTGATCATCTTGCGGAACATTAAAGTCCACTCTTACCAAAGCTTTCCGATCTCTGAAATTGAAATCATTGATTGTTTTCATATGTAGATTTATTTTTTTGGTTTCATGAAATCTTGCTTATCCGTTTTGTCTGCCTTTGGCAAACCCGGGCAAGCCCGATTCCACAAATTCATTGAATTTTCGTTTCACAAATGTAAGGTTTTAAACTTTTTCAACAGATCCATTGAAATAAAAGTTTTCAAAAACTTTCCCCAACCCCATTCACCCATTAATCAACAATTTTTTCTCTTAAAAAAAAAAGAATAATGTAGTTGTTGTTATGTATTGTTAGTTTCGGGGATAAGTTTTAGCTTAAAAGTTTATCACAAATAGTTTTTACTCAATTCATATTTAACTCACATTATAAATCTCTGTAAACCTGCTGTTTTATTGACTTATTAACAACTGTGGATAACTTTGATCTAAAGCAGTTATTAGTTATTTTACTATGGAAAAATCTGGGGATAGCTGAAGAAAACCTCCGGAAAGTTGTGATAAAATATTTCAGGAAGATTTTCTATTACGAAATAAATTCATCTTTAAAAATAGAAAGTTGAGAAAAGTTTTCCACACTTATTAACATACCTTTTCACAATTAACTCCCGGTTTACTAACACGAATTGTTATTATTCTTACCTTTGTAAGGAAATAAAATCTAAAAAGGCTTAATTCAAGTATTATGAAAAGAAAAATTGCTATTGCAGCGGACCATGCAGGCTATGAATATAAGGAGATTGTTAAAAACTATCTTTCAGAACGATTTGAAGTTCAGGATTTTGGAACGTTTTCCACAGACAGTGTGGATTATCCGGACTTTGTACACCCTGCCGCAACCTCTGTGGAAAACGGGGAAAATGAACTCGGAATTTTAATCTGCGGAAGCGGAAACGGTGTTCAGATCACAGCGAATAAACATCAGAAAATAAGATGTGCATTATGCTGGATGCCGGAAATTGCTACACTGGCAAGACAACATAACGACGCCAATATGATATCTATGCCGGCAAGATTTATCTCAAAAGAGCTGGCGATTGAAATCGCTGATAAATTCCTTTCAACAGAATTTGAAGGTGGAAGACACCAGAACAGAGTTGATAAAATTGCTGTTTGCTAAATATACAAGGCTTGTACATTATATGGCAAGCCTTATTTATTTTTTATTCGTACATTTGGTGTCCGATAGAAATTATATTCTATTTTTCTTCAGAACCTTTTCATATTGTAATAAAAGGTTTTTTCTCTTTTCTTCCCCAGATTTGTAGTAAATTTATACAAACTAAAGCTCCTGTTCTAAGTAAATGGAAAAGGATTTGCATGTAATTTATACATATTAAGTAACAAAAAATTGAATTACCTTTATAGATATATAGAGAAACTTGGAATATGGGATGTTTATTAGACCCAAACAATTTAAAAGAATTAAAATGCCAAAAAAAAGAAAATATATAAGTCATAAAAATGATTTAAAACTAATGGAGATCGGGAGACTGATCCTCCGTTTTATGAACGCCAATGCCTCCAAAATTTATAATTATAAACAGATTGCCGACGGGATAGATTATAAGAACCCAAGGCAGCGTGAACTTGTCATCCAGGCCCTGCACAAATTGCAGGCTTCCGAAAAAATCAAGGAAGTGGAAAAAGGCAAATATATTGTGAATTTGAAAATTGCCGGAACACTAACCGGGATTATCGATTTCAATCAAACCGGTAATGCTTATGTAAATGTAGAAGGTGTGGAAGATGACATCTTCATACATTCAAGAAATGTGAAAGATGCTCTTCAGGGAGATAAAGTTCTTATTATAACTTATCATTATAAAGGAAAAAAACTTGAAGGTTCCGTTCTGGAAGTTTTAGAAAGAAACAGAACGGAGTTTGTAGGAACTTTCCAAAAAGTAGCTCACAAGGATTTCGGTTTTGTTGTTTGTGATAAAAAAACAATCAATACGGATATTTTTATTCCGAAAACCAAATTCAATAGCGCGGAAGATGGAGACAAAGTCATTGTAAAAATGACCGAATGGAAACCCGGAGATAAAAACCCTGAAGGCGAAATTATTCAGGTGCTGGGAGCCCCTGGAGAACATGAGACGGAAATCCACTCTATTCTTGCTGAATATGGCCTACCCTATGAATTCCCTAAAGAAGTGGAATTGGATGCAGATAGGATTGACAGGAGAATTACCGATGAGGAAGTAGCCAAGCGTTGGGATATGCGTGATATCTGTACATTTACAATAGACCCTAAAGATGCCAAGGATTTTGATGATGCCTTATCCATCAGAAAATTAGAGAATGGTAACTGGGAAATCGGGGTCCATATTGCGGATGTTTCCCATTATGTGGTTCCGGGAACCATTCTGGATGATGAAGCTTATCAGAGAGCCACTTCAGTTTATCTGGTAGACAGAGTAGTTCCGATGCTGCCTGAAGTGTTGAGTAATGACGTTTGTTCACTCCGTCCGAACGAGGATAAATATACATTTTCAGCGGTTTTTGAATTGAATGACCAGGCAGAAATCCAGAAACAATGGTTTGGAAGAACAGTAATTCATTCCGATAGAAGATTTACGTATGAAGAGGCGCAGGAGCGTATAGAAACCGGAGAAGGAGATTTAGCCGAAGAAATTAATACATTAGATAAACTGGCTAAAATCATGCGCCAGGAGCGTATCAGAAAAGGAGCTATTACTTTTGACCGGAGTGAGGTAAGATTCAATCTGGATGAAAATAATGAGCCGATCGGGGTATATTTCAAGATCAGTAAAGATTCTAACCATTTGATTGAAGAATTTATGCTTCTGGCCAATAAAAAAGTATCCGAATTTGTCTCTTTAACAAGAAAAGGAGAAATTACTAATAACACCTTTATTTATAGAATCCATGATGATCCGGACCCTGCAAAACTGGAAGCATTGAGAGACTTTGTTTCCACATTCGGTTATAAAATGAATCTTGCCAATACCAAAAAAGTAGCGGAATCCCTGAATAAACTTCTTCACGATGTAAAAGGAAAAGGAGAAGAAAACATGATTGAAACTTTGGCGATGAGAAGCATGAGTAAAGCGGTATATTCTACAGAACCTATTGGCCATTATGGTCTTGGCTTCGAATATTATACCCATTTTACCTCTCCTATCCGTCGTTATCCGGATTTGATTGCCCACCGTTTGCTTCAGCATTATCTGGACGGAGGAAAGTCTCCAAGCAAGCCTGAACTTGAAGAAAAAGCAAAACACTGTAGTGCAATGGAAAGGCTGGCAGCAGATGCTGAGAGAGATTCCATTAAATTTATGCAGGTGAAGTTCATGGAAAAACACATTGGTGAAACTTTCACAGGAGTGATCTCAGGAGTAGCTGAATTCGGTTTCTGGGTAGAAATCCCGGAAAATGGTGCAGAAGGTTTGATTAAATTGAGAGATCTGGTAGACGATTCTTATATGTATGAAGCAAAAACCCATGCAGTTTACGGAGTCAGACATGGAAAAAAATACCAATTAGGTGATGAAGTGCAGATCAAAGTTGTAAAAGCTAATCTGATCCAAAAGCAATTGGATTTCAAAATTGTTGATTAGTAATCCGATGATATCATACAAAGAGGTTGTTCTTATTCAGAACGGCCTCTTTATTTTTATAAAAATTCTGAAAAAGTGGCTGTGTTATTCATTTGGAATCAGGTACTTCCCTTTTCCCATTCTCAGCTTCCTTTCTGAAATCCCTTTCTAAAATTGCCATGAAAATAAAGTTGATAAGTAACAACTTTATTGAATAATTAAATCATAAAGTCTAACTTTGTATTAAACGGAATGAAATTTATTTCATTTAAATTATATTAAATGCTAGAACTTGTATTATCTGCCATCATATTAGGATTCATGCTGAGTCTCGTTTTCATAGGGCCTATTTTTTTCCTGCTTATTGAAACCAGCTTTTCCAGGGGACCCAGACATGCTTTGGCATTGGATCTTGGTGTTATCAGTGCAGATTTGCTGTGCATTGTAGCAGCTTATTATGCCAGTTCAGATATTGTGACATTAATTGATAAACATCCCGGATTTTACAGAATTACATCTATTCTTATTTTTGTGTATGGAATTGTCATGCTGGTCACCAAAACCAAAATGCATATGCCAGGGGAAGAAAGGATTATTGGTCAAAATTATTTTAAGACCTTTTTTAACGGGTTTTTCTTCAACCTTTTAAATGTAGGAGTTATCCTTTTCTGGCTGGTAACGGTGATTTCCGTAAGGAATCAATATCCGGATACCAGCAGTTTTATTTTATACATCAGCATTGTATTGGCCACTTACCTATCGATTGATCTTGCTAAAATATTCCTCGCAAAACAATTCCACGATAAACTTACCCAGAAGCTGGCTAACCAGATTCGGAGAGTCGTTGGAGTTATCCTTATAATTTTCAGTTTCTTTATCTTTTTACAGAGTTTTAAAAAATTCAACCAGTTTGAAAGACAATTGGAAGAAGCAGAAAAGAAAGAAGTAAAATACCAAAAGACAAAATGAGAAAAAATATCTTTCCGAAATCCCTTAAAAAAGGAGATAAAATTGCAGTTATTTCCCCCGCGGGAGCCGTTGATGCCCTTCAATTGGAAAAAGGAATCAAAATGATTAAAGATAAAGGTTTTGAACCTGTTCTCGGGGAACACCTTTATGCTAAATATTCAAACGGATATAATTACGCCGGCACAGAAAAAGAGAGAATAAAAGATATCAACTGGGCTTTAAATGATAAAGAAATCGGAGCTATATGGGCATCCAGAGGCGGATATGGTTGTCAGCATCTTATCCAGCATTTAAAGCTAAAAGGATTCACGGAAAATCCCAAATGGTATATCGGTTACTCTGATAATACAGTAATACAAAGCTATCTTTTGAAAAAAGGTTTTGTATCTGTTCATGGACAGACTATCAAAAACGTCGAGTTTCGGAGTCACAGAAGAGAGCTATGATTTAATTTTTGATATCTTAAAAGGCAAAAGTCCAAAATACAGCTTAAAACCACATCATTTTAATAAAGAAGGCAATATCGAAGGTGAATTGATTGGAGGGAATTTAGCCCTCATTTATGCTCTTCTGGGAACGAAATATTCTTTTGATTTTAAAGGTAAAATTTTATTTATCGAAGATATAGGTGAAAACTTCTATGCACTGGATCGTATGATCATGAGCCTCGAACTTGCAGGAGTTTTTAATACGATCAAAGGGCTCATTGTAGGTGGAATGACGAATATGGGAGATGAAAAGGATAATAAAAACTATGAAGAAAGCTTTGATGAGTTTGCCTATAAGTTGATCTCTGAAAGAATTTCAAAATATAAATTTCCAGTCGTATTTGGCTTTCCGAATGGTCATATTAAAGACAACAGACCTCTCTTAATAGGTGGGAAAGCTAAGATAAAAATGGATAGTAAGGTAAAAATAGAATTTTGATACTTCTCCCACTCTACTCTATATGGCTGATCATAATGACTTTGGAAAAATAGCAGAAGATCTGGCTGCAGATTATCTTCAAAAAAACGGCTATAGGATTCTTCTCAGAAATTTCCGTTTTCAAAAAGCGGAAATTGACATTATTGCTGAAAAAGATGGATTACTCATCATTGTAGAAGTGAAGGCCAGATCTTCAGATGCCTTCCTGCTACCACAGGAGGCTGTGACCAGGACTAAAATAAAGTCTATAGTATCGGCAGCCAATCATTACCTGGAAGAATTGAACAATGATAAAGAAGTAAGATTTGATATCATTTCCGTTCTTCCGGATGAACAAAGAAATTTAACTATTGACCATATAATAGATGCCTTTCAGGCATTTGATGCCAACTGATTAATCAGTGTAACAGTATTCGGTATTGGAAGATTTGATTACTGGTGCATTGCTATATTAAATAACATTTATGAAAACAATATTGATCACCGGAGCCACTTCCGGAATAGGAAAATCCACGGCAGAACTGCTGGCAAAACAAGGAAACAGAATTATCATTTGCGGCAGAAGAATTGAAGTTCTTGAATCTGTAAAAACTGAACTTTCCCAATATACCGAAATATTTAGTTTGAATTTTGACGTAAGAAGCAGGGAAGAAGTAGAAACAGCTATTAATTCTCTTCCTGAAAACTGGAAAGATATTGATGTCCTGATTAATAATGCAGGAAATGCACATGGACTAGACCCTCTTTCCGCAGGCAAGACAGACGATTGGGATTCTATGATAGACGGAAACGTAAAAGGTCTTCTGTATGTTTCCAAAATGATCATTCCTGTTATGAAAACTAAAAAATTTAGGTCATATTATAAACATCAGTTCTGTAGCAGCCAGACAAACCTATGCCAATGGAGTAGTGTATTGTGCTACCAAAAAAGCTGTAGATGTGATTTCCGAAGGAATGAGACTGGAACTTACCGAATTCGGAATAAAAGTAACTAATATTCAGCCCGGTGCGGTAGAAACAGATTTCTCCTTGATAAGATTCAAAGGGGACAGCGAAAAGGCCGCCACTGTTTATGCAGGTTATGAAGCACTAAAAGCTGAAGATATTGCAGATGCCATTGCCTATTGTGTGAATGCACCAAAGCACGTTACGATTTCAGATATGACCATCTATCCGAGTGCTCAGGCAGAACCGAGAACAATCTATAGAAAGTAGTCTGAAAATAAAGAATTAAATTTGTAGAAAATTCAAAAAGCGATGTTGATCTTTGCAATGTTGCTGTTTAGCTTAAAATAAAAAAATGAAAATTCTATATCTTGAAACCTCTTCTAAAAACTGCTCTGTAGCTGTATCAGATCATGATAAATTACTCTGTATCTGTGAGGAAGTTTCCGAAAATTATAAACAGTCAGAAAGCCTTCATACTTATGTAGAATGGGCCCTGGAAGGAGCAGGGATTCCGCTCAGTGAAATTGAAGCTGTTTCCTTGGGAAAAGGACCAGGGTCTTATACCGGATTGAGAATTGGAGCCGCTTCCGCAAAAGGATTTTGCTATGGACTCAAGGTACCTTTAGTAGCAGTAAACTCCCTTGAAAGCATGATAGATCCCTTTTTAGGGCAAAATTATGATTTGATAGTACCTTTGATAGACGCAAGGAGAATGGAAGTATATACGGCCGTTTATGACGGTCAGACGGGAAAAGAAATTTCAGTGACTGAAGCCAAAATTTTAAATGAAACTTCTTTTGAAGAATTGAAGGATAAGAAAGTACTATTTGTAGGAGATGGTGCCAGGAAAGCAAAAGAAGTTATACATCTTCCGCTTGCAACATTTAAAGACGATGTTTTCCCTTCTGCACAATATCTGATCAAAAAGACTTTAGAAAAGTTAGAAAACAAGGAATTTGAAGATATAGCTTATTTCGAACCCTTTTATCTGAAAGACTTTCACGGTGTAAAGAAGAAACAATAAATAATATAGGCATAAAAATAAAAGCGAAGTTTCACACTTCGCTTTTATTTTTATTGAGGTCTTGGAGGAACCCCTGTATTAGGTTTGCCTTCGTTAACTTTTTTTACTTTTTCTTTGGGCTGAGGATTGGTTCCCGGTTTTTGCGGGGAGCCGTTTATAGTATTCAATGGCTGCTGAGCCGGATTAATACTTCCAGGTTGTTGTGGAGCTCCGTTTGGCATTTGTGGAGCATTGTTATACCCGGGCTGGGGCGGAGCACTTGCTGGCTGGTTAGGAATCATATTTCCTTTATTATCCGTAGCCTGGAAGCTAAGATCGCTTTTCAGATAATTCAGCATTTCTTTGGCCCTTACACCTTCAGGTGTTTTGGAATAATTCAGGGCAATCTGTTCAAGCTGCAGAATCATTACCTCTTTTCCACTGGATTTTCCTGCGTTAAATGCATTCAGAAGATATAGTTTAGGAACCAGGGCATCTTTAGGATACTTCTGAATAGTTTGGTCTATAATATCCCTGCTTTCCCCGAATTTTTCAGATTCAAACAATGCGTAGGCCTTTTTGTATTCATTTTCAACTTCTTCAGTTGATTTTACAAATGTTTTATTTTTAGGATTTCTAACAAACTCAGCATACGAAGTATAAGGATAATCTGTGAGAAGAATTTGTTTAGCCCTGTCCGAAGCCTGAGGATTTTTCTCATAGTTCATTGCAAATATTTCATACAATGCCTGCAGCATTACTTTTTCTTCAGGTTTTACATCAATAAGATCATACAGGGTTTTGGTAGCAAGGGGAGTATTGGTAAAATAGTTCTGGTACATAATACCAAGTCCTAACGAAGCAGTATCCCTGTCTTTCTTCAATTGGGAAAGCTTACCCTGATCGGTAGGAATCTGCTCGATATAATAAGCCGGTTCAAATCGTCTTGGATTAGGAGTAGAAGTCACACCTAATGCATCATTTTTCATATCTTCAAGAGAAGAGGTCATTTTCTTTGAAAAACGCCAGTTATCAGCAAGCGCTCTGTCTCCCCAGATTTGTTTAAAAGAAGAAGTTCCTTTATTTACTGTCCCTGTGTTACTGAAATAAAACCCCTTAGTGGTAACGCCAAAATCCTCAAAAGAATTTCCGGTATTGGCAAAAATTGAATTGGCGTTATAATCTCCTGTATCGAAGCCCTTACTTCTTTCAGCGCGTCTTCGTTCCTGCTCGGCTTTTTCTTCTTTAGCTTTTAATTTGGCAATATATTTTGAAAAAAAGTCAGTTCTCTGAGCATCATTCATTTTAGCTAAGGAAAGAATACTGTCGTTCTTTTTGATCAGATAATAATTTCTTGAGATTTTTTTAATGTACTCAGATTGATCTTTTAACAGGATTTTAGAAGGTTCGTAGGTCATTACAGCCAGTGCCGAATCATAATAGGCTCCCGCCCCGATATAGTCGTTCTTATCAAGATAGCCTTTTCCGATTTCGTAATAAGCCAAGCCACGGACCTGCGGATCGGAAACCTTTTCAAATAAAGATTTTCGGAAGAAATCCTGTGCTTCTTCTTTTTTTCCGGCTTTATTGGCCATTAATCCTAAAGCGTAATAAAATTCATTTTTTCTGGAGCCGTAAGTCCCTTTTTTACTGATGCTTTCCAGGTAATTTTTGGCTCCATTATAATCCCCTTTACCATTAAAAGTTTTCGCAATGGCAATTTGTGATTTTACTTCAAATTCAAAATCATTAGCATATTTATAGGCTGATGTAAAGCTTTCTCTTGCTTTGTCATTTTGCCCTAGATTTTCAAGAACCTGCCCTCTTAAGTAAGCAATTCTGCTTTTTAATTTTCTGTTGGAATTTAGCTCAAAAGCCTGATCAAGCTCTTTGGCAGCCTCTTCTTTTTTTCCTGCATCCAAAAGAGATTCAGAATAATAAATACTTAGAAGTTTTGCATAATTATTATTAATCTTTTCACCCTTGAGTTTGGCAAAGGTTTCATGAGCCTTGTGATAATCCTTAATTTTATCATATGCCAATCCCTGATATATCCTGGCTAACGGGATTCTCTTATCGTCTTTCATATGGGTAAAGACATAATTGAGGGCGTCCAATGCTTCCAAGGGCTTATTCTGATAAATTCTTGACTGGGCAAGAATCATATAGGCATCAAAAATCTGCTTGTTTTTCTCTTCTCCATTTCTGGTAACCGAATACTTATTAATTGCTTTTAAAGCTTTGGCTTCGGCAATTTCCAGTGTGGTAGCTCCTTTACTTGCATTATCTTCAGGTCTATCGGGAGGATTTCCATCTCCCGGGCCACCCGGAATATTGGGAGCACCAGGGTTATTTCTTCCGGAAGGCTTATTGGCTACTTCGGCCATTTTCATGGAGTTCTCAGCAAAAGCTGTAGACTGGCCAAGATCACTTCCCAAAGGTTGCTCTTCGTAGGTGAGAATCGGAATATAGGGCGCGTAGAAATTATCTTTATGGCTTTTATCCCTGCTCGTAAACTCGCTATTTAATGCGTCTTTTGCATTAAACAGGGTATTGTAATATGTGGAAAATCCTTTTAACAGCTTTGAACGCTGCTCCGGCTTTTTTGTTTTGGTAGCACAGGAAGCAACAATGCACATCACTAAAAGGAATAAAATATTCTTTTTCATTATTCAATTATAACTTGCTAATCCGCTTTTTATTATCAGCAGTTTGATGATTTTGTAAAAATAATAAAATTTTATAATGAATAATATTTATATTTCTTTCAAAATTTTGTAAACCAGATGAGTAGGAAGTCCCATAATCGTATAAAAGCTTCCGGTCATTTTTTTGATTTTTGCCATTCCCAGCCACTCCTGGATTCCATAACTTCCGGCTTTATCAAAAGGGTTGTATTTTTGAATGTAATAATCTATTTCATCATCTGAAATTTTGTCAAAGGTTACATCAGCAACATCAGTCTCTGTAATGGTTGTATCAGCAGTTTTGATTGTAATTCCCGTATAGACCTGATGGGTAGCTTCTGAAAGACTTCGGAGCATATTGCGGGCATCGGTCTCATCTTTTGGTTTTCCCAGAATCCGGTTGTTAATGGTAACTACTGTATCTGCCGTTAATAATGTTTCGCCCTGAACCAGACTCCTGAAGGCATCTGCTTTTAGTTCGGATAAATAGGCCGCGGCATCTTCTATTTTTATAGATTCAGGGAGGATTTCTTCACAATGTATGGCAACGACTTCAAATTCAAATCCAAGGCTGGAAAGCAGTTCTTTTCTTCTTGGAGATTGAGAGGCTAAAAGTAATTTCATGAGGGATTGTTATACAGATTGGGTATTATCATCATGCCAGTTTCCCTGGACTTTCATCACCTGTTCAATGACATCACGCACAGCTCCGCTCCCTCCTTTTTTAGGCGAAATATAATGGGAAATTCCCTTTATTTCGGGAACTGCATTTTCCGGACAGGCAGCAATCGCTGAATTTTCCATGATATGAATATCCGGTAAATCATCTCCCATGGTTAAAATTTCTTCATTTCTAAGATTGTATTTCTTTTTAAAATCTTCAAAATCCACCAGCTTATTATGCGATTTTGGATAATAATCCTGTATGCCAAGATAATTGATTCTATGTTTTACCATTTCATCATTTCCCCCGGTAATAACTCCTATTAAATAATTGTTTTTAAGCGCTTTAACAACGGCGTAGCCATCCAGGACATTCATTACCCGGCACATATTTCCTCCCGGAAGCAGGTAGACGCTCCCATCTGTAAAAACTCCGTCTACATCGAACACAAATGCCTTAATATCTTTTAATTTCTCTTTATAGCTCATACATTTTTTGAATAGAATGATTCATTGTTTTATAAATTTCAAGACTTTCACCTTGTAACAGCTCCTCGTGTAATTGTAATACTCTCTTATCATTTCTTACGGCCGGGCCGGTCTGCGCCATTTTAGGCTCAATTTTATAAATTTTTTTCACCGTTTCATCAATAAGCGGTAGAAAATATTCAAACGGAATTGTCTGGGAATCTGAAATTTCTTTAGCTCTTGAGAAAAGATGATTCACAAAATTGCAGGCAAATACAGCAGTAAGATGGATGTATTTTCTTTTTTCATGATTACTTTCCATTACATTTTCTGAAATTTTAGAAGCCACTTCAAAAAGTGTTTTTTTGTCCTCTTCATTTTCAGCCTTCAATAAAAAACGGAATTTTTTCGTATTCCAGTTCTTTTGATTTTGAAAAAGTCTGTAAAGGATAAAAACTTGATTTTCTGTAATCCCCAATCAGAATTTCTTTAGGAAGGGATCCGGAAGTGTGGGCTACCAGACAATCTTTTTTACGGATAATTTTAGAAACTTCCTCTACTGAGTTATCACTTACACAGATGATATACAGATCGGCATCTTCCAATTGTTCTGCAGAATACGGAATATGTAATTCTTCAGAGATCTTATTCAATTCTTTTTCATTCCTGCCAAAAATCTGGGCTAAAGAAATCCCCCGTAAGGTGAAAGCTTTTGCCATATGATAGGCTACATTTCCGGAACCGATAATTACAATTTGCATATAACAAATATAAGATTTTAAGCTGAGTCCGGAAAGCAAGAGGAGATCAGAATCCGAAGTATATTACAGGCACACTTATTGCCTGTTGTTAAAAGCTTATTGCCTAAGAGTCTTCTATTTATTTTGGATTTTTAGGTAAAAATTGAATAAATAATTTAACTTTCAGTTATTTTTGTAATCCAAAACAAGGAAAGCATCTTATGAAGAGTAAGGACGAGGAAATTATTTCGTTGATGCAAAATCCACGGACCCAGGATAAAGGAGTCCGTGCCTTGATGGATGCTTATCAAAGCAGATTGTACTGGCATATACGAAGAATAATTGTAGACGGAGATCTTGCTCAAGATACTTTGCAGGAAACTTTTATAAAAGCTTATCAGAATTTTCATCAGTTCAAAAATGATAGCCAGCTGTATACCTGGTTATACAGGATTGCTACCAACGAAGCACTGCAGCAGGTAAACAAGATGAAGAAAATGAAAAAAACTGATGAAGATGCAGAGTATCATATGCAGAATCTTGTTGCCGACAATACGGAAAGAGATGCCGAAGAAATACAAATATTATTGCAAAACGCTATACAGAGCCTGCCTGAAAAGCAGAAGCTGGTTTTTATGATGAGGTATTATGATGATTTACCCTATGAAGAAATATCAAAAATTGTAGATATGTCTGTAGGGACCCTAAAGACCAATTATCATTATGCCAAACAAAAAATAGAAGATTATATAAAAGAAAATTACGAGAAATAATTTTTGAAAAAACAAAGATGAAAGAGTTCGATATTGAAAAATTAGAGCGTAAAAACATTTACACAGTTCCTGATGACCTGTTTGAGAATATTCAGGAAAAGGTTATGAATGATATAAAGACAAGTCAGAAAGCGCCTGTCTTTAAATTAAACTGGATGTATGCCGCAGCTGCATCACTGGCTTTGATTTTTGGAGCAACTTATGTTTTCAATTCTGATAATGATTCTGTTGAAAAAAGATTGAACTCAGCGAAAGCGTATGCTATTAATGATAGCAGTAAAGGAGAACCTAAGACAGAAGGCGAACTTGCCTACGAAACGTTGAAGTCTGATTTAACTTCTGTTGAAAATAATAATCAAACAGTTGGAAATCAGGAAAATAATAAAGGGTATGTCGTTAAAAATACCCATAATAACCCAACAGATTCCCCTCAACCGGTGAAAACTGTTACAAAAAAAGAAGAAACGCGGATGAATGATTATCTGGATTCGTTTTCTAATTCTGAAATTGCAGAATTAGCAAGTAATTCGACTCAGGATGTTTATTTGGATTTATATAATTAATAAGAAAGATGAAAAAGATATTATTTACGTTTTTTATTATTTATGGTTTTGGCTTAAATGCCCAAAGGACGGATTATGATTGGAAGAAGATGGATCCGAAGCAAAGAAAAGAGGTGATCAATAATCTTTCTCCGGAAGAAAGAAAAGAATTGCTGAAGAAGTTCAGAAACAATATGATAATGGATAATCTGAATATAGACCCGGGTGATAAAGCAGAATTCACACAGCTTTATAACGAATACCTGGAAAGTCAGAAGCAGATAAAAAAGCCAGTTTGATCCAAGCTTTAATCCTGAAACCTTATCAGATGATGAAGCCAAAGCTAAGCTGCAGCAAAGCTTTGAAATAGGCCAGAAACTGTTAGATAACAGGAAAAAATATGCAGATAAAATGCAGCAGGTGATTCCCTGTCAAAAAGTCTTGAAGTTGTTTCAATCTGAGGGTATGATGAGAGATAAAATGAATGAAAGAAAACCTCACAACCACAATAACACTTCGGGATCTAAACAAAACCCATAATAGTTTATTTTTTTAATGTTGGACGGCTCTCACAAACCTTTTTGTGAGAGCCGTTTAATTGTATTTCAAATTCTTACTTTTGCAGTAAAGGTCAAATTATGAAAAAAATACTTTTCTTTTTATTGTTTTCTATAGTATTACATGCTCAGAAAACAGAAACTATAGATCTTTCAAAATCTATTAAAGACAGCAAAAATTCCATCAAAAGTTTTACTGTGATAGATCAGAGAGCCAATCAGGAAATAGGAATGGTCATGTACCATAAAGATAATGTAAAGGTGATTTTTGAAAATGATGCCGGTAAGGACTTAAAAGATTGGTTTTATAAATACAATCCGGTAAGAGGAAACAATGATTTGGTCCTTGTGTTGGAAAACTTAAATATTTCAGAAGACAGGAAAGAAAAATATTCTATCGGAAAACTTGAATTAAGAGCAAGTACTTTTATAAAAAGAGATGATGGATATCATTTTGTGTATAGAAAAGATACAATAGCTGCTGTTTCATCAAGAACCACACCTTATCTGGCACAAAATCTGGCAAGAAAAATAACCTTAATTTTTACTGATCTGTTTAAAAAATCCTATGAGGCAAAGCCATGGGAATTTACTGTTCCAGAAAATGACCTTTCTCATTATACTACTTTACTAAAAGATAAACTTGATATTTTAAAAGCAGACGAATTAAAAGAAGGAGCTTATAAAGACTATTACAGCTTTTTTACTCATACTCCCGAACCTGGATTTACTTTACAAACCAATAATAAAGGAATTGTTACAAAAGCAGTAAAGGGAGAGGAGAAAAAAGGAATAAGAAATTTCTATGCTTTTGTACATAATGGCATAGCCTATAAAACTATTCCTGCAGGTTATACAGAAATTTTTAAAAATGAAGATGATGTTTTTATTGAAGTCACAAAAGCAGAATTGTTTCCGGAGACAGCAACAAATGGTGCAATGATTGGTGCTGCTGCAGGTGGTTTAATAGGAGGTATTATCGGTGCGGTGATTGACGTCAGTATATCCGGTAAGAAAAGCAGTACAATAGGATCTAAAGTTTACCTTGACCCCTTTACAGGAAATTACATTTTTCCGGAAAATTTTGGTAAAAACCAATAGTGAAAAAAGGCTAATTTTGTCCACATAATGTATTGTTATTTGGGTTTTAATAAAACAAAAACTAAGAATGAAAAAATCTCTTGTATTTTCTTATCTTTGCAAATTACAAGATTCTTAAATGAAAAACATACGAAATTTTTGCATAATTGCTCATATCGACCACGGTAAAAGTACTTTGGCAGACCGCCTTTTGGAGTATACCAATACTGTTACTCAACGAGAATTGCAATCTCAGACATTGGATGATATGGATCTGGAGAAAGAACGTGGAATTACAATCAAATCCCACGCTATCCAGATGGATTATGAGTATAAAGGAGAAAAATATACTTTAAACCTGATCGATACACCGGGACACGTAGACTTCTCTTACGAAGTTTCCCGTTCCATTGCTGCCTGTGAAGGAGCACTTCTTATTGTAGATGCCGCACAAAGCATTCAGGCCCAAACTATCAGCAACCTTTATCTGGCATTGGAGAATGATCTTACCATTATCCCGATCCTGAATAAAATTGATCTGCCTTCTGCGAATCCTGAAGAAGTAACCGATGAAATTATGAATCTGATTGGTTGTGAATATGAAGATGTATTAAGAGTTTCAGGAAAAACAGGAGAGGGAGTCCATCACTTGCTGGAACAGATTGTAGAAAGAATTCCTGCACCGGTCGGAGATCCGGATGCTCCTCTTCAGGCTCTGATTTTTGATTCTGTTTATAACCCGTTCAGAGGGATTGAGGCTTATTTTAAAGTTGTAAACGGAAGCATCAAAAAAGGGCAGAAGGTAAAATTCATGGCTACCGACAAGACCTATGAAGCAGATGAGGTAGGAACTCTAAAGCTAAAGCAGGTTCCTAAAAAAGAAATTTTAACAGGAGATGTTGGCTATATTATTTCCGGAATTAAGGATGCAAGAGAAGTAAAGGTAGGAGATACCATCACTTCTTTTGAAAAACCAGCAACTGCACCGATTGAAGGATTTGAAGAGGTAAAACCAATGGTATTTGCCGGGATTTACCCTATTGATTCTGAGGATTTTGAAGAATTGAGGTTCTCATTGGAGAAACTGAGACTGAATGATGCCTCTTTGGTTTTTGAACCGGAGAGTTCGGCGGCACTTGGTTTCGGATTCCGTTGCGGATTCCTGGGGATGCTTCACATGGAAATCGTACAGGAACGCCTGGATAGAGAGTTCAATATGAACGTTATCACCACAGTACCGAACGTATCGTATTTTGGATATTCTAAAAAAGAACCTGAAGTTCCGATTCTGATCAATAACCCGTCTGAAATGATGGATCCATCAATTATGGATAGAGTAGAAGAACCTTTTATCAAAGCTTCTATCATTACAAAATCTGATTTCGTTGGAGCTGTAATGACACTTTGTATTGAAAAAAGAGGAGAAATCGTTAATCAAAGCTACCTGACTTCAGAAAGAGTAGAATTGATTTTCAATATGCCATTGGCAGAAGTTGTTTTCGATTTCTATGACAGATTAAAATCAATCTCAAAAGGGTATGCATCATTTGATTATCATCCGATAGGATTCAGAGCTTCAAAGCTTGTAAAAATGGATATCCTGATCAACGGTGATATGGTTGATGCCCTTTCCTCTCTGATTCACGACAGTAATGCTTATCATATCGGTAAAAAGATGTGTGAAAAGCTTCGTGAGCTGATTCCGAGACAGCAGTTTGATATTGCTGTTCAGGCCGCTTTGGGAACAAAAGTGATTGCAAGGGAAACCATTAAGGCTTTAAGAAAGGATGTTACCGCAAAATGTTATGGTGGAGATATCTCCAGAAAGCGTAAGCTACTGGAAAAGCAAAAAGAAGGTAAGAAGAAAATGAAGCAGATCGGAAGGGTGGAAGTACCACAGTCTGCATTTATGGCAGTATTAAAGCTTAATGATTAAAAATATGAACCGTTTCAATCGAAACGGTTTTTATTTGTTGTTAAAATCATTTTGTATTTATTCATTTAATAGTAACTTTGTGTATTCGTAACGCAAATAAGTTTATGGAATCTCCAAAAAAATTACAGGATATTAAAGTAGCAGTAGATGCCGTTATTTTCGGGTATTTCGATAAAAAGGATCTACAGATTCTTTTAATCAAAAGAAAAATAGAACCTTTCAAAGGAGGCTGGGCCCTTCCGGGAGGTCTTGTGTTGGACGATGAGAATCTGGATGATGCCGTAAAAAGGGAATTACATGAAGAGGCAGGCATAAAGCCCGATTTTTTAGAACAACTCTATACATTTGGAGATGTTGGTCGTGACCCAAGAAACAGGGTGGTTTCTGTGGCTTATTTGGGACTTGTAAATCCTTCCTATCACGAATTGTTTGCAGATTCTGATGCAGATGATGCACAGTGGTTCAGTATCAATAAACTTCCTAAGGTCGCCTTTGATCATAAAAGCATCATTGAAGTCGCTTTAAAAAGGCTGCGTACAAAAATACAATACCAGCCGGTAGGCTTTAATCTCCTTAATGAAGAATTTCCTTTTTCGGACCTTGAAAATCTTTACAAAACCATTGTAGGACAAGAGATAGACCGGAGAAACTTCCGCAAAAAAATAATGAGCTATGGGCTTCTTAATGAAACCAACAACGTTAAAAAAGAAGGAAGCGGAAGACCGGGTAAGTTGTTTACTTTCAATCAGCAGAAGTATAAAGAATTAGAAGAACAAGGGTTTTATTTTGAGATAAAATAATTTGTTTCACAAAAACGGCCGGATTTGATAATTCGGGATCACAGTTATTATGACTATAAAATATATCAATAGAGCGGGCTTTAGCCCGCTTTTTCTGTTTTAGCCAAAACCTAAATTAGCAGGGTTTTATATTTTTTTTCTATTTGATTATCAGTTAATTGTGTTTTTTAGTGTAAAATAGACGCAAATAAATTTGGAAGAAAGAAAAGTATTCTTTTAAATTTGTGTAAAAATAACACAATAGTAAAATGTTCTCTCTATAATAGTAAAGAAAGATTTCAGAAGAAAACAAGATAACCAACACAAATATTAATAATAAAAAAAGAATATGGTATGCTGAGGATCTTATTACACAAGACATAACTATGTCTTTTTGAATTAGCGTAATAATAACACAAAAATTTTAAATATGGAAGATGAATTAACACCAAGATTTATCAAGTCATTACAAAGGAATAATGATCAGATCAGAGAAGACAGGGCCCGTACTATCGGGGAGGACGTACAATTGATCTATAGGCGCAGGGTTGAAGATATCGAACTTAGCATAAAAAGGCTTGAACGAGAACAGGAAGGGCTTATTGACATCAGTCCTTTGGACAGAAACAGCTTGACATTTGCGGACTTTAATTCCGAAACATTTGTTCAAAAAGACATTGAATTATCATTAACAATCAGAAATCTGAATATTCAGCTTGAGGTAGCACAAAAGAGATTTGAATATTTATTTGCAAAAACAAGATAAGCCATGGGAAGTACAAGATATGATTTAGATGCTCGTTATGACAGAGCAAGTAAAGCTGGTTACGGAACAAAATCTGCAGGTGAAATTTTCACTCAGAACGCAAAGAGAAAAGCACATTCATCAATGATCCCAAGCGGGATTTCTTTCAGAGAGTCCAGAGATTCGGAAGTGCATCCCAATTCAGTTCCCGTTATTCTGGGCCTGGATGTTACAGGAAGTATGGGGCATATTCCGCATGAGTTGATTAAAGAAGGATTGCCAAAACTGATGGGAGGTATTATACAGGGAGGAGTGCCTGATGCTGCACTTTTGTTTTTGGGAATTGGCGATCATGAGTGTGATAACTATCCACTACAAGTCGGGCAATTTGAATCCGGAGATGAAGAGCTGGATATGTGGCTTACCCGTACTTATATTGAATCCGGAGGCGGCGGGAATGCCGGGGAAAGTTATCTTTTAGCCTGGTATTTTGCTGCTTTTCATACCAGAACCGATGCCTTTGAAAAAAGAAATCAAAAAGGATTGTTGTTCACAGTAGGTGATGAACCTTGTTTGAAAGTATTGCCGGCATCTGCCATTAGAGAGATAATGGGAGCAGGTCAGCAAACTTACACTCATTATGAATTATTGGAGGAAGCTCAAAAGAAATATGAAGTATACCATATCAGTGTTTTGCATTCTGATCAGGCTATAAGAGCGGATAGGGGCTGGAAGGAATTATTAGGACAAAACTGTATATCCATCACAGATCACAGGGAAATTCCGGATGTTATTAAAGGAATCATCTGTGAAAAGTTTAAAAATAAAAACGTTTAAAACAATAGATCACGAAGGATTGGATCATATACAAATGCTTTAAATTATGAAAACGGCACAAATAATTATAGGATTAGGATTTGGTGATGAAGGCAAGGGAATTACTACTGATTTTCTTGCCCGTCAGAATCCGGGAGCAGTTGTGATAAGGTTTTCCGGGGGCCAACAGGCGGCACATACGGTGATGATTGATGATAAAAAACATATTCATTCCAGTTTTGCAAGTGGAGCTCTTCGCGGATTGCCGTCCTATTTTACTGAACATTGTACAATTTATCCCATTTTCTTATTGAATGAAAGAGAAGAATTAAAAACAAAAAGCGGAAATATAGAGCTGCACATACATCCATTGGCAAAAGTGACCACACCGTTTGATATATGGCAAAACAGGACCAATGCAAAAAACCTGGAACATGGTACCTGTGGAAAGGGAATAGGCGCTACCATGAAAAGACACGAAAGCCCCTATAAACTATTTGCCATAGATTTAATAGCTCCCAGAACAATGCTGGTTGAAAAGTTGAAAGGAATTGCTTATTACTATGGCTTTATGGATGACCATCAGATCGAAGAAGAATTGCGGACTTTTTTACAAGCTATAGATTTAATAGATTGGAAAATAGATGATTATTCCTATTTAAAATCATTTGATCATCTTATATTTGAAGGAAGCCAGGGGATCTTACTGGATATGGATCATGGTATTTTTCCCAATGTGACCTATGCTCATACGACCTCAAAAAAACGCATATGAAATCTGCAAACAATTGAATATTGAAGCCATAGAAATGTTTTATATCACAAGAAGTTATGC
Source organism: Chryseobacterium sp. P1-3 (assembly GCF_000738495.1). Classification (NCBI taxonomy): domain Bacteria; kingdom Pseudomonadati; phylum Bacteroidota; class Flavobacteriia; order Flavobacteriales; family Weeksellaceae; genus Chryseobacterium; species Chryseobacterium sp. P1-3. Next base: position 181,135 of record NZ_JPEQ01000010.1, read on the forward strand.
AACACGCCACGGAAATGGATGGATGAGCAACGAAAACGCAATGGTATTAAAAAATAATGAAGAAGAAACCTGTACTTTTAATGAATACCAGAAGGAGCTCAGAGTAGGTGAACTAGATTATAAACTGTTGAATTATGCTTTAAAACTAGATGCCGCCTATAGCTGTTCAACAAAGAAAAATCTTGTGGTGACTTGCCTGGACCAGATTGATGATGAATTTAAGGTGGATAAACTGGAAGTGAAATTTGATAATATTTATGGTTCATATTCCCCATATTCAAAAGATTTTAAAAAGCTTTTTTAATTCCTGTTGAATTGGAGATATAATTTTATATTTAAAGTAATGGAATCAATGATATGAGATTAAAAGTAGATAACAATGAAAACTGAATTATTAAAAGGAGACATTACAAAAATTAAAGTTGATGCTGTTGTTAACGCTGCTAATTCTTCCTTACTTGGAGGTGGCGGTGTAGATGGTGCAATCCACCGTGCAGGAGGCCCGGAAATTTTAGAAGAATGCAAGGCTATAAGAAACAGGCAGGGAAAATGTGGCACCGGAAAGGCGGTAGTAACCAGGGCAGGAAACCTGCCCGCAAAATATGTGATTCATACGGTAGGTCCCGTTTGGGATAATGACGAAGAAAAATGTTCAAAACTGTTGGCAGACTGTTATAGAAATTCTTTACAATTAGCAGAAAGCCTTAAGATAAAATCAATTGCTTTTCCTAATATCAGCACAGGAGTCTATAGGTTTCCAAAAGAACTGGCAGCGAAAATTGCCATAGATGAAGTCAGAAAATTTGAACCAGATAGTATTGAGAAAGTTGTTTTTGTCTGTTTCGATGATGAAAATAACATGATTTATAAAAAACTATTAGAATAAACCAATGAAAAAACTAACCATATTAAGCGGTGCCGGAATCAGTGCCGAAAGCGGAATAAAAACTTTCAGAGACGGAGACGGTCTTTGGGAAAATCATAATGTAACGGATGTGGCAAGCCCGGAAGGATGGAGAAAGGATCGGGCTTTGGTCTTGGAGTTTTATAACCAGAGAAGACGCCAGCTTCATGAAGTACAGCCTAATGATGCTCATAAGTTATTGGCAGAACTGGAAAAGTATTTTGATGTACAGATCATTACCCAAAATATTGATGACCTTCATGAAAGAGCAGGTTCTACCAATATTCTTCACATTCATGGAGAATTATTCAAGTCTTGTTCGTGCAACGATAAAAGTTTGATTTATGAACAGAAAGGTGATATTAACATTGGAGACAAGGCGGAAGACGGAGCCCAATTAAGACCTTTTATTGTTTGGTTCGGAGAAGATGTTCCATTATATCAGACAGCAAGGGAAATCGTAAAAGAATCAGATATTTTATTGGTTATTGGCACTTCCCTCCAGGTATATCCGGCAGCAGGACTCATCCATGATATCAAAGATGACTGTCTTCTGATTGTTATCAATCCCAATGAAACAGGATTTGGCTACGGACAACGGGCTGTGGTGATAAAAGAAACGGCAACCCAGGGAATGAAACTGTTATTTGATAAGCTGGTAAATCTTGCATGATGGAAAATAAAGTAAAAGCCGGTATTTTGGGTGTTTGCATTGGAGATGCCCTCGGTGTTCCGGTAGAATTCAAAACAAGAGAAGATCTGAAAAGAAATCCGGTAACTAAAATGCTGGAATACATGTCCTGGAATCAACCCAAAGGAACCTGGAGTGATGACAGTTCTCTTACGCTTTGCCTTGCGGAAGAACTTACCAAAGGTTACGACCTGGAAAAGATCGGACAGAGCTTTGTAAAATGGTATAAATACGGGCACTGGACCGCTCATGGAAAACTTTTTGATATCGGAGGTACTACAAGACATGCCATTGCAAGGTTGGTAAAAGGAGAAAGTGCCAGGCTCTCAGGAGATATTTTTGAAGAAGACAATGGAAACGGATCGTTAATGAGAATCCTTCCCCTTGCTTTTTATCTCAGAAAAGAAGAAGACATTCAGAAGGTCTATAAGACCGTACAAGAAGTTTCAGCAATTACCCATGGACATTTTCGTTCTGTATTTGCATGCTTTATATATGTGGTTTTTGCGATTCAATTAATAAATGGAAAAAGCAAAAAAGATGCCTATACGCTTACGCAGCAATTGGTGTTGGAATATTCAGATTTTCAAGGATTTAACCCGAAAGAGATTGAACTGTTTTATCGGGTGTTAAAAAATGATATTTCCAGGTATTCAGAAGACGAGATCAGGAGTGGCGGATACGTTCTTCATAGTTTAGAAGCCTCATTATGGTGTTTTTTAAACTCAGGAGATTTTCCGGAAGCTGTTTTGAAAGCTGTTAATTTAGGGGAAGACACAGATACTACGGGAGTCATCACAGGAGGTCTTGCCGGAATTTATTATGGTTTTGAAAATATTCCTCAGGAGTGGATTGATGAATTGGCGAGAAAGGGCGATATTGAGCAATTGTGTGGTAAGTTGCAACAAAAATTAATGAATTAAATACAAACCATGAATGAAATAGAAAAGAAAAAAATAAGTAAATTTTTAAGCCTGATTCTGAGGCATCAACCGGAAAATATAGATTTAAAGTTAGATGAGAACGGTTGGGCTAATGTTGAAGAATTGAGAGAAAAATCAGCAAAAAAGAATATGTGTTTCACATTAGATGAATTAGATGAGGTAGTGGAAACCAATAATAAAAAACGATTTGCTTTTAATGAAGATAAAACCATGATCAGGGCAAGTCAGGGACATTCTATTGATATAGACCTGGCTCTGGAAGCACAACAGCCACCGGATTTCCTATACCATGGAACAGCGGAAACCAATATTTCTTCCATTTTGAACAACGGAATCGAAAAAAGAACTCGTCAGCATGTGCATTTAAGTGCTGATAAAGAGACCGCTACAAGAGTAGGAATGAGACATGGAAAACCTGTAATTCTTACAATCAGAAGCGGAAAGATGTATGAGGACGGGTTATCTTTCTATCTTTCGGCAAACGGAGTCTGGCTGACAGACTTTGTAGATGCAAAATATATTTCAAAGTAATATGGGCAGAACATTAGTCATAGGAGACATTCATGGAGGCCTTAAGGCCTTGCAACAAGTTTTGGAAAGGGCAGACGTTAGAGAAAATGACCAGCTTATCTTTCTTGGAGATTATGTAGATGGATGGAGTGAGTCTTCACAGGTGATTCGGTTTTTAATTGAGCTTTCAGAAAAGCAAGATTGTATATTTATTAAAGGCAATCATGATGCCTGGACGGAAGATTGGCTCAATTCCGGAAATGAGCCGAATGTATGGCTTTTTAACGGTGGAAAAAGTACTGTTGAAAGCTATGCCGGCTATTCTCCAGAAGACAGAAACATCCATCTTGAGTTCTTTCGACGGATGAAAAACTACTATATCGATGAACAAAACTATCTGTTCATTCATGCAGGCTATTCTTCTATGCATGGGCCGGAAAAAGAAGTATATTCCAGCAATTACCGTTGGGACAGAACCCTTTGGGAAACCGCAGTTGCAATGGATAAAAAGCTTGAGAAAAATTCAGAACTCTATCCCAAGAGACTGCTTTTATATAAAGAAATATTTATCGGGCATACTCCAACCCTGCATATTGGGAGTAAAACGCCTGTAAATAAAGCTAATATCTGGAATTTGGATACCGGAGCAGCCTTTACCGGAGCCTTATCCATTATGGATATTGATACTAAAGAATTCTGGCAAAGTGATGTACTGCCATCCTTATATCCTAATGAAAATGGACGCAACGGATGAGGTAATCATTATTTGACAGGAAGATAAGATGAGGTATGTTTTCATCTTTAACCCTCATAGGTTTAAAATCTATGAGATTTTAAGTTTTTATAGAATAATAAACAACAGAATTTGGAATTTTTAGCATTTTGTTTTTTTTGACCCAATCATATTGTCTAATTTTAAATCCCGAAAATATATTCCGATAATGAAACTGAAATATCTGTTACTCACGCTTAGCTGTTCCTTAATCTTTGCCCAAAAATCATTTCAGACTCCTTTTGAAAAAGGAAATGGCAATCAGACCGTTACTTATGATGAAATGAATGCTTATTACAATGATCTGGCAAAAAGTTTTAACAGTATTCAGTATCTGAAAAAAGGAGAAGATGATAATGGAAAACCTATCTATGTAGTAATTTACAATCCCTTTCCTGAAAAAAATATTGATAAACTGAGAAAAAGTAAAGCCATACTTTTCGTCAATAACGGAATCCATCCCGGAGAACCCGACGGAATAGATGCCACGATGATGCTGATGAGAGACCTTGCCACTAAAAAAATTAAGACTCCCCAAAACTTTATTATTGCTGCTATTTCAGCCTATAATATCAGCGGAATGCTGAACAGGGGATCTTATTCCAGGGCCAATCAGAATGGGCCGGAACAGTATGGCTTCAGGGGAAATGCGAGAAACTATGATCTGAACAGGGATTTCATCAAAGCAGACTCTAAAAACGCAAGAAGTTTCCAGGAGATTTATCAATGGCTGAAACCGGATGTTTTTATCGATAACCATGTCAGTAACGGAGCCGATTATCAATATACCTTTACCTATATTTCTACATTTAAAGAACGTCTGGGAAATGTTCTCGGCAATTATTTTTATAATGAATATCAGGCTAAAAACCTTGATGATATGAAAAAACTAGGCTATGAAAGCACTCCTTATGTAAACATTCACGGGGATGTTCCGGAAGTAGGCTTTGCTGCTTTTGAAGACTCTCCTAGATATTCTACAGGGTATGCTTCGTTATTCAATTCTTTAGGAACGGTACCTGAAACCCACATGCTGAAGCCTTATGACAAAAGAGTAGATGCTACCTACAAATACATGTTGGTAAATCTTGAAAATCTGGATAAAGATTACAGCAAAATAAAACAACTGCGCCTTGATAATTTAAAGCAATATCAGGCAGGGAAACAATATGGAATCCGTTGGAAAATTGACTCTACGAAATTTTCTACGATGGATTTCAAAGGATATGAAGGAAAATATAAACCCAGTGAGATTTCCGGGAAGCCAAGATTATATTATGATAGAAATAAGCCGTTTACAAAAAATATAAAACTGTTTACTACAGCCGTTCCTACTGGATATATCACAATTCCTAAATACTATGTAATCCCACAGGCACAATACCGGGTTTTGGATGAATTTAAAAGAAACGGAATTCAAATGAAACCCTTACAGAAGGATAGTACAATTGCTGTAGAATCATATAGGATTAAAGATTTTAAAACCGTTAAAAACCCGTATGAAGGCCACTATCTGCATTATGAAACGACGGTAGATACCACCAGTAGGAACCTCGGGTTTGCTGCCGGAGATTATTTAGTTCCTACAGATCAGCCTGGGGTAAAATATATCATAGAAACACTTGAGCCGGAAGCGTTAGACTCATTTTTCAACTGGAATTTTTTTGATGGAATCCTGGCTCAGAAGGAATATTATTCTGCTTATATTTTTGAAGATACCGCCGCTGAATTGCTGAAGAAGGATAAAAAACTGAAAGCGGCATTTGAAGCTGCAAAAGCTTCAGATAAAAAAATTGTTGGAAGATGGGACTGCTCAATTGGACTGGATCTACAAAAATTCGCCTTATTTTGAAGAAAAAACGTTCAGACAGTATCCTATATATAGAGTTTTATAATTAATTTGTTAAATAAAATATAATCGAAAAATAGTTGATTAATAATCTTTTTGTGTTTTGTAATTAATATTATTTTGTTTTTAATTTTTTGTAATAAAATTAACTAAATTGGTATTAAAATACGTGATATGAAAAAGATTTATCAATTATTGATGGGATTCTGCCTTCTGCCTTCAGGTATCGTAGCGCAATATACCCAAAGTTTTGATTCAGCAACAATGCCATCAGATTGGACGATTATTAATGGTGGTGATCCCGGAACCTGGAAAACATGGAGCACTTATGATAGCAACTTTAATAGCCCGCATTCCGGGTCTCATTTTTTAGGTTTGAAATATGGAAGCACTGCACATGATGATTATGCTGTAAGCCCTGCAATAACCATAACGGCAGGAGTATCAGATAAATTAACTTTCTGGGCCCGAAACAGAGGCTCCGGACTCGCTGAAAAATTTGATGTCAGAATATCAACAACGACTCCGACAGCAGCAGCGCTTACCGATACACTGGCGGCTTTGGTAACACCACCCGAAACGTGGACCCAATATACATATGATTTAACTCCTTATGCTGGACAAACAATTCATATCGCATTCTATTCATCCACGAACGATATCTGGTTCGTCGGAATAGATGATTTTGAGGTATCCGGAAATAATCTAAGTGTTGCTGACGTAACTAAACATAAAGCCTCCGTTTATCCTAATCCGGTGAAAGATATTTTAACGATCAAAAGTGAAGGCAAAATCTCAGAAATAAGCCTGTTTGATCTCACCGGAAAATTACAGAAAAAAGAAAAGATGAACTCAGCTAATGCCACAATCAATGTAAGCGATCTGTCTACAGGTAATTATCTACTTAAAATCAAGGAAGAAGGGAAAGAAAAAATTTATAAAATAATAAAAGAATAATCCCCAATAAAAAAGACGTTTCAACCGAAACGTCTTTTATTTTATCTTGGTAAACCTCTTTTTAAGGCTAGTTCTGCTCTTTTAATGGCGACTTTCTCCTTCCAGTCCATATATTTCTTTTTGAAATTAGACTTCATTATGTCGTCAAACTTACGCTGTACCGTCAGGTTCCATAACGAATGTGCCTTTACGGCCCATGATTTGTCCCATGCCCTTAGTGAGATGGAAAAAGAACCGTCCAGGTATTTCATCCAATGCCACCATCCGGTAGGCATAAATAGCGTATCACCATGTTCAAGGAAACATTCTATTCCTTCTACACCATCCAAAGCAGGGAATTTGGTAAAATCAGGATTTTCGATGTCATAATCTTCCAGTGCATATGTTGCATAAGGAATCTGATATAACCTTTCCTTCCATTTATAGTCAAAAAGAAGGATATGTTTTCTTCCGTTGAAGTGAGTATGGAAAATGTGAGCCATATCAATATCAAAATGAAGGAATGTTACAGAGCCTTTACCCCCAAAAAACATATTGGGATATTTATCCAGGAAACCTCCCATTAATTCTTTAGGAGAAATATAGTCTTCCAAAAGTTTCGGGGCATACTTTATAGGATCGAAAAGGAAAATTCTGAGATCCGTAGGCTCCCGTTGGATAAGGTCTATATAATCCCCGAATTTCATTTTCGCAGCAGAAGCGTTGATGGGAGCAGAAGGATCAGCCTTTGAGCTATCATATAGCGGGACCTCCACATCTCCTACAACCTCCTTCATATATTCCATCGTCCATTTTTGGTAAGCAGGCCATTTTTTTGCCATATTCCTGATGACAACGGGCCTTCTTGGCTTTAGATATTTTTCGTAGAAATCTTCTTTTGAAATGTCATCTACAACATCTATAGGCTTTAAAATTATTCCCATTTGATATATTTTATGTTACAAAATTATTAAATTAAAAATATATGAACACGTGTTTAAATTTTTTTTTTATCTATGATTCAAATCATTGTTTACTATTCAGATTAAATAAAATACCCCTGTTCATACAAGCTGCATGTTTTTGCATTAAAGAAAATATAGATATACTATAACCTTAAAATGTGGAAGTGGGATGAACCTTATTTTATTTAAATCATAAAAGATGGAAAAAATTTCAGATAGACCGTGAATTACTTTTTATTTACTATCTTCTTTCCCTTACATTATAAGTAACAAACTGCCCGGTTCTGTTACCATTGGGAATGGGAAAATAGAAATATGGAAAATATAACTATTTTTGTAGTGATATGGGTTTAACTTTTCAAATTTAAACTGATCTTAAGAAAAATGTAACGAAAAAGTACAATTAATAACTAATTAGGCAAATAACAAACATGAGAAAGATTACCTCTTTATTCCTGATGCTTTTTTTTATAACATCAGCTTTTGCACAAAAAACAGTATCTGGTAAGGTTACAGACGATGATGGGGTGGCTATACCAAGTGCAAGTGTTATTATTGAAGAGCCTGGTAAAGATGCTATCCTCGCCTACGGAATCACCAATGCCAAAGGAGAATATAAAGTAACCTTTACTTCTGCAGAGGCCAATGTTGATCTTAAAGTAAAAGCGTTCAACCAGAAACCCCTTATAAAGCAGATCAGTAATAGTGACCAGGTTCTTAATTTCAAAATGCAGTCTGAGGCTACCGAAATAAAGGAGGTACAGCTGAAAACTAAAATGATCACTGCGAGAGGAGATACCATTTCTTATGACCTTAAAGCCTTCAACAGTAAAAATGACAGGACATTGGCGGATGTGATGAAAAAAATTCCCGGAATTGAAGTCAATAAAGATGGTACAATTCTCTACCAGGGAAATGCAATCAATAAATTCTATGTCAATGGGAAAGACCTCATGGAGGGAGGTTATGGTACCATCAACAATTCGCTTCCCAAAGATGCGGTACAAAAAGTGGAAGTACTGGAAAACCATCAGCCGGTAAAAATTCTTCAGGACAAAGTTCCATCGGATCAGGCAGCCATTAATATCAAACTTAAGAATTCTGTGACGATGACCGGCAGAGGAGAGGTAGGAACAGGTTTTGGTGAACCATGGCTTTGGAACGTAAAGCTTACCCCTATGTTTTTCGGGCAGAAAAGCCAATGGGTAGTCAATTATAAAACCAATAATATGGGCGAGCAGGTAGAGAGCGAAGGGAATATTCTGGCATTCGGAAGCAGCTGGGAAGGAAAAAGGAGCAATGTCTCGCAGAATAACTGGCTGAATGTGGAAAACGCAAGTGTACCCGCTCTTCCCGTAAAAAGATATTTGATGAATAGTGTGCATTATCTTTCGGCCAATTATCTTACCAATATTGACAAAAAGAAAGAATGGGAGCTTAAGGCTAACGCCAATTATACCAATAATGCTGTAGAAAGAGAGTCTGAAAGTATAACAAATGACTTCCAGCAAAATGCTCAATATGCCAATAAATTCATCAATAACTTTTATACCGATAAGCTGAAAGGAGAGCTTATTTTTACTAAAAATGCTAAAAAAGGTTTCTTTAAAAATACCACAACATTTTCTCAATATTGGAATGGTGACAGGACCAATGCTTACAGAAAGGATCAGCTTTCGGAAAGAACCGGAATGGAAGCATTGCAATCTCCCACATCTTCTTTCCAGAACTCCTTAAGTACCATTATCCCATGGAAAGAGAAGATGATTAACCTGAAGTCTTATATCAACTATCAGGATGACAGGCAGGATCTTCAGATTTCTCCGGCCAATTATATGCAGATTCCTTTCAGGGACTCCACGGACGGTCCATTGAAAACAATAGATTTTGTTCCCGGAAGCACAGCATTACAACGCTTTAGAATCAGGACATTAGATACTTCACATTCTGCGAATGTAAGCTTTACAAAAAAAAGGCTGGACATTCACTCCTCAGGTAGGATTGGATTACTCCACCAATAAATTGGATACCAATTTTGATGGGGTCACCATATCCGGAAATCCGGATTTTAATAGCTCTGCCTATGAAAACAGTTTGAAATTTACTGAAATCATTCCTTCAGCCTCTGTAGGGGTGAATTATAAATCGGAAGCCTGGAGCTTATTTGCCAATTTCCCGGTAAATTTTAATAACATTAAGGCAGACGATGCATTGAGAAATGTGTCCAAAACACTGAACAAAACAACCTTTACCCCTAATATTTTTGTTCAGTATTCATTTGCCTCTTTTTTTAAAGCAAGTGTAAACGGAAATATCAGCAATAATTTCGGAGATATACAGACTGCCTATGGAGGATATATCATGACAAATCCGGGAAGCTTTAATGTGATGAATCCTTCAAACCCGATACCTCAATCTACTACCAACAGTTTAGGAGGAAGATTAGAATATAGAAACCCGCTTAATAATCTTTTCTTCAATGTAGGAGCAAGATTGGGAGATACCAAAAACAACCTGATTGCATCCACATCTGTTAACCAATACGGATTCAGGGTAACGGAATACCTGGAAAGAGAAAATAAAAAAACCAGTAATAGCTATTATGCAGAGATAGGAAAATACTTCCCAAAATTTAAAACCAATGCCTCATTAACCTACAATAAAACAATTTCAAAAACCCAGGCCATACGAAATACTGATTTTGTTGATACTAAAAGTGACGGAAATACATTCGGGATCAAATTTAATAACACCTACTTCTCATGGATGAGTATAGACTTTAATGCCTCCAAAACATGGAATAAGCAATCAAATATTTTCCTGACAGGGAATCTGGGGAAAGCAGAAGAATATACCCATAATTTGAACGTTTACTTCTATCCACTGGAAAACCATACGATAGGATTTTATTGGGATCAAATCAATTCAAAATCGGGAGACACAAAATATAACAACGGATTCTTTGATCTTTCCTATCAGTTTTCGTGGTCCAAAAAGAAAGTGGATTTTGAACTGAAATGGATGAATATTGCCAACAAAAAAGTATTTGAAAGAATCGATATTGATAACGCTACCATTACTCAGACAGCCATGAAGCTTCGCCCAAGCCAGGTAATGTTGACGGTAAAATTCAACTTTAAATAAAAATAAAAACCAATCTATCCGGATTGGTTTTTTTGTTGGAATATTTTGTATTTAAAAACTTTGCTGATCAGCAGACGGGCCATAGCTTCCCGGAAGCGGAATATCATTTAACCTGTAATAAACACCCAATTGTGCTCTATGGTGTGTAATTTGATTCAAGGCATGGCGGATGGCTCCGTATTTGCTCCAACTGGCTAATTCATGCCCGTCATTTTTAATAGTCCAGCTGGGATTAAGCTGTTCTTCATGAGCATTTTCCAGAGCCTTTTTTCCTGCCTGATAACTTTCTTCTAATTTATTTAAAAGATCTTCTTTGGTGGAAAGCCGGGTCGGCTGATACTCTCCTTTCGCAAAATCCAGTTCAGAAGTATTCAGGATGGTATTGGGCCATTCAAAGACTTCTACCAGGTGTGTAGCCAGTGGCATCATTTTCATGCTTTTTTCATGGGGAGCATAATCATTTTTTCCTTCCGGAAACAATTCAATAAATTTTTTTTGTGGTTTGAAATTCTCCTTCCAGTTCGGATTTTAATTGAGATAAAGTGTCCATAATATTTTGTTTTTTGGAAACTTAAAGGTACGCGTTTTTAGAAAGAAAATGTTGTAAGGGAATCACAATTTTTTGTCAGCGTCTGCCAATGAAATACAAAAGACCAATCTTAAAAAAATAATTTCAAAAAAACTGTAACAAAATAAAACTTATGATTACTAATTATATTAAACTTGCTACAATGAAAAAGTTATTCTCGGTATTTCTTTTTGCTCTTTTTGCTTTTGTTGGAGCTCAGGAGTCTAAAGAAACAGCCAATCGTTTCTTTTATGAACTAACTTTTAAGCCGAAGAAGGATTCTGCAAAGCTGGAAAAAGTAATGATGTCTCTTGATATAGTGAAAGACAGATCTATTTATAGGGATTTTACAGCTATTGGACAGGATTCTATTCTGAAAGTTCAATTTGAGGCAATGAAAAAGGCAGGAGTTTTAAAGGATTTATCCAAATCGTTTAAAATGCCAAAGTTTTCTGAAAAAATTGTGAAGACCTATCCGGATATGAAAATCCAATACATCGAAAGAATTGCGAACGGATTTTCTCCTATGAATATCGGATATAATGAAACATTGAAGTTAGACTGGAAAATTTCTGACGAAAAAGCAAAAATTGGAGCCTACAATGCCCAGAAAGCAACAACGGAATTTGCCGGAAAGAAATGGACGGCTTGGTTTAGCTCAGAACTTCCTTTTCAGGATGGACCGTATAAATTTTCAGGACTTCCAGGCTTGATCGTGAAGATTGAAGACGAAGGCAAAAATTATTCCTGGGTTCTTCAGGGAAATAAAAAAATTCCAAACTGGGAAGAACTGACATATATGGAAAAGCTTTCCAATGTTGGTTTAAAAGTAACAGAAATGCCAAGAGAAAAGTTTGAAAAAACGTTCAATGATTTCAAAAAAGATCCATTTGCTACAGCAAGACCTCTGATGACTCAGGAAATCATGTCTAAAACAATTCCTGGAATGGATGGAACAATTGGAGACATGATGAAGAAGCAGGAAAAGATGTATAAAGATTTCTTCAATGCTAATGATAATCCCATCGAGCCTCCTTATGAAAAACTGAAAGTGGGGAAAGTAGAAAAAGTCGGAAAAGAAAACTAAACAAGACTTCATATCAACTAAATTATATTTCAAATCACCCCAGATACAGCAATGTATTTGGGGTGATTTCTTTTATACCAAAACGTTATTTAGATTAAATTTAAATAACGTATATTTGCAGGACTAAAAATCAGGCTTTGAAAGAGAACGGTTTACATAAATTAAGTGGGTTCCCTAAAAATAAAATAGGGAAGATATTGGGATATGATAATGACCATCTGAAAATGCCCAATAAAATCATTGAAATGGGCCTCCTTCCGGAAACGGTTTTCAGGATTTTATACCAGGCTCCGTTCAATGGACCAATGTATGTAGAATTTGGAGCAGAGAAAAGCCGGATTGCTCTTCGCGAGGAAGAAGGAGAATACATCATTGTTGAAGAATTGAATTAATGCAGGAAAATAAGAAAAAACAGATCCTTTTAGTCGGGAATCCCAATGTGGGAAAGTCGACGGTTTTCAATACCCTTTGTAATAAAAAGCAGAAAACCGGGAACTACGCCGGCGTTACCGTGGCAAGCCATTCGGGAAACTATGTCTATAAGAATGAGGAAGTGGAAGTTATTGATCTTCCCGGATCTTACAGTGTTTATCCGAGTTCTGAAGATGAGGCTATTTTTTCAAAATACCTTATTGATGAGCAGAAAAACTATGCAGGAGTTGTGTATATTCTGGAAGCCCTGAGCCTAAAAAGAGGCCTTCTCCTGTTTCAGCAGATTCAGGATCTGGGTGTTCCTATGATTTTGATTGTCAATCAGATTGATCAGGCAGAAAGAAGAGGAGTAACCATTGATATCCAAAAATTTTCTGCAGCTTTAGGCATTAAAATTATTCAAACGAATGCTAAAGAGCAGATCGGAATTGATGAAATCAGGGAGGCTGTTTATAACAATGAGTTTGTCAATACAGGAAAAGTTTCATTTGAAACTCCCAATGAACATAAAGCCTTTATTCAGAAATTAGCTTCTCATAAAGGATTTGATAATGAATACAAAGCCTGGATGAGCCTGTCATTGGGAACAGATTTGGGAAGAATAGAATCTGTCGGGGAACTGATGGAAGAAAATGGACCCAAGAGTTTGGTTCCTAAAAGACTACAGGTACAGGAAACTGTCAGGAGATATCAGAACGTTGATAAAATTTTAGAAGATGTAATTTCAAAAAAACCTCAGTTTAAAGAGCTGCTGACGGAAAAGCTGGATAAGGTTTTGGTTCACAGGTTTTGGGGATATGTGGTTTTTATGGCCATTTTACTTCTCATTTTCCAAAGCGTATTTTTCCTGGCTGAATATCCGATGAGCTGGATTGAAAGTTTTTTTTCATGGTTGTCTGCATTTACCAGTGAGCATCTTCCGGAAGGACCTGTTAACTCTCTTATTTCCAACGGAATTGTTCCGGGAATCGGGGGGATTGTAGTTTTTGCACCTCAGATCGGGATTTTATTATACTTCCTTTATCTGCTGGAGGATTCAGGGTACATGGCAAGAGTGGTTTTCCTGATGGACAGACTGTTGCGGCCATTCGGGTTGAATGGTAAAAGTATTGTTCCGCTTGTTTCAGGAACAGCTTGTGCTATTCCCGCGGTAATTTCTACCAGGAATATTGAGAACGTTAAAGAAAGGTTGCTGACAATCCTGGTAACCCCATTCATGACCTGTTCCGCGAGACTCCCGGTATACAGTATCATTATCGGCCTGATTATTTCAGAAGGAACATTTTTAGGCATAAAATATAAAGCACTGGTTTTGATGGGAATGTATCTGCTGGGATTTTTAGTGGCTTTATTTTCTGCTGCCATTCTTAAAAGATTTATTAAAGATAAAGGTAAAACCTATCTGGTAATGGATCTTCCTGCTTATAAAAAACCGCTTTTCGGATATGATCTTAGGATGGTTTTAGGAAAAGTGTGGGATTTTATTACCGGAGCCGGGAAAATTATATTCATTGTGAGTATCATCATCTGGTTTTTAAGCTATTTTGGACCTAAACAACAACCTGACCAGCTGGTAGCAACCAATGTAGAGCTGGATCATTCTTATCTGGCAAAGATGGGGAAAGGAATAGAACCGTTGATTGAGCCATTGGGGTACGACTGGAAAATGGGAGTAGGGATCCTTACCAGCTTTGTAGCAAGAGAGGTTTTCGTAGGAACGATGTCTACCTTATACAGTTTGGAAGATGATGCTCCCGAGGTAAAAGTAATTGATAAAATGAGACGGGACGTAAAACCGGACGGCGAGAAAGTATTCAGCTTTGCGACGGGAATTTCAGTTCTTTTATTTTATGCATTTGCAATGCAGTGTGTCTCTACACTTGCAGTGGTCTACAGAGAAACCAAAAGCTGGAAATGGACTGGCTTTCAGGTGATAATGATGACCGGTTTGGCCTACTTTGTATCAATGATAGTATATCAGATTTTAAAATAATGGACTCTTCACTAATTTTTCAATACATAATTATATTTCTGGTGGTTGCATTTGCCTGCTACTCACTTTTTAAGGTACTCAGAAAGAATTTTGCCCCCAAGAAGTTCAGTTCAAAAAGAACCAACTGTGATAAAGATTGTGGCTGTTCTTAACGTAAATTTCATGAGGTAATTGAAAAAAATGTAGTAAATTCATTTTTTTAATTTAAATTATCCAATTTGAACCTTCAAAAAGCAGGATTCGTTTTGTTGTTTTTATTTGCTATCCTGAGCAAAGCACAAACTGATACCGATACTGCCAATATTAAATCCTATGCGGATCAGGTTATGATTCGCGCCAACCTTGATACCAATCTTGAAAGCTTTATTTTTTCTGAAGGAGAAAATAAAGATGAAAATCAGCAGATATTTTCCATTAATAACAAAATAAAAATATCATTGTCTGTTGATTACAGGATCATCAGTGCAACACTTTCATTTGCGCCCCGTTTTTTCCCTGATAATAAAGATAATGCACTGAAGGGAAACAGTTCTTATACGGACTTCAGTTTCAGGCTTTTTCCAAAAAGATTTATTCAGACCCTCTATTACAAAAACGTAAAAGGATTTTATCTTGAAAATATGCAGGATTTTGTTCCCGGATGGCAGGAAGGGAAAGATCCCCATATCCAGTTTCCGGATTTAAGGGTGCAAAGCTTCGGAGGATCTACCTCTTATGTTCTTAACAAAAATTTCTCAGCAAGAAGTATTTATACTCAGGGAGAATGGCAAAAATACAGTGGAGGCAGCTGGGTACCGTTTCTGGATTATGATCTTACTGTTTTTTCCAACACCATGGATGGACAGAAAAGTAAGGAACTCCAATATAAGATCGGAGCCAATATAGGCTACTTCTATAATTGGGTAATAGGCAAAAAAGTAAATATTGCCCCTTACCTGGCGTTCGGATTGGGAGGGAAATTTTCCAGCTTCAGAGATTATGCAGAAGGAGGATCAAAAGAAAATGCACAGTATTTCACCGTGAGAATGGAGGGCGGACTTCATGCGGGCTATAATACAGATCGCTTTTTATTTGGAGGAAAGCTGAATTTTAGTGCCTATGCTTACGATCAGAAGCAAAATCAGACCGTAGAAAACAATACTGTTTACGGCCTGCTCTATATCGGGTATCGGTTTGCTCCTCCAAAAGTGGTGGAAAAGACATACGATAAAATTCAAAAAAAGATTCCTGTTTTATAAATGAAAGGTCTTTTAATTATATTTGCGTAGAAAATTTAGAAAAAAAACTTTAAAAATAAAACATAATGTCGTTAATAAAATCTATTTCAGGGATCAGAGGGACTATAGGAGGAAAAGTAAATGATAATCTGACCCCTCTTGATGTGGTAAAATTTGCTTCGGCATTCGGGACCTGGCTTCAGAATAATAAAAATAAAAAAGACCTTACCCTTGTCATCGGAAGAGATGCAAGAATATCAGGACAAATGGTTTCTTCCTTAGTAACTGCAACATTACAGGGGCTGGGAATCAATGTGATTGACCTGGGACTTTCTACTACACCTACGGTAGAAATAATGGTGCCCGAACTGAATGCTGACGGAGGAATTATCCTTACGGCATCCCATAATCCAAAACAGTGGAACGCCCTTAAATTATTAAATGATAAAGGAGAGTTTATCAGCGGTGAAAACGGGGCTGAAGTTCTGGCTCTGGCAGAAAGCGAAGATTTCAACTATGCAGAGGTGGATGATCTGGGGAAATATGAAACAAGAAGTGATGCTTTTGATATCCATATCCAGCAGATTCTGGCGCTTCCAATGGTAGATGCAGAAGCTATCAAAGCAAAAAAATTCAAAGTAGTACTGGATGCGGTAAACTCCACAGGAGGGATTGCTATTCCTATGCTATTGGACCAATTAGGGTGTGAAACCATAAAGCTTTATTGTGAACCAACAGGGCATTTTCCACACAACCCGGAACCTTTAAAAGAACATTTGGGAGACATTTGCGAGTTGGTGAAAAAAGAAAATGCAGACCTGGGAATTGTTGTGGATCCGGATGTAGACAGGCTTGCCCTGATTGACGAGAATGGGGAGATGTTCGGAGAAGAATATACCCTGGTTGCTGTTGCAGATTACCTGCTGAAACATAAAAATGGAGCAGCCATTTCCAACCTTTCCTCAAGCCGTGCTTTAAGGGATATTGCCCGTGCCCACAATTCTGAATACTTCGCCAGCGCTGTAGGAGAGGTCAATGTAGTTACATTAATGAAGGAGAAAAATGCCGTGATTGGAGGAGAAGGTAACGGCGGAATTATTTATCCTGACCTGCATTACGGAAGAGACTCTTTAGTAGGAATCGCATTGTTTCTAACGCACCTGGCAAAAGAAAACAAAACCGTTTCCGGGCTGAGGGCAGGGTATCCAAGCTATTTCATGGGAAAAAAGAAAATTGAGCTGACGCCTGAAATTGATGTAGATGCTATTTTAAGTAAGATGGAAAAGGAATACCAGAATGAGGAGATTTCTACAGTGGACGGATTGAAAATAGATTTTGAAAATAATTGGGTACACCTTAGAAAATCCAATACAGAGCCCATTATCAGAATTTACACAGAAGCAAAATCACAGGAAGAAGCAGATCAATTGGGAGACGCTATCATTGCTAAAATTAAAAGCCTTATTTAAATAATAAAGAACGGACATTGTTCCGTTCTTTTTTGTAATATATGTTCAGGAGATCGTACAGTAAGAAACCAGATACAAAAATTTAATCACAATTTCAGTTTTTTTATCCACAATCCTTTTATCTGTTTTCTTTTTTTTACTATTTTTTATAATAGAAATTATGAACAGGAAAATTCAAAAAAAAAAGTTGCAACTTTGCACAAATGTTTGAATATCAGTTCAGATGTATTAATTAATTTAAAAGTTTGCCGAGGTCTGCAAGCAAATTCAGGCATCTGGCCGACTAAAGAGGACACTATTGGAAGAGTATTTTGGAAATGAACTTGTAAAGAAGTTCGAGGAAATGATGGAAAATAATGATGAATTCTACTTCGATACGGAAGAATTAGAAGACATTATTGTTTATTATTTGGAGCTTGGTGATTTTAATTACGCTGATATGGCGGTTAATTATGGACTGAAGCTTCACCCTAATTCTTTAGATATCAAGACTAAAAAACTTGAAATTCTTTTGGAGTGGGAAGAATATAATACGGCAAAAGAGCTTATCGATGAGCTGAAAGGATCCTCCATGGAAAATACAGACTTTATGGTTTGCTACGCCAAGTATTATTCGAACTTAGGAAACCCTAGAAAATCCATTGAAATTTGTAAAAAAGCACTTCAGTTAGGAGAAGAAGAAAACTTCCTCCACAACTTTATTGCAGATGAATATGTGAATCTCGGAGATCCTTTTAACGCTCTCAGACACTATAGAAAAGCACTGAAAGAAGATCCTACAGATGAATACGCATTGGAAAACTGTATGGTCTGCTTTAGTGACCTTAACAAGAGCGAGGAGGCTATTGCCTTTTTGAATGAATATTTAGATGAATTTTCTTATTCCGAAGTAGCCTGGTTCGAATACGGACAGTTCTACTTCAACAGAAAAAACTTTGAAGAAGCAATAAAGGGATATGACTATTTACTGGCTATAAACTCAAACTCTGTGGGGGTGTATGCCAATAAAGCAGCTTGTTACGAAGCTTTAGGGCAATATCAGAAAGCAATTGAAACGTATGAGGAAATGCTTGAATTGGAATACACCAAGGCATTTACTTTTTATAAAATCGGGTTGTGTAATAAAGCTTTAAAACAACCTATTTTAGCACTCAATGCATTCCAGAAATCATTAAGAGAAGACCCACAGTTTTATCTTGCCATGATGGAACAATCCTACCTGTACGAAGAAATGGGAGGAATGACGGAAGCGCTGCATTTTGCAAAAGAAGCTACCCAGCTGAACGAAAATAACCTAGACTATCAAAAGAGACTGGCGTTTCTGTTCATTGATTCAGGAAAATTTGAAGAAAGCCTTTCCTGTCTTAAAAAAACTTGTGGATGCAGAACCGTCAAGGTTTTATAACTGGTACGCCTATTCAGAAGTATTAATGCTTTTAGGGGAATACGAAGAAGCGGTTACTGTTCTCAATAAAGCCGTAAAAAAGCATTACAGGGCAGAACTGTTTTACCAGCTGAGTAACTGTTTTTTCAATCTGAAAGAGCAGGATAAAGGCCTCGAATCTCTTCAGAAAGCCCTGGATCTGGATTCGTCCCTGGCGAAAGATATGCAGAAAAAATATCCTTTCATCAAGGATGAAGTGAAAAAGGTAAAAGCCAGAGTAAAGAAAAACTAACTTTTATATCTCAATAAAGAATCCTGCAGCAATGCAGGATTTATTTTTTTGCAGCAGAAGAATTTGTTCTTAAAAAGATCAGCCCGGCTATGATCACTCCGGCACCAGCAAACTGCATATAAGTTAACTTTTCACCATCTATAATTCCCCAGATAATCGCTACAATAGGCATAACCAGAGTAACAGTGGAAGCAAAAAGCGGAGTAGAGACTTTCAGCAGACGGTAATTCATCATCATCGCCAGACCGGTTCCGAAAATGGAAAGCAGGCTGACAAACATTAACCCCAGCATATTGTCTTTGGAAAAGGTGAACTCAGAAAAAAATCCGGTACAGGTCAAGGCAATAATAGAAGGAAAAAGCAATACAAATGAAAACACAAAAGCAGATAAAATCGTGGAAGAAACTTCCATCAGTTTAGATTTTACCGTTGTCGTACTCAATGCATAACATAAGGTGGCCAATAACAGCAGGAGTATCGGAATCAACTTAAAAGTTGCGTTGGTTCCTCCTCCAAAGGCAAGGATACAGACTCCTGTAAAGCTTATTAATGTTCCTATAATTTGCTTTCTGGTTGTTTCAAATTTCCAGACCAACGCTCCTACAATAATCACAAAAATAGGCATCATAGAATTGATTATCCCCGCAATACTGCTGCTAACCTCCGTTTCTGCAATAGGAAATAAAAACATGGGAATAAAGTTTCCCGTAAAAGCAGCTAGAATAAGCCACTTTAAGTGCTTTTTAGGGAAAAGTTTGTAGTTGGAAATTGCAATGGGCATTAAAATAATTCCTGCAATAAGAACCCTTAGTCCTCCTACCTGAAAAGGATTGAAATGTTCCAGCGATTTTTTAATCAAAATAAAAGATGATCCCCAGATAATACTCAGGATGATCAGAAGAACCCATTTTTCTTTATCTGCGTTCATTATTTTCGTGTAAGATTTTTAAAAATTCCTGCTTAGGAATCATTCTGGCGCCTAAACTTTCCAGGTGATCAGTATGCGACTGGCAGTCAATGAGTTCCAGGTTGTTTTTATTGCTTTCCACAAAATGGATAAATCCTGCTTTGGAAGCATTGCTTACTTTAGCAAACATGCTTTCCCCACAGAAAAGATTTCCAATCTGTAAACCATAAAAACCTCCCACAAGTTCTCCGTCCTGCCATACTTCAATACTTTTTGCCAGTCCATACTCATGCAGCTGAATAAAAGAGTTCATGAGTTCGTCAGAAAGCCATGTGCCGTTTTGCCCCTTACGTTCAGATTGCTGGCAGTTTTTGATCACTTCCCTGAAATTTTTGTTCTGAGAAAAAGAGAAAACATTCCTGTTGAGAATTTTTCTCATCGATTTTGAAATTTTTATTTCATCCGGATATAAGACAAATCTTGGATCAGGGCTCCACCATAGAATTTCTTCCCCGGGATTATACCATGGGAATATCCCCAATTGATAAGCAAACCAAATACGTTCCACAGAAAGGTCGCCCCCAAAAGCAATTAGCCCTTCATGACCGTCATACAGCTCAGGATCGGGAAAAGAAATCTCGTTTTTATCTAATCGGACCATTTTTAGAAAAAAAATCCCACTTAGCAAGCAGGATTTATATTTGATCTTTATTCTTTAATTAAAAAGGCAAATCATCATCGTCATCTCCGGCAAACGGATTCTCATTAGACACTGGAGATGCAGATTGCTGAGGGGCAGCCTGAGTAGGTTCTGATGCATTGTCAAAAACTTTTTCTACTCTCCATCCTGTAATAGAGTTGAAATATTTAGTTTCTCCTTGTGGGGAAACCCATTCTCTTCCTCTGATGTTGATTCCTACCTTTACGTTTTCTCCTTCTTTCAGGTTATCTAATAAACTGATTTTATCAGATAAGAATTCTATGTTTATCGGCTGTGGATACTGTTCCTGGGTCAAAATAACCATTTCTCTTTTTTGAAACCCGCTCGCAAATGTTTGAGCATCAAAAAGTTTCTTTACCGTTCCTTGTAATTCCATATCATAAATATTAACGATGTAAAAGTAAGAAAATGAATTGTAATAAACGATGCCGTGAAAAAAAAAACTGGAAATTTTAATTTTTTTCCTTGAAAAGTTTGGAGGTAACGGAATTTGTCCTATATTTGCACTCACAAAAACGAAGCAAGCTCTTTAAAACTTACAAAATAAAAAACCAGCGGATGTGGTGTAATTGGTAGCCACGCCAGACTTAGGATCTGGTGCCGTGAGGCGTGGGGGTTCGAGTCCCTTCATCCGCACTATGCGAAAATAGCTCAGCTGGTAGAGCACAACCTTGCCAAGGTTGGGGTCGCGGGTTCGAATCCCGTTTTTCGCTCCACACCATGCCCTGGTGGTGGAACTGGTAGACACGCAGGACTTAAAATCCTGTGCCTCTTTTGGCGTGCGGGTTCAAGTCCCGCCTGGGGTACAAAGCCCTCTGTATTGTCGTACGGAGGGTTTTTTGTTTTATAGAGACTGTTCTTTAAATAGAATTTCTTATCTTTGTAAGAAATTAATCTGAATCTGTGAAAGCAGATTATAACCAGCGGATGTGGTGTAATTGGTAGCCACGCCAGACTTAGGATCTGGTGCCGTGAGGCGTGGGGGTTCGAGTCCCTTCATCCGCACTATGCGAAATACTCAAAGGTTTAAACTTAGGTTTGAATCTTTTTTTTTTCGCCCACAGCCATGCCCTGGTGGTGGAACTGGTAGACACGCAGGACTTAAAATCCTGTACCTCTTTTGGTGTGCGGGTTCAAGTCCCGCCTGGGGTACAAGTCCCTCCGTAATTTGTTTATGGAGGGATTTTTATTTAGCTTCGGGAGGAGACAGGATCAGTATAAAGTGGGGAAATTTTGCGCTTTATAATTGGATGTACTAAATCTATCACATCTTCTAGGTCGCAATTATGCTCAGCTCCAACTTTTAAGACTTGTTCATTTTTGTCTTTCTTTCAAGGTTTTCTAATCTTTCAAAAATTGTTGTGAAAATATTCTTTTCTGCCATGGAAACATAGCCTGCAATTTTATAAGTTTCACAATTTTTAGTGTTAGTTGTTTGATTTTCAGTTATATGTTTTAGATTTCCGTCTACATAGATCAGAAGGTTATGAATCGGTTCCTTTGCAGGATCAGTCTTATTCAAAAATAAAATATCACCATATTGATAGTGTGGAAGCAGTTGCTTTTCCGGAGTGAATTCATATACCATATCTACACTTGCTAATATTTTTTGCAAAATGGTGGCGTTCGGAGAATCTTCTTCTTTTACAATCTTTGTTTTCTTTGTGTTTTGTATTGCTATTTCCGGGAATAACATGAGTTGATCAATATCGGAAACACTTGCTAATTGGTTTACCTGCAGTGTTTCTGTCAGTAATTTGTCAAGATCAAGGTTGAAATGACTGGCTACCTTCAATATAGTTTCGATTTTGGGCTCGGCTCTTCCTTCTTCATAAGAGCTTATGACTCCCCTGTTTAAATCGAATAAATCAGCAAAAGCCTTCTGACTCAATCCTTTAACCTGTCTTATTTTCTTAATATTAGTCCCAAAAAAGCTCATCTTGTCTAATCCTTTTTGCAAATATAGAGAATCTTAAATAAACAAATGCTAAAAAGATTTGCAATTTGAAAATTTTATTTTATATTTGTGTGAAAGAATTATAGAATAACTAAACCAGCCATCATGAAAAATCAAATATTCAGAACAGTCAAAGAGTGGTTGTTAGATTATGAGTTTAACATCACGTTGGAAGATGAAGCTCAGAGAATCTTAATCATTGAAAAAGAATCCAACGGAATAAAAAACATGATTCTCATTATATCAGATTCCATTCTGATTATGGAACAGTTTCTTTTTGAAATAAAAAATCCCTCCGAAAAAACATTTTTAAGGCTGCTGCAGAAAAACAGGGATATCGTTCATGGGGCATTTGTCCTGGACAGTACAGGGAAACGCGTGATTTTCAGAGATACCCTGCCAACCGATAATATGGCACAGAATGAAGTAATGGCTTCTATCAATTCATTAGGGATTCTGGTAGGAGAATTTACCAATGAGATGCTTGAAATGAGTAAGTAATTTACAAAAGATATTGACAATGAACATTTTTAAAAGACTATTAACAATAGGAAAAGCAGAGATTCATTCTGTGATCGACAGCTTTGAGGACCCTATTAATTTGACAGAACAGGGAATCCGTGAAATGAAAGAAGAATTGGCAAAAAGCGTAGAGGCGCTGGCCCGGCTTAAGGCGCTGGATATCCGTAAAAAGAATGAGGCAGAAGCAGAAAACCAGACCGCCAATGATTATTACAATAAAGCTGTAGTTATTGTACAGAAAGCAGAAAAGGGAGAAGTGGAAACTACTGAAGCGGACCGGCTGGCTAAAGAAGCTTTGAAAAAGCAGACCATAGCACAGGAAAATGCACAACATCTGCAAAAAGAACATGAAAAACTCTTTGCAGAATGTGAAAAAATGCAGGGAAATATCAATCACCTGAAATCAAGCATTGCCAAATGGGAAAATGAGTTGAAAACACTGAAAGCAAGAGTGCAGGTGAGTGAAGCAACCAAAGATATCAATCAGAAAATGACCCAGATGGACACCGGAAGTACAGTAAGTATGCTGGAAAAACTGAAGGAAAGGGTAGTGCAGCAGGAAGCATTGGCGGAAGCCTATTCCGATATTTCGGCATCCGGAAAAACCATTGATGAAGAAATAGATGCTATCGTAAAAAACAATGATACAGAAGCTGAAAAAGCTTTGAACAGATTAAAAGAAACACTTAAAAAAGGCTAATTTATGACCTTTCAGGAATTTTTAAATGGCGCATTTTCTCCGGTGAATACCGTACTGAGTGTACTGCTGGTACTGTCGGTAATCTATTGGATTTTTACCATATTGACAGGGCTGGATATTGATGTGGGGATTCATTCCGATCTGGATCCCGGTGCGGATGCCCCAGATGGCCATTTCCACGCTCCGGATCACGACCCGTCTGCCTGGATGCATTTCCTGAAGTTTCTGAACTTGGATATCGTTCCGGTTACCTATTTTATGACACTTTCACTTCTGATTACCTGGCTGGGATCCTTTTATCTCAATTATTTTGTGCCAATGCCGGTATGGATGGGAATCCTGGCAATATTTCCATTGCTGGTTGCAGGAATATTGCTTACCAGACTTATTCTGAAACCTCTGAACCCGTTTTTCAGGGAAATTAACCATAAAGGAGAAAGGGCCCATGATTTTCTGGGAAGGGAGGGTCGTTTGAAATCCGGTATCCAGGACAATAAAATAGGAATGATGGAAGTCTTTATCGGAAGCGATCCTATGACCCTGATGGTAAAAAGTAAAGATGGGATAAAGTTGGAGCACGGTACCAGAGTTATGATTGTAGATGAGGAACCTGAAAAAAGAATTTACTATGTACAAAAGTCTATGTGGTCCTAAAACCGAATACCATGCTTTATATTTTCCTCATTATACTCAATTATATTTTGGATTTTCTTTACCAGTATTTTTAATATAAAAACACATTTACATACAATAAACTTATAAACTATGAACTTACCTTTAATTGCCGGGATTATTGTTGCCGTAGTGGCGTCAGTCGGGCTTATCTTCTGGATTTTATCCATGTATAAAAAAACCGTGCAGGGAATTGTTATTTTAAGAACCGGCTACGGAGGAACCAAGGTGTTCTTTAATGCAGGTATTGTAATCCCCATCATTCACCGTATGGAATCTATGGATATCTCTGTAAAGAAACTGGAGATATCAAGAGAAGGAAGAGCAGGTTTGATCTGCAAAGATAATATGAGGGCAGATATCCAGGTGGCTTTTTTTATCCGTGTCAACAAATCTCTGGACGATATCATTAATGTGGCCCAAACCATTGGATGCCAGAGAGCTTCTGATGCCCAAACCCTGAGAGAACTCTTTGAAGCCAAATTTTCTGAAGCTCTTAAAACCGTAGGAAAGAAGTTTGATTTCACCGAGCTGTACGAAGCCAGAAGCGAATTCCGTCAGGAAATCCTTGATATCATCGGAACCGACCTTAACGGGTATGTACTGGATGACTGTGCAATAGACTATCTGGAACAGACTTCTATTGATAAACTGGATAAAGATAACATCCTTGATTCTGAAGGGATTAAAAAAAATAACCGAGCTTACCGCTACCCAGAATATTAAAGCTAATCAGGTACGCCGTGATGAAGAGAAAACCATTACCAAGCAGAATGTAGAAGCACGTGAAGCGATTCTTGAGCTTGAGAAACAATTGGCGGAAAAAGAAGAATCTCAGAAAAGGGAGGTGGCCAATATCAAAGCCAGAGAAAATGCTGAAATATTAAAAGTAGAAGAAGAGGAACGCCTGAGGTATGAGACCGTAAGGATTGCTACAGAAGAAAAATTGCAGATCGCTGAAGAAAATAAACTTCGCCAGGTGGTTATTGCAGCCAAAAATAAAGAACGTGCAGATCTGGTAGAAACAGAAAGGGTGTTAAAAGACAAAGCTCTCGAAGCTACTGAAAGAGAAAGAATTGTTTCTCTGGCCCAGATTGAAAAAGATAAGGCAATAGAACTTGAGAAAAAAAGCATTCAGGATGCAATCCGTGAGCGTCTTACCATGGAGAAGACGGTAGTAGAAGAGCAGCAGGGGATTAAAGACCTTGAGGCATTTAAAACAGCTGAAAGAAACAAGCAGGTTGAAATTACCCTGGCCACACAGGAAGCGGAGAAAAAACTTATTGAAGAGACCAGGGCGGCAGAAGCCAGAAAGCTGGCGGCGGAAAAAGATGCCCAGAAATATGTTATCGAAGCACAGGCGAAAAGAGATGCCGCAGAAAAAGAGGCAGAAGCCAGAAAAATCATTGCTGACGCTAAAGCAAAAGAAGAGGCAACAGTGGGATTATCTGAAGCCCAGGTGATGCATGCGAAGGCAGATGCTGCAGAAAGACAAGGTATTGTGGAGGCTGTAGTTATTGAGAAAAAGGCAGATGCTGTGAAGAAAGAAGGAATTGCACAGGCAGAAGTGATCAAAGAAAAGGCATTGGCAGAAGCTGCAGGAATCACTGAAAAAGCTGAAGCCATGAAGAAACTGAATGAAGCCGGAAAAGACCACGAAGAATTCCGTCTGAAACTGAATAAAGAAAAAGAAGTGGAGTTAGCTGAAATTGCCATCCAGAAAGATATTGCAGGTGCACAGTCATTGGTATTGGCCGAAGCCTTCAAATCAGCAAAAATTGATATTGTAGGTGGAGATAATACTTTTTTTTGACAATGTGATCCGGCAGGTTTCTGCAGGAAAGGGACTGGATAAGTTCATAAGCCACAGCGAAAACGCACAGATTGTAAAAGAAAGCCTATTGGGAGACGGTGAAAACATTATCGGAAAAGTAATGGGAATGGTGGATAAATACAAAATTTCTTCAGAAGACATCAAAAATATGAGTATTGCGTCCCTGATATTTAAATTGAACAATGTTGCCAATCCGCAGGAAAAAGGAATTCTGGAAAGAGCACTTGATATGGCAAAACACTTGGGAGTGGAACATAAACCGGTGAACAATAACCATGTTTAATACAAAAGTGTTTTAGATGCTATAATAAATGCTAAGACTCAAGCCTTATAGGTTTCAAAACCCTATAAGGTTTAGATTAAAAATTTTCAAAAGTGCCACAAGTTATATAAGACTTGCTGTCCTAAAGCAGGAATGGCAACCTAAATAAAAACTATGTCAGAACAACTTAATTCCGGGACTTACGAAATTATTCAGAACCGTCTGAATGAGCAGAAAAATAACCTTATTCAGAGGTTGCAGCAGCTTAATGAGAACCGTAAAAATATTTTTGGTGGAATTGACTTTTCCCTTATTGCCAATGAAAGGATCTCGACGGATCATAACTGCATTGCAAAAGATATTTATTCTTTGGGAGACCTTTTAATATTCGGATCCAATGCCCATCTGGGATTGCAGACTGAAATCAATATTTCAGATGTCTTTTCCATCTATAGAATCAACAAAAACAGATTTGAACCTCAGGATTATGCCCTGATCAATGATGAAATTTTTATTGATGAATTTAAAAACCTCTATAAATATTACAGAAATACTTTTTTTGCCAGGTTTACTTTTACGGAAAACTATCTCTATATGGTTTTCCAGCTTTCAGAAAGCACTACAGATATCAAAGCTTTCAAGTGGCTGATCAAAGAAAACCGGCTTATCTATGTAGACTCCAGGAGCGCTTCAGAAACTTCATATCCACAGCAGCATGGCTTTGTGTGGACAAAGGCGACAAGGGATATGCAGCGATCCGGAAAGCATCCCCACATCTCTCTGGCAGATAAGGTATTTGTGGAAAGTATTGGTGGAGACATTACCATTAAAGTAGAAGACAATACGGATACAGGAAAAGGGATTTATTCCGAAGATGTAATTCATAAAGACCAGAACCTTGACGATGCCGAGATCCATTTCTGCGATCTGGGTAATCTTGTTTTGTTTAAAATAAAACCCTACCAGGAAACAGAGCGCCATTTCATCTATAATCATAAAGAAAAAACAGTTTCCAGGGCCGATGCCCTGAAATATTCAGGAATATTATTGCCTGAAAATCAGGGTGTATTATTTTCAAATGGATATGCTTTGCAAACCGGTGGCCTGAAAATAATTTCTCAGGAACAAAACAAGCTGTATTATCTGAAAACGGTTACGGAACCCAATGGAGAGAACTTTTTGTATGTGTTTTACGATGATAAAACCAATAATTATCAGCTGATTTCTTATAACATTATCACGCAGACCATAGAAACACCGATCCGTTGCAGCGGCTTTACCTTTTTGAGTGACGGAAAGCTGATTTATCTGAGAGAAAGTCTTGAAACCACCAAGCACCACCTGGCTCAGATCTGGCAAACACCTTTTTCCAAAGAGCTTATTCCGAATATGGAAAAGGCGGACAGCTTGCTGTATAAAATCGGCAATAAGGATATTGTAAGGGTAATGGCAGAAAGCCAGGAGCTGATCACGCTTTTAAATAAAAAAGATTCCTACAGTGGATTATATGATGATATTGTAAAACTTTCCACCTTTATCCTGGATACTTACTATTTCCTGGGTGAAGCTGAGGTTCAGAAACTGGATCAGCCGTTGAAAGAAATCCGCGCTATCGCTCATTCTGCCATTAACGAATATGAAAAAGTGGTAGAACAGAGAAAAAACACAGAAGAAGCTTTAGGAAAGATCAGGCATTCTTGTGAGAAGATCTTAGAAGATACCAAAAGGCTTCAGTATTCTGAACTGACGGAGTATATCGATGCGCTTTCACAGATTCGGGCTTTAAGAGGAGAAGTTGCAGGAGGAAAGGCCCTTAAATATGCAGATACTGATTTACTGGAATCTCTGGAGAACTCCCTTGCAGACCGGTACACTGCACTTTCCAATGCCTGTGTGGAATTTTTGCTGCAGGAAGATGCGTTATTGCCGTACGAAGATAGGGCACAGCAGATATCAGAGGACATCATCGGATTACAAAAAACAGTTGATGCAAAAGTCATTGAAGAAAATATCAATACCCTTTCCGGTCAGTTGGAGCTGCTCGTCGATATTGTTAACAACCTTAAAATTGAAGACACTTCCCAATCTACCCTGATCATTGAAAATATATCCCTGATTTTTGCAAGGTTGAATCAGGAAAGGCTGGAACTAAGTAAAAGAAAAAGAGAAATTTCAGGAAAAGAACTCGCTTCCGATTTCCAGGCCCAGATTACTCTGTTTGACCAGTCGGTCATTAACTTTTTAGAACTTTCCCAAACCCCTGAGAAATGTGATGAATACCTGACTAAACTTTCCATTCAATTGGAAGAAATGGAAACAAAATTTATCGATTTTGAAGACTTTATCCAAAAAATAGGAAACAAAAGAGAGGAAGTTTACGGGCATTTTCAGAATAAAAGAGTACAGCTGACGGAATCCAGAAATAAAAGAACCCAGAATCTTTTTGACGCCGCTCAGAGAATTTTGAAATCGGTACAGACCAAAGCAGAATCTTTTGATTCGGAAAATGAGATCAACGGGTATTTTGCTTCTGATCTTATGGTAGAAAAAGTAAAGGGGCTTGCAAGACAACTGGCAGAATTAGAAGACTCTGCCAAATCTGAAGAGATTCAGACGCTCCTGAAAACTTTGCAGCAGGAAGCGGTAAGAAAACTGAAGGATAAAAAAGAAATCTATGCAGACGGTGAAAGTGTTATTACATTGGGTGATTACAGGTTTGCCGTTAATCAGCAGAAGCTGGACCTTACCCTGGTGCTGAGAAATGCACAATATTATTATCACCTTACAGGAACAGGTTTTTATGAGCCTTTGAGTTTCAGTGCTACAGATGAGTTCAAAGAAGTGTGGAACCAGGAGTTTGTTTCAGAAAATTCTAAGGTAAAGCGTTTTGAATATCTTGCCTGGAATGTATTTTCTGCTCATAAAAACATTATGACAGAACAGGAAAACGAATCTGCAGTGCAACAATTTGTATCAGAGCATTTCGGGGAAGGCCTGGTCAAAGGAATCCACGATCATGACGCCAGGATTATTGTTGCAAAGCTTCAGCAGTTGCACAATGAGCTGGGACTGATGAGGTTTACTGCACAGGAACGGGCTCTTGCACAACTTTTCTGGTTCTTTTTAAATGATGAAAAAAAAGAATATTATACCAGACAGTTTGAAGCCGCGGCTATTATTTCTGATGCGTTTATCGCCAAACAGGGTTTTGAATTCTTAAACAAGGAGCTGGCGGAAGAAATGAGAACTTTTGTGTCGGTTAACGCTATTTTCGAAGAGACAGATTGTATCAATGCTGCCGTGTATCTGAAGCAGGAGAATAAAGAAGGATTTCTGGTTTCAGAAAAAGCCGGAATTTTATATGAATCATTCTTAAAAGAGCTTAAAGCAAAGGGTAAAGATCTGGAATTTATGTCTCAGATTCAGGCGATGTATCAATATCCTTCCGCATGCTACTATATTGCTGAAAGTGCATTACGGGCTTTTCACCCGGAAATGGATAGTGGTGCTTTACAGGAAGCGGCAGCATTTATCATTACCGGCAGATTTGATCTGAAAAATATCAAACATATTTCCCATGAAATGACCATCAGAGGGTTAAAGTCCCTTGAAAAAGATACCGGATATTTTCTTGATTATTTTGAATTTGTTGCCCGTTTAAGCCACTTCAATACTGTAACGGTTACAAAATACAGGCAACTTCAGGAACTTAAATACACCTGGGTTGAAGAGAAGAAAAAAGTGCTGAAGCTTGAAACTTTCCAGCCAAAGGTTCTGAGTTCATTTGTAAGGAATAAACTGATCAATGACGTTTACTTTCCATTAATCGGGGCCAACCTCGCCAAACAGCTCGGAACTGTGGGTACCGATAAACGGACAGACCGCATGGGAATGCTTCTTTTAGTATCTCCTCCGGGATATGGAAAAACTACTTTGATGGAATATATGGCAGAACGCATGGGATTGGTTTTCATGAAGATCAATGGTCCGTCTCTGGGGAATAATATCGTTTCAACAGATCCCGCTGAAGCTAAAAACGCAGGAGCGAAGCAGGAACTTGAAAAACTTAACCTTGCGCTGGAAATGGGGGATAATGTGATGCTTTACCTGGATGATATCCAGCATTGTAATCCTGAGTTTTTACAGAAATTTATTTCACTTGCAGACGGGCAAAGGAAAATAGAAGGAATCTACAATGGAGAAAGCAAAACATATGACTTACGTTCCAAAAGATTCTGCTTAGTAATGGCAGGAAATCCCTATACGGAAAGCGGAGAGAAGTTTAAAATTCCGGATATGCTCGCCAACCGTTCAGACACCTACAATCTGGGAGAAATCTCAGGATCAAAAACAGATCTTTTTGACCTGAGCCTTATTGAAAATGCACTGATGTCTAACGAATATCTTACCCGGCTGACACAACCGGGAATGGAAAATCTGTATGAATTATATGACAGTGTGATAACAGATAATCCTGCTGATAACCTTAAAGGAAATTTCAGCTCCCAGGAGATTTCAGATTTCAGAGCGGTACTGAAAAATACCATCATGGTAAGGAATATGGTTCTGAAAGTGAATAAAGAATATATCTCATCTGCTGCAATGTCTGATGATTACAGAAATGAACCACCATTCAAGCTTCAGGGATCTTATCGTAATATGAATAAGCTGATTGCCCGGATTCAACCGATTCTAAAAGCAGATGAGGTAACCAGAATCGTGCTGGATCATTATCAGAATGAATCCCAGACGCTCACTACAGGGGCAGAAGCTAATATGCTTAAGCTGAAAGAGCTCATCAATACCCTTTCGGAAGAAGAAACACAACGTTGGAATGAGATTAAAAAAACTTTTATTAAAAATAAAACATTAAAAGGACTGGGAGAGAATGATAGGATGGCACAGATTGTTGCTCTTCTTGCCCAGTTCGGGGAGGGCTTGGAAGGAATTAAAGAAGCTCTGAAAAAAGCGGAATCATAATCAGGTCTTTTACAATAAAATTCACAGGCAGTTTCATAATAGGAGCTGCCTGTTATATTTTTCTTGCTGAAATACACAAAGATGAAGAGTAAATTCAATATCTGGCAAGGAATAATCTGTACCCATAATAATACTAACTTCTGTATCTGTGTCTTAATGAAAAGACTCCATAATTTTGTTTAGCTAAAGAAGGAAAATATGGAAACAATTGCCCAACATCAGGAACAGCTTAACTATGCTGAAGTTTATATTTCAGATATGTTGGAGCTTAAAAATATATTTCTGCAGGTACAGAATATTTCCAGAGTAAATCAGGATTTTGGAGTTCCTTTTCTTTTGGCTAAAAAGAAAGATGAGGTTGTATCTCTGGCCAGTCTTGTCCTTAATGAAAATGGGGGGATTTATTTTAAGATATACAATAAAAAAGAATTGACAGAAAGAGAGAAGTGGAATTTTGCACTTCATGCTGAACGTTATTTTAAAGCAAATAATACTCCCAATTTCCGGGACCCGGAGCAATTAAAGAACAGTATCAGCAGCTTGGTAAGCTGGCTGGATTTTTAGTGCACCGGATAAATTGTACATTTACTTAAAACTGCCGATCTATGCCTAAAGATGTTCTGTATCTTAAAATTGCTAATTCTGTTACTGAACAGATCAAAAGTGAAACACTACAGTTCGGTGACAAACTGCCCTCATTAAGGAGCGCCCAAAAGCTATATAACGTGAGCCTGAATACCATAAAACAGGCCTATACAGAGCTTGAGAGCCGCTCGCTGGTGGAATCACGTCCTAAATACGGATACTATGTAAGCCAGACCTCCCAGCGGAAACTGGCATTACCTTCTGTAGCCAAAATGAAAATTTCAGAGGGAAATAACAGTCCTGAAGATCTTATTGACAAAGTATTCGGAACTATTTCGGGAACAGATGTGACCCAATTTGCTCTGGGAATACCGGGAAAAAGTCTTCTCCCTGTGGCCAAGATGAAGAAGTGCATGATTAATGTAATGAAAAAGAAACATGACAGTGGAACCAATTATGAGCCTGTACAGGGAAGTGAACGTCTGCGTCGTGAAATTGCCAAATGGGCCATGGTGATGGAGGGAAAAATTACAGAGGATGATCTGGTGATTACTTCAGGGGCCATGAACGGAGTTTATAACTGTTTGATGGCAGTAACAAAACCCGGAGATTCAGTAGCTGTGGAAAGCCCGGTGTATTTTGGAATACTTCAGGCCATTCAGCTATTAGGATTAAAAGCAGTGGAAATCCCCACCCATCCTATTTCAGGAGTAGACCTGGATGCTTTGAAAAAAGTGCTGCCAAAACTTTCAGCGTGCTGTTTTGTAGTGAATTATAATAATCCGTTAGGTTTCCAGATGCCGGACGAAAACAAAAAAGAACTGGTAAGGCTTATCACAGAATATAATGTTCCCCTGATTGAAGATGATGTCTATGGAAACATTTATTTCGGGGCAGGAAGACCGAAACCCTGCAAATATTATGATGAAGCGGGAATCGTAATGTGGATTGGATCGGTTTCCAAAACCCTTGCACCGGGATACAGGATAGGCTGGGTAGCCCCGGGGAAATTTAAAGAAAAGATTATTCGTCAGAAACTGGTACAGACGGTTTCCGGCCCATCTTTATTTTCAGATGTGATTGCTGATTTTCTGGAACACGGAGGTTATGATCATCACCTGAGAATGTTCCGGAAAAAATTGTATGCCAATTATCTGCAGATTCAAAAATCAGTAAACCACTACTTCCCGGATACTACCAAAATCTCCGAACCTAGAGGAGGCTTTATGCTATGGCTGGAGCTGGATAAAAAAAATTTGCACGGAAGACCTGTATGATGAAGCCTTTAGCCAGAAAATAAACTTTGCTCCAGGAAGAATGTTTTCACAATATAACCAGTATCAGAACTGTATGCGACTGAACTATGCACTGGAATGGACAGACCGCGTTGAAAGTGACCTGGAGAAATTAGGTAAAATGATAAAAAACAGAATGTAAACCTTATAGCAATGAATGACATCAATAATGAAGTAAAGGTTATTCCTTACGAACCTCAGTATAAAGAAGCCTTCAAAGCCTTAAACGAAGAATGGATCAAAACATTTTTTGCCATGGAGCCCGGTGATTATAAACTGCTGGATCATCCTGAAGAAGAAATTCTAAATAAAGGAGGGCATATTGCTTTTGTTATGCTTAACGGGTGTGTGGTAGGCACATGTGCGTTAGTGAAAACAGAAGATCAGCCTCTTACCTTTGAACTGTCAAAAATGGCCGTAAGCCCTAAAGCTCAGGGAAAAAAGCTGGGATATTTACTTGGATCCGCATTAATAGAAAAAGCTAAAGAACTAAAGGCCGAAAAGGTCTTTCTGGTAACCAATTCTATTCTTGTTCCTGCTATCAGATTATATGAGAAACTAGGATTTAAGCATATTCCTGTTGTCAATGCTGGCTATGACCGTGTGGATGTTCAGATGGAATTGGATTTAAGAACACTCCATTGAAAACTATTGTGAATCAGGGTTGCTAAACGCAAAAGGTAAATTTATTTAAATAAGCTTTAACTGCAAGCCTGCGATTTGCCTTTGGATCCTCAGTATGTCATTCTTCTTCGGTTCTCTTCCCGGGAATTTTCCTATTTTTGTGAAACTCCTTATTTCATTCCATGAAAAAAAATTATTCTTATTGAAGACGAAACAAGTGTTGTATCTTTTATTAAAAAGGGGCTTCAGGAAAGTGGATACGAAGTTTCTGTAGCCTTTGACGGGCGTATGGGAGTTCAGCTGGTACAGGCTAATGATTTCGATCTGGTGATTCTGGATATTATGCTGCCGGAAATGAATGGGCTGGATGTGTGCAAAGAAATCAGGAAGACCAATCAGAGTGTCCCTATTTTATTTTTAACCGCTTTGGGCTCTTCAGAAAATATAGTTCTCGGACTGGAAAGCGGAGGAGATGATTATCTGGTGAAGCCATTTAAATTTATTGAATTGGTAGCCCGTGTAAAATCATTATTGAGGAGAAGTAATGGCGGCAGTGCACAGGAGACTATAGGACAGGAGGCTGATAATGAACATATCTTTCAGTTCTCTGATCTCACAGTGAATGATTATACTAAAAAAGTTACACGTGCCGGTGAGGAAATTACCCTTACATCTACAGAGTATAAATTACTTTTATATTTTCTTAATAATCCTGAAAAAGTAATTTCCAGGGCAGAAATCCTGGATGCGGTTTGGGGAGTCAACTATGAGTTGGGAACGAATGTAGTAGATGTATATGTGAATTATTTAAGGAAAAAACTGGATAACCAGGAGGACAATAAATTAATTCATACAGTAATAGGAATGGGATATGTTCTGAAAAAAGGATAACGATGTTTAATAAAGTGATCACAAATCAAACCAAAACGATGGTGCTTTTAATGTTGGTTTTTACTGCCATTATACTGTTGTTCAGTGGATTGGTTTACTTTTCGATCGTTAATTTTTCTCATCAGAGATTTTATGAGTTGCTGAAAATCCGGACAGCAACTATTGTTCAGATCGAAAAAAGCAAGGATCATCTCGATCTTCCTGAAAATTATATCCTCAATAACAGGAACGATGAAGAACTTCCCATGGAAAAAGATTATGTTTTTGCCGTTCCTGCAGATTCTAATTTTAAAAAAATATCCCAATCTGTTCATATTCCCGATTATTTTTTCGAAAGTATCATCAGAAATGGTGAGGCCAATTATAACGATAAAGAGTTTTACTATATAGGTCAGTCATTTAAATATGATAATAAAGATTACATTGCTATCGCTTCAGCAAAGAACCATTATGTAATTTACTATCTGGGTTTTCTTAAAAGAACACTGGTTACCTGTATCATACTTTCTCTGTTTTTTAGTATGATATTCTCCTTTTACCTTTCTAAAACATTATTCAAACCTATCCTAAAAATTACCGGAAAAGTAAAAGAGATCAGTTCCGAAAACCTCCATCTTCGGTTGGAGCCACAGCCGGATAATAAAGAACTGAACGAACTGATAGAAACGTTTAACGGAATGCTGAACCGTATCGAGACCTCCTTTGAAACACAAAACCATTTGATTGGAAATGTCTCACACGAATTAAGAACACCACTGACTTCCATTATGGGAGAAGCAGATGTGGCCCTCTCCATCAGCAGGACGGCTGAGGAATATAAGGAAACCCTGGAAATCATCCTTGATGAGGCAGAAAAACTCGACAAAAAAATCAAAGCTTTGCTGATGATTGCCCAAACCGGATTCGATGGAAAAGTTCAGAAAATGGATAAGGTGAGAATCGATCAGCTTCTTTGGGATGTTATTGAAACACTGAGAAGGATCGATTCGAGAAACAATATTTACCTGGATATCAGCATGCTTCCCGATAATCCTAAAAAGCTCAAGGTGTTGGGTAACGAGCAGTTACTGCACCTTGCTGTAGCTAATATTATCAGCAATGGCTGCAAATATTCGAATTTCCAACAGGTAAAAGTTTCTCTCGGGGCTACAGATACAGATGTCTATATTATTGTAAAAGATACCGGAATCGGGATTCCTGAAGAAGAAATGAATAAAATCTATGACCCGTTCTTCAGGGCTTCCAATACCAATAATTATGAAGGATACGGAATCGGGCTGCCTTTGGCAAGGAATATCGTAAGAATGCATCATGGAGAGCTGATTGTAAGTTCGTACGAGAATAAAGGAACTACGGTTCAGATGCGTTTCCCGAATTTTTATAAGAAGCAGGAGAATGCCTGAAGAAATACTGATAACGTAAAAAATAATATTACGGAATCGCTAGGGTTTCTTCTTACATTATCTCATTTGTTTATCAGCTTGCATTTACTTTACCTTCCGCGATTTTCCTCTTTCGCGATTTAGCTTTTACCGGCATTAACTTCCTTTAACAATTTCTAATCTCATTTTAATCTCTTTAATGACATTTTAATTCCGTTCCAAAGAGCTTCTAATATGGCCATTCTAATTTTGTAATCATCAAAAAAGATAAACACAAAATAAATAATAAGGACATGGCTAAAACAATTTTAATTGCTACGGATTATTCTCTAGAGTCATTAAACATACTGAAAAAGGTACTGAAGGAAAAAGAGGCTTCAGAAGATAGGAATACCTATACTATTCTTTTGGTTTCAGGGTATGATTCGGGAGATTCAATCAGGGATCTTTTATTTAATACGAAAACCTCAGTCTTTAACAAGATCAGACCGGCTGAGTTCTGTGATGCATACGGAATCATTAAAAATAAATATCCTCATTTAGTCGATAAGATTATTTGTGACGTTTTTACAGGAAGCTTTCAAAGAACATTCAACCAGTATGTGAAGGCTGAGCATATTGAAGAAGCTTATTATTCTTCATCCATTAAAAGTAAGGGCAAGGGAAAATTTGACCTGATTCCTTATATCAGAAAATGTAAAGATCTGAAATCTCAGGATATAGCAGTTGAGACTATTGAAGCACTTCCGGAAAGAGGAAGGTTGGCTGAAATCTTTGCAGAAGCCTAAAAAATCAGATACAATTTAAAAAATAGAAAAATGTTAAGGAATTATAGTAACAGCAGGACATTGGGAGACAACATCAGATTGGGGACGCTGACTGCCTTCACGGCAGGTACTATAAATATAGCATCCCTGTTGATATTTCTTTCTTTTACATCGAATGTGACGGGACACTACGCTATTTTAGCGGCTGAAATCAGTAAAGCAAACTGGACGCAGGTAGCGGTAGTAGGAGCATGGATCTTTTTTGTTCTTCTTCGGAAGCTTTCTATCTAATTTTATTGTTATCAACTTCAATAAAAAAAGTAAATATTTTGCCCACGCCATGCCGATTGTGCTGGAAATCATATGCCTTCTTTTCGTAGGGGTATATGGGCAGCTGTATTATCAGAAAACTTTGGAAGAAACAGAATATCTGGTGGCGCTGATGCTTTTTGCTACGGGATTACAAAACGGATTAACGGCAAGTATTTCCAATTTTTCAGTGAAAACAACCCATCTTACAGGAACTACAACCGATCTGGGAATCCTGGTTTCCATGTTTACCCAGAAAAAATACAGAAAGAACGGAGAGCTGATCGGCAGGGCCAAACTATTATCAAGTATTATGCTGGCCTATGTTTTAGGAGCTGTGTTTTCAGGGCTGACCTATTATTACCTGGAATTCAGGGTGTTTTATGTAATCAGTATATGTCTTTTGGTGGTCATCGGATATGATGCCTATAAAATTCATGTGAGACATTTTAATACCAGATACAGATACAACAGGATTTATAAAAAGCCCAACCTCATGGCCTATTTGTATGAAAAGATCCATGGAACTCCCAAAAGGGATGAAAAGAGAAAACTTGTTTTTGAAGACTGATTATAACGAAAGAATAATCATCATTATATTAATTTTTTGTATAAACTAGCTGTGAATCAATCCTCTATTTGTGTATGAACAATAGAGGATTGTTCTCTTTAAAAAGCCTCTGGAATGAACGGTTTAATAACAAAGTGCCGGAAAGCAGCAATGTTGAAATGTTGATAATTAAATATTAATTCCCGTTTTTAATGTTTTAATTCCCGTTTTCATTGACTATTTTTGTAAGTTGATTTACGTTTTTTATGTCAGATATTATTCAGCTTTTACCGGATCATGTAGCCAACCAGATTGCAGCAGGAGAAGTGGTGCAGAGGCCTGCATCCATTGTGAAAGAACTTTTGGAAAATGCTATAGATGCAGAAGCTACTAAAATTGAACTGATTATCAGAGATGCCGGAAAAAATCTTATTCAGGTAGTGGATGACGGAAAAGGAATGTCCGAAACAGATGCCAGGATGGCATTTGAAAGACATGCTACCTCCAAAATCAGAGGGACGGAAGATATTTTCAAAATCGCTACAAAAGGATTTCGTGGTGAAGCTTTAGCCTCTATTGCAGCTGTTTCTCAGGTTGAGCTGAGAACAAAGCAGAAAGATGCCTCTATCGGAACCAATATTTACATTGAAGGAGGTGTTTTCCAGTTTCAGGATCCGGTACAGACTACGGAAGGATCCAATTTTCTGGTGAAAAACCTTTTTTATAATGTTCCGGCCAGAAGAAAATTTTTAAAAAATAATAATATCGAGTTCAGACATGTAATCGATGAATTTCAACGTGTGGCGTTGGCTCATGAAGGATTGGAATTTTCCTTGTTTCATGATGATGAGGCGGTTTTCAGGTTAAGAAAGGGAAGCCAGATGCAGCGTATTGTAGATGTCTTTGGAAGAAAACTGCAGCCACAGCTGATTCCTATTAAAGAA
Organism: Chryseobacterium sp. P1-3; assembly: GCF_000738495.1. NCBI lineage: Bacteria > Pseudomonadati > Bacteroidota > Flavobacteriia > Flavobacteriales > Weeksellaceae > Chryseobacterium > Chryseobacterium sp. P1-3. The sequence goes on from NZ_JPEQ01000010.1 coordinate 220,194, forward strand.
GATATTATCTGGTGTAAGCTTCATGGGTTTGTAGCTAAGCCTGAAGGAGCAAAAAAATCAAGAGGAGAGCAGTTCTTTTTCGTAAACGGAAGGTATTTCAGAAGCCCGTATTTTAATAAGGCTGTCCAGGAAGCTTTTGAAGGGTTGCTTCAGCCAGGATATGTGCCTACATTTTTCCTATATCTCGAACTGGATCCGGAAAAAATAGATGTCAATATCCATCCACAGAAAACAGAAGTGAAATTTGAAGATGAACATCTCATTTTTGCTTTACTCCGTTCTACAATTAAAAGATCATTGGGAATTTATAATGTTTCCCCGAGTCTTGATTTTGACAGGGATCCGGATCTGGACGAAATGATGAATAAACCCTTGCCAAGCAAGAGTAATAGTGGAAGCGGGGTAATCAAAATGCCTGAAATAATTGTTGACAAAGATTATAACCCTTTTTTAGAAGAAAGGAATGTGGTGCTTCCGGAAGAAATTCAAAACCTTACCGAGATGTACCATCAGAATATCTCAGCAGAACCTTCAAAAATTAATTTGTTTGAAGACGAAGATTTTGACGAAGATCTGATGAGACTGCCGAACGGATATTGGCTGTTCAATAAAGGGGACGTGACCCTGATGCTGGATTTGGGAAGAATGCACAGGCTGGTTATTTCTGAAAGCGAAAGTAATAAATCGACAAGAAAAATAAACACCAATAGCCACGCCCTTCTCTTTTCTCTGGAGTATCATATGAACGAGATCGAAAAAAATAAATACAAATCGATCAAAAAATATCTGCCGGAATTAGGGTTTGACATGAAAATTGCACATGAAAGCGTATTGAGGATCGATGCGCTTCCCGAAGGACTGAAAGAAACGCAGGCTATGAAGTTCCTGGAGAACCTTTTTGAAATCCTGGAATATAAAACGGAAGAAGAATTTATGCAGTTTTATCAGAACCAATGGAATAAAATGCAGTCTAAATCAAGATTTGATTTTATTTATAAAAAAGACGCGGAACAACTGATTAAGGATTTTACAGCCTTAGGCTTTCCGGAATTTTTACCGGACGGGAAGAGATGCTTTTATGAAGTTCCGTTTAATGATTTTAAAAACAAATTTTAAAAATATGTTTAACAATATACCGCCCATCACAAGAAATATCATCATTATCAATGTGATTGTATTCATTGCTACCTATTTTCTCGGAAATCAGGCGATAGCTTATCTTGCTGGGTTTTATCCATTTTCACCGTATTTTCATTCATGGCAGATTATTACCCATATGTTCATGCATGGAGGCTTAATGCATATTCTTTTTAATATGCTGACTTTGTTTAGTTTTGGTCCTATTCTGGAACAAACATTAGGAGATAAAAAATACTTATTATTATATTTTGCAAGCGGATTAGGAGCATTCTTCCTTTTCAACTTATGGAATTTCGTTGAAGTTCAGCAGATTTCTAATGAATTACAGCAATTAGGATTCAATGTCAATGCTTATTTATCCGGAGCTAGTGTAGAGTTTAGTGGAAATACAGACGCGATTCTAAAACAAAGAGAACTGCTGGGGAGTTTAGATGGAATTGTGAAAACACCTATGGTAGGTGCTTCAGGAGCTATTTTTGGAGTTGTAGCGGCATTTGCTACTTTATATCCTGATGCCAAAATTGGAATTATGTTTATTCCGGTTCCCATGAAAGTAAAATATCTGCTGCCTATTATTGTTGTAATCTCTGTATACCTTGGTGTTTCCGGAAATGGAGGAGGGATTGCTCACCTGGCGCATGTTGGGGGAGCGTTGGTAGGCTGGTTATTGGCAAGAAACTGGAAAAAACATTTATACAGATTCAACTAACGCATTTTGTGAAAATTTTTCGGCTCATACTATTAATTGTACACCTGGGAATTTTATTTCTTTTGCTGGGCACCTTAATGAATGCCTATATTCCCCCTAAAATATTTCCGTGGTTCAATCTGCTTTCCCTGGGATTTCCTGTTCTTATCATTTCTTATTGTATCCTGACAATCTTTTGGGTTGCCAGCTGGAAGAAAAGAGCTTTTGTATTCATGTTTGCAGGGTTGGCATTTATAAATCCCGTAAAAAGGTGGGTTAATTTTTCTGATGATAAAAAAGGAACACCTGCCATAAAGGTTGTTTCTTTCAATATTAAAGGAGGTGTTATGGGGCAAAAAGATATTGAACAGTATCTGAAGGCCCAGGATGCAGATGTTATTCTCCTGCAGGAGGATGGCGGAAGGGAATTTCCTGTATTGAAAGATTATAAAAGAACGGCACCTAACGGCTATTTATCCATTCTGACAAAATATAAAATCCTGAATGATAAAATAATATATGCTTCAGATGAAGGTGAGGGGGTACCGGGAGGACTGCAGGCTGATATAGAAATAAGAGGGAAGGTCTATAAATTCCTTAATGTATATCTTTATCCTTTTAAATTTGAAAAGGATATGGTAAGGCTAAACGGAAACACAGATGACAATGAACAGAAACTGAAAGATGTTGTAAAGAGACTTATTCCTACTTTTAAAAAGCACCAGGGACAGGTAGATGCTATTCATACCATAACCGTAAACTCTCCCTATCCCGTTATTTTAACAGGAGACTTCAATTCTGTACCGAATTCTTATGAATATTACCACTTATCAGAGGGACTTGAAGATGCCTTTGTAACTGCCGGAAAAGGAAGTGCTACAAGCTTTCACGATTATAAATTTCCTATCCGGATAGATTATGTTTTTTCTTCGAAGCCGATACGGGCTGTTTCTTATGTAGTTGACCGTTCCGTCAGTATTTCAGACCATTATCCCGTTATTTCAGAACTTTCTTTAACGGAGAAATAATCATAAAAATAGTTAAAATTCAACTGCTTGGTAGGGTTTTTGCTTAAAAAATGTGTACCAAGACCGTTTTTTCATGAAGTCGAACCAGATATTACTATTTATACATATCGTTGTCGCTGTTTTGTTATTATGCACATTAGGGAATGCATGGATTCCACCTAACTTTTTGGGAGACCTTAATCTTCTTTCCCTGGGCTTCCCATATCTGATGTCTCTATATATACTTCTTACGTTGGTATGGATTTTTTAAAAAAGAGAAAATAGCTTTTGCCTTTATTTTGGGTATGGTTATTTTTTATAATCCGATAAGAAGATGGATTAATTTTTCCCCTAAAACAGAAAATGTAAAAACGATACGGGATATTAAGGTGCTGACTTTTAATGTTAAGTATGGTGATTATGGATGGGATAAGATAAAAAATTATATTAAAGAGCAGGATCCTGATATTATCCTGGTTCAGGAAAAGGATACTAACCGTGCTATAAAGCGTGATCTGGTAAAATATCCCTCAGTAATTCTAAAAACGAAGCATAAAATTATAAGACAGGAGGAAATTATTGAAGATAAGGCGAGGGGGAATTCTTTCTATGCAGATGTTGACATTAACGGGAAAATGATCAGGATTATCAATGTCTATCTGGAGCCTTTCCGTCTTCATAAGACCATGTTTACCAAGCTTGATGGATTGGGGATCGGAAATGTGTCTACTTTACTGTCTCATATGGTTCCTACCTTTCAGGCCCATGAAGATCAGGTAAAGAAAATCCGGAAGGTAATTGATCTTTCTCCTTATCCTGTAATTCTGGCTGGCGACTTTAATTCTGTTCCCAATTCTTATGAATACTATAATCTGGGAAAAGACCTTCAGGATGCATTTTTAGTAGCAGGAAAAGGAAGTGCGAGCAGCTTTCATGATTACAAAATACCTTTGAGGATTGATTATATTTTCAGTTCAAAATCAATTATTCCTTTAAGCTATAAGGTAGACCAGTCTGTAAAATTATCAGATCACTATCCTGTAATTGCAGAATTTCTGCTAAATTAGTTCCATGAAAAATTTATTATCCGCAGCTTTTATCTTTGGTATTCTTTTTACGGCATGTTCTAAAAAAGAATCTCCGGGTTTCGGAGCTGAGCAAGATATTAAAGTTCATTATGATACGACAGCTATTGATTCGTTTTCAAATGGAGCTGTCTCTGTGGATGTTGCCCGTAAGATCAGAATGTCTTCCCCGCAATATCTGGACTCTGTGAAACAGGTTCAAAAACGCTTGGAAGAGGAGAAGAAACTTCAGGAAGAAAATAAAAAGAAAGTGGAGGAGGAGAAGAAAAAGGCGGACGCTGTCAAAAAACAAACCGTTTCAGAAAACGCCGGCCGCTACCCCTAAAACAGAATAAGCCAAAACATTTTAAAAATAATACAATATGAAAAAACACATTTTAGCAGCTCTGGCAATCTCAGTATTCGCTGTAGCATGCACAAAGTCAACGACAAAGACGGAGCAGGTAGAAAATCCTGACGGATCGGTTACCACTACCACAACGGTTACGGAAACATCTCCTGATGTAGATTCAGCAAAAATTAATCAGGCTAAGGAAGATGTCAATAAAAAATTAGACCAGGCGGGAGATAAAATTGATAATGCAGCCCAGAAAGCAAAGGATAAAATTGATGCTACTGCAGATAAAACAAAACAGGATCTTAGCAAAGTAGGGAATGATATTAAAAGCGGCGCCCAGGAAGCAGGAAAAGATGCTAAAGAAGCTGCCAGGAAAGGAGCCGAAAAAGTAGAGGATGCTGCCAAAAAGTTAAAAGAAGATTTAAGCAAATAAAAAATAAAACCGCAGCCCCAAGGCTGTGGTTTTTATTTATTGAGTTCCAGTAAAGGATCTATATATTCTCTGTCATTGCTTAGCCTTGGTACCTTATTCTGCCCTCCCAGCTTACCTTTAGACTCAAGCCAGTGGTAGAACAAATTATGTTTGGCGATGTGTACTATAGGTCTTTTAAGGGTCATATTGTTATATCTTTTGGCTTCATAATCTGAATTGATGGTCTTTAAATGCTGATCAAAAACATCAATGAAATTCTCCAGATCATCCGGAAGCCTGCTGAATTCAAAAATCCATTCATGAGCACCGCCCTCGTTTTCTTTCATGAATACAGGAGCGCCTGTAAAATCCGTAATCTGGGCACCTGTAGCCTCGCAAGCCTTAGCTAATGCCGACTCCACATTGGTAATCATCAGTTCTTCTCCAAAAGCATTAATATAATGTTTGGTTCTCCCTGTTATTTTTATCCTGAACGGACTGGTGGAAGTAAATACTACCGTATCACCGATCAGATATCTCCATAGCCCTCCGTTAGTGGTAATTACCATCGCATAGTTTTTTCCTATTTCAACCTCTTCAAGGCTTACTACTTTAGGGCTTGAGAAATGGAATTGGTCCATAGGGATAAACTCATAAAATATCCCATAATCCAGCATGAGAAGCATCTCATCACTATCTGATCTGTCCTGTATACCAAAGAAGCCTTCAGATGCATTATAAATTTCATAGTAATTGATGTTTTTTCCGATGATCTGCTTGTATTGTTCCCTGTAGGGCTTAAAACTGATTCCGCCGTGAAAAAAGACCTCCAGATTAGGCCATAGCTCTGCAATGTTGCTGACCTGAGTTTCTTTAAGCACTCTCTGTAAAAGAACCATCATCCAGCTTGGTACTCCCAGAATACTTCCTACATCTTCATTCTTAACCTCTGAGGTTATGGCTTTCAGTTTACTCTCCCATTCAGACATCAGGGATACTTTTTTTACTTGGAGTAGTCGTGATTTCTACCCAGAAAGGGAGATTATCTATTAAAATAGCAGAGAGATCACCAAATTTGGTATTAAAATCGGCATAAAGTTCTGAACTTCCTCCCAATCTGAGGTTTTTGTTGGTAAAAAGCTGATTTTCGGGATGGTTATTGGCGTAAATGGAGACCATATCCTTACCGGCCTTCATGTGGCAATATTCGAGGCTTTCAGCAGAAATAGGGATGAATTTACTTTTAGCGTTGGTGGTTCCGGAAGATTTGGCGAAATGCTTTATAAGGCCCGGCCAGCTCACATCCTTATATCCCTGTCTCGCTTTTTCAATATAAGGCTCAAAATCCTCATAAGTTACTATAGGAACTTTGTTCTTAAAGTCCTGGTAACTGGAAATTGAATTGAATCCGTATAGTTTGCCATATTCTGTATCTTCCGCATGAAACAACTGGGAGAATAATATACCTTTCTGTGTTTCAATGGGATGATCAATGAAATTCTGGATCTGATCTATCCTTTGACGGATAAACCAGTTGACTACGGTATTGAAAAGTGCTTTGGTTGCCATTCCAACAAATATAATGATATTTGAATTTTCAGAGAATTTTTATCGTATTAAATAAAAAAACCGTTACAAATTTTGTAACGGTTGTGCATTAGATTTATTGTTTTTTAGCAATATTCATCGTAAGCTGCCTGAAGGTTTGCTGCAATAGCTCCTGCAGGGTTTCCTTCGATGTGATGTCTTTCCAGCATATGAACCAGTTCTCCGTCTTTGAAAAGAGCTACACATGGAGAGCTTGGCGGGAAAGGAGCAAGGTGTTTTCTGGCCTCTGCTACAGCTTCTGTGTCAAATCCTGCAAAAACAGTAGTCAAATGATCCGGCTTTTTATCTCCTGTTAAAGAATATACTACTCCTGGTCTTGCTGCTCCTGCTGCACATCCGCATACGGAATTGATTACCAGTAGTGTGGTTCCTGACTGCTTTAAGGCTTCTTCCACCTGAGAAGGAGTCGTTAAATCCTGAAACCCTTTATCTGTAAGCTCAGCCTTCATAGGCATTACTAAATCTGTTGGATACATATATTTTGTTTTTTTTATCTGTACAAAGTTAAACAATTCTTTACGTTTCTTCAATATATAATAACTATCAATGGATTAGTCATATAAAATTAATGTAATATTAATATTTCAATAATATTCTAAAAAAGGTGAATTAAAATTATGTATAATAAAATATTTTTATTAAATTTGAAATGATTCTGAAAAACAAGCGACCATGAAAAAACATTTATAACTTTCCCTCAACTGAAGAATCGCTTATTTTGTCGCCATGATGACAGATTATTGATCTCTTTTTCAAAGAAAGTATTGAGCTTTAAAAAGGGATTTTTAGATTAAGAGAAAATGAATCCCGGGACTTGAAAAAGTCCCGGGATTCTTAATCAAATCGATATGCAAAGGTTGAATATCCTATAGTTATGGTGTGAAGCGGCTATATGGTTTCAGAATCACTCTGAATCCAAATGCACGTCACGTTTTAAGAAAGGAGCTTTTTAGCCATTTCGGAAATACTTTTTCCGTCAGATTTTCCGGCTAATGCTTTTGAAGCCACTCCCATTACCTTCCCTAAATCTTTGATAGATTCAGCTCCGGTTTCAGAAATAATGTTTTTAATTTCTGTTTCCAGTTCTTCAGCAGAAAGCTGTTTTGGTAAAAACTGCTCAATAACTTTCATTTGAGCATCTTCTACTTCAGCAAGGTCATTTCTTCCCTGTGCTGTAAACTGGTCGTAAGAATCCTTACGCTGTTTTACCATTCTCTGAAGAATAGCAATTTCCTGTTCTGCAGTTACTTCAGCTCCTACAGCCTCAGTTTTAAGCAGCAATATCTGGGATTTTACAGCACGCAGAGAATCCAAAGCCACTTTGTCTTTAGCTCTCATTGCTGTTTTTATAGCTTCGTTTATTGTATTTTCTAAACTCATGGTTTGGGCTTTAGGCTTTAGGCAATAAGCAGTAAGCGTTTTCATTCGGCTGTAATAGCCTGTAGCTTACTGCGTATAGCTTATAGTGTTAATCTACATCTTTATTTAAAAACCTGTTTTCTCTGATCTGCATAGAACCGTTGTTATCAGACAGGTATGTATTGATATTCTGGTCTGATGCATTGTTTCCATCGATCGAAATATTTTTTTCTTTTGAAAGCAGGAATAGATTCAAATTCGCTTGTACTATCAAAGCTTTGGTAGCGGGAATTGAATTCTTTTAGTTTATTTCTTCTTTCGATTACTCTGTCCTGGTCCACTGTTTTATTCACAAAAGTGAATTCTGATTCTTCAGGCTTGGGTGTTTCCACTTTGCTTTCAGCAGCAGGCTTTGCTTCTGCCTTTGGTTCCTCCTGTTTTTGATAGAAAGTTTCCATTTTTGCAGCAGGTTCAGCGACTACACTTGCGGGAGCATTGAATTCAGCCTTAGGCTGTCCGAAATCTGTTTTAGGCTGATTTCTGGATGGCTCATTCACAAAGAAGTTGAATTCAACAGGTTTCTCTTCTGAAAAAGAATTATTCAGAGGTGTTCCGGATTGAGGCTCTTCTTTTTTGTTTTCAAAATCAAATTTGAAAGATTGGATTTCCAGGTCGTTTTGGATCTTCTGATTCTTCATCAATAGTAAACAAACTATAGGCATCATGTTCATTTTCTTCGCCATTTCTCCAGTTTTGCTCCGGGCTGTTCAGGGTATCTTCTTCTTTATCAAAGAATTTGATTTCTGTTTTGATTTCTTCCTCAATAATCATTTTTTTTTCAGTAGATGTCACATTGAACGGGGTATCGTGATCTTCATCATCTAATCTGAAAAGATTTTTGCCTCCGAAATCGTGTGTTGTTTCAGAAGTGGCCTCTCTTTCTTCCCTCGTTTTAAAAGGTGAATTTTTGGGCGCATCAAAACTGTCATTAAGGCTGATTCTGATCTTTTCCGTAGGGCCTGCAAACTTTTTGTTCTCATTGGAAAACCCTGTAGCGATAACAAGAACACTTACAGCATCTCCTAATTCTTCGTCTGCACCTACCCCGAAAATGATGTCGGCTGTATTTCCGGCTTCTTTTTGAATGTGGTCCATGATCACTCCTATTTCGTCCATGGTAACTTCTTCCGCACCGCTTCTGATCAGCAATAGAACGTTTTTCGCTCCTGTAATCTTGTTATCGTTCAATAGCGGAGAATCTAGTGCCTTTCTTACGGCTTCTTCTGCTTTGTTTTCACCTGAAGCAATACCAGTAGACATTAAGGCAGTACCAGAGTTCTGAAGGACAGATTTGGCATCCCTGAAGTCAATATTTACATCAAAGTAACCTGTAATCACCTCTGCCATTCCTTTAGCTGCATTGGTAAGCACTTCATCGGCTTTTGAAAACCCCTGTTTGAAACCAAGGTTCCCAAATTGCTGTCTTAGTTTATCATTGTTGATGACAATTAACGAGTCAACATTATTTCTTAATTTGTCAAGACCGTTTTCAGCCTGCTCAAGCCTTCTTTTCCCTTCAAAGCTAAAAGGGACGGTAACAATACCTACGGTCAGTATTCCCATGTCTTTTGCTACTTTAGCAATAACGGGTGCAGCCCCGGTACCGGTACCACCACCCATTCCGGCGGTGATGAACACCATTTTCGTGTTCTGGCCCATGGCGGCCTTGATATCTTCAATACTTTCGATAGCTGATTTTTCACCTACTTCAGGATCTGCTCCGGCACCAAGACCTTCCGTAATGGAAGTTCCCAGCTGAACTTTATTGGCAACAGGGTTATTATCCAGTGTTTGGGCATCCGTATTACAAATTACGAAGTCTACCCCGTGAATACCCTTTTCATACATGTGCTTTAGTGCGTTGTTTCCACCACCTCCTACACCGATTACTTTTATAATGGATGAATTCCCCTTTGGTAGGTCAAATGAAAATCCTTGTGTACCTATATTTTCCATAACTATACTTTTTATAATTGATAATTGATTAATGATAATTGATAAGGAAAAAATCGTTTATCGCTTATCATTCATCATTTATAATTTACTCTACTTCTTCAAAGAATTTTTTTACTTTTTCCATAAGCGATTGCCCGAAAGTCAATTTCGCTTTTCTGTTTTCACGTTGCTCATTGGCTGCAGGTTGTTCCAGAACGGGTGTTGCCTGCTGCTGAACCGGCTGGGCGCTTTCTGCTTGTACAGATGCTGCCTCAGGTTTAGTGGGCTCGTTTACAGTTTCTTCCACTTCATCAGCTGCCTGTTTTTTGTCTCTGATCTTTAAACTTTCCATCAGTAACCCAATAGACGTAGCAAATTCAGGGCCTTTCAGGTACTGATTTTTATCATTGGCGATATATTCATTCGCAAAACCGATTCTGCTGTCAAAGCCTGTTGTATAGTTGGCCAACTGGCGAAGATGCTTTAAATTGGAGCCGCCACCGGTTAAAACAATTCCGGCAATCAGCTTTTTCTTTTGCTCAAAAGCACCGTAAGCTTTTAACTCAGTGTTAACCATTTCCAGAACTTCTTCTACTCTTGCATTAATAATCTGTGCTAAAGTTTTTAAAGAAATTTCTTTGTCTGGCCTTCCGTGAAGGCCGGGAATGGTTACAAAAGTACTGTCTTTTTCCAATTCCGGCACAGCGGATCCGAATTTTACTTTTAATTGTTCGGCATGTTTCTCAATAATGGAACATCCTTCTTTGATATCTTCCGTAATGATTCCGCCTCCATATGGAATAACACAGGTATGACGGATGATATTATCTTTAAATATAGCAATATCGGTAGTACCACCTCCAATGTCGACAATGGCTACACCTGCTTCTTTTTCTTCCTTGGTTAGTACGGCTTCTGAAGAGGCCAATGGCTCTAAAGTAAGGGCTTCCATTTCTAATCCAGCTTCCCGTACACACCTTGCAATATTTCTGATGCTTCCCATTTGTCCGACTACTACGTGGAAATTCGCCTCTAAACGTTTTCCATGCATTCCGACAGGCTCCTGGATTTCTCCTTCGGAGTCTACTTTATATTCCTGAGGAAGCACGTGGATGATTTCTTCGCCCGGAAGCATCACCAGCTTTTTTACCTGATCTTTTAATGCTTCGATGTCATCATCCGTAATAAATTTGTCAGGATGTTCACGCATAATATAATCGGAGTGCTGCAGAGAACGGATGTGTTTTCCAGCAATACCTACCGTTACTTTGCGGATAGGAACTCCGGCACTGGATTGTGCCTCGGATACTGCAGCCTTGATTGAATTAATGGTCTGTGAAATATTATTCACAATACCTTTATGAACACCAAGACTTTTAGCTTTACCTACACCGAGAACTTCTATTTTCCCGTGTGCATTCCTTCTTCCGACAATCGCGACTATCTTTGTTGTCCCGATGTCCAGACCTACTGAATACTCTTGATTTTCCATTTGTTTATATCGATTTGATTTTTTTTCTACTTTTTCCATAATCAGGACTATATCCTGTTTTGTGCTAAATCATCCCTTAAGGACTTTTTCTTATTCTATTTTTACTTTGGGTTTTGGTTTCGGCCTGGACTGTGCCGGAACCGGTGCTTTTTTCTCTGTTTTTTTCGTTTCTTTAGATTGTGTTTTTGGTTTAGTGCTTTCTTTCGGTTTTACCGCTGTGGAGCCCGTTTTTTTTGGTTCTGCTGCTTTTGGTTTGATTTCCGTTTTTTTAGCTGCAGCAAGAGACGGGGCTTTTGCCAGCTCAAGCTTTCCAGCTTTTAAAAGACTGTCATTTTCTTTGAAATAGGGATTTAAGGTGGTTACAATCTGGTTCTGGTATTTTACAGACACCATGCTGTATTTTTGTGGATCCTGATATACCAGGTATTTTTCCACAAAAGTTTTAAATCCTTTTACTTTAAAGTCAATATTGTCCAAATCTCCTATCTCCACTCTGTAATTTCCCTCACTTGTCAGAAGACTGTAGCTGTCTTTATATTTTGAAATTCCGATGAAATATTTCTTGCTAAAATCATCTTTATCAATCTTTTCAACCAGTTCTGCCAGTTTTTGATACTCATCGGGCTGTACATTTCCCGTTACCAGCATACACGGATGGGAATAAGTTCTCGAAATCGGAAATTCAATACCTTTCTCATCTACATAAAAATCTTTACCATCCTTATTGAGCCTGAAAATGGGCACCCTCTGTTTGATATCCAGATTGAGCTTACCGTTCAGATTCAGATAGACATTAGCACTATCAACTGCGGGAAGAGCGTTTATTTTTTTCTCTAATGCAGGGATATTGAGGTCTCCCACTTTTCCTGAGGGGTTCTCTTTTTTAACGATCTCCCTGATATCTTTTTCATCAACAAAATAAACCGGGGTTTTTTCATTCATTTTTACAGAAATTTTATTGTCTGTAATAGACTGGCGGCTGAACCTCTTCAATGAGAAGCTCAGTAACAATCCCAGGATAATTACGGTGACAACAATTTTTAATATTCTGTACTTATTTTTCATACTTTTTTGTATTCATGTATTGATGTAGCATGTATTCAAGAATACGCAAATACCTTTTATAATTTATCCAGCCATTCACAGACAGGGTCATATAGAGTGTCTATATTTCCTGCGCCTACTGTAAGGAGGATGTCAAAATCTTTTTCTTTTATTCTTTCAAAAGCATCAGCTAACGCGGATACTTCTTTTTTCTCTAAATTCACTTTTTCAAGCAGCCAGTTTGAAGTGATTCCTTCAAAATTCTGCTGAAGTTCCCTTGCCGGATAAATATCCAGTAGAATCAATTCATCAGAGTGACTTAAGCTTTCAGCAAATCCATCGGCAAAGTCCCTTGTTCTGCTGAAGAGATGTGGCTGGAAGACAACCAATAGTTTTTTATCCGGGTAAAATGTTTTAATAGAGCCCATTACAGCATTGATTTCTGTGGGATGATGGGCATAGTCATCAATATAAATTTTACCGTTAGGATAAATGTGTTTGGTATATCTTCTTTTAATTCCCTTAAAATTGGCAATGGCCTTTTTCAGCGTATCAAAATCTGCACCTAAATTGTGAAGGATAGCCAATGCTACGGTAGCATTTTCCACATTGTGGATACCAGGAATTTCCCATACCAAATCTTTTACGGTCTCTGTTGGGGTGTGGAAGTCAAAATAGATTTTATCATGATCCATACGCAGGTTGTCAGAGTAATAGTCTGCTTTTTCATTTACAGCATAGGTTTGATGTCCTCTGCCGATTTCCACTCCTTTTCTTACAAACAGCTTTTTGTCTTCCGGAACCAGGGCTGCAAATTGTCTGAAGCCTTCTTCAATATGGTTTTTGTCACCATAAATATCCAAATGGTCAGCATCTGTAGATGTAACAACAGCCCAATCGGGGGAAAGGTTCAGGAAGCTTCTGTCGTATTCATCAGCCTCTACCACTGAATAGACAGAGCCGTTATACAGGAAGTTGGATCTGAAATTTTCAGAAATTCCTCCTAAAAAGCATGAAAACGGTAAATCTGCTTCTTTACATAAATGGGAAATCAGGGTAGATGTAGTCGTTTTCCCATGGGTTCCTGCTACAGCTATACAATCTGTATTTTCTGTGATCAGTCCTAAAACTTTTGCTCTTTTGAGAACATCGAATTGATTTTGATTAAAATAATCTAAAATATCCAGGGTTTTAATCGCAGGAGTATAGATTACCAATGTATTTTCTTTTTGAAGGGAAGTTATTTTCTCATCAATAAGATCTTCGAAAACAATATCAATTCCTTCTTCCATCAGGTTTTGGGTAAGTTTTGTATTGGTTTTATCATAGCCCAATACCTTTTTTCCGGAGGCGTTGAAATAGCGCGCCAGGGCACTCATTCCGATACCTCCGATACCGACGAAATAAAAAGTCTGATATGTTTGTAAATTGTTCATTTATTTGCTTTGTATTGTTGTATTCATGTATGATGTATTCATGGGTATTGTTGTTATTAATACATTGTACAATGATACTTTTACATTAATTTAAAAATTTCGTCTACAATCTCTTTTGCGGCGTTGGGCTTTGCAAAATATTTCAGATTGTCAGACATTTCTTTTCTTAAGCTTTCGTTTTCGCAGATTTCTGATAATGTATTCCAGAATTTTTCCTGCATTTCAGAATCTTTTACCATTCTGGCTGCATTTTTTTCAACCAGATTCATAGCATTTTTGGTCTGGTGGTCTTCTGCAGCAAAAGGGAAGGGCACCAGTAAAACAGGTTTTTGTGCTACTGCCAGCTCTGAAATGGCAATGGCTCCGGCTCTTGAAACAATTACATCTGCTGCAGAATAGGCTGTTTCCATATCTCTGATAAATTCTTTCAGATGAATGGACGCTGAAAGCTGAAGGTTGGAAGATAGTTCATCATAATCCAACTTTCCGGTTTGCCAAATCAATTGATAACCTTTTTCTTGCAGATTTTCCAGGTTTTCTTTCCAGGCATTATTCAATGTTCTGGAGCCTAAGGAACCTCCTACGGATAATATCGTAAGTTTATTTTTATCTAAACCCATTTTTTCTTTAGCCTGAGCAGTATCCTGCATTCCTGAAACAATAGCAGAACGGATAGGGTTCCCTAAAAACCTTATTTTTTCAGCGGGGAATCCTTCCACTTCCGGATAGGCTGTAAATACGGCTTTTGCTTTTTTGCTCAATATTTTATTGGTTACACCTGCATGGGCATTCTGCTCCTGGATAAAAATTGGAATTCCCAGCTTACTTGCTTCGTACAAAGCGGGTCCACTGGCGAAACCTCCTGTGCCCACCGCAAAATCCGGGGCAAAATTTTTAATAATTTTTTTAGATCGGGACAGGCTTTTTAAAATTTTGAAAGGCAGACCAAGGTTGGATAATAAATTCCCCCTGTTGATTCCTGCAATATCAATTCCTTCTATTTTATAACCGGCCTGAGGGACTTTTTCCATCTCCATTTTCCCATTGGCCCCAATGAACAAAAATTCTGCATCAGGAAATCTTTTCCTGATCTCATCAGCTATAGCAATGGCAGGGAAGATATGTCCTCCTGTTCCTCCGCCTGATAGTAATATTTTTATTTTTTTGCTCATCGTTTTGTTAATAGGGCTACGCCTGTTTTTGTTAAATCGTCCCTTCGGGACTCTTTGGTTTATGCTATATCGTTTATTTCTGCTATACTTTGTTTTTTGCCCATTCCTTCTTCATCATAAATCTGGATTCTGGAGCTTATGTTTAAAATAATTCCCAACTGCAAATAGGTTACCAACATGGAAGTTCCTCCATAGCTTATTAAAGGCAGCGGCTGTCCTGTAACCGGGATCAGATTAACGGCAACGGCTATGTTGACCGATAACTGGATAAAAATCATTACCCCAAGGCTGAGTACCAGCAAGGATCCGAAGAATGCCGGCATTTTGCTGGCGATCATCACAATCCGTATCATCATAATCAGGTATAGGCTGATCAGGAAGGCGGCACCTATTAATCCGTATTCTTCTACAATAACCGCGAAGATAAAGTCGGAAGCAGATTGTGGAAGCATTTGCTTCAATGCGCTTTTTCCCGGCCCCATTCCTGTAATTCCACCATGTACGATGGCGGCTTTTGCCTGCATTACCTGATAGTTTTTAGCTTTTACGCTTTCATCATCGGTATCTGCCGTTTTGGCTTTGCTGGAGGTAAATGTTTCAATACGGCTCATCCATGTATGGACACGGTTTCCGCCGATCATATTGGTATTCAATGCAATCAGTAAAAAGAGTACAATGGCTACAAAGGAGGCAGAAATAAATCCTGCAATGTATTTCCAGTGTAGCTGGCCGATAACCAGGACAATGACAGAAACCATTAAAATCATCAATGCCGTAGACCCGTTATCTTTTGCCACTAATACAAAAACCAGAAGTATCGGGCCGAAAATATACATGATATTCTCTATAGGAAGCCTTTCTCTTGTGATTTTTTTTGTTAAATATCTGCATAAATAGATAATCAGCATTAAAAATGCAAAAGATGATGGTTGGAATGAGATAGGGGTTCCCGGGATTTTTAACCATCTTGAGGCACTGGCTCCGTCAATGGTTTGTCCGGTAAACATGGTAACAATCAATAAAATAATCATTAATCCCAGCAGGATGCTGCTGAGCTTTCCGATGTATTCATATTTTACGGTTCCTACCAATCTCATAATTCCTAATCCTAAGACTACAAAGAACATATGTTTTATGACGTGACCTGTAGTGGTCCCGTTATTCACAATGTATTCCAGGTTTGAACTTGCAGAGTAAACAGGGAAAATCGAGAAAATGGAGATCACAAGAATGACCATCCAAAGTACTTTATCGCCCTTTAGAAATTCAAATCTGCTTTCTGTGTTCTGTTCGTCCATAATTAATGCTATTGGCTTCTGGCTATTAGCCATTGGCTTTTAATACCTGCTCTTTAAACTGATGCCCTCTGTCTTCATAGCTTTTAAATAAATCAAAGCTTGCACAGCAAGGGGACAGCAGAACTGTGTCTCCTTTTTTAGCCAATGATTTTGATATTTTCACGGCCTCTTCCATACTTGAAGTATCATAAATAAATTCTTTTTTGTCTCTAAAAAAGTCTATAATCTTCTTGTTATCAATTCCCAGGCAAACAATTGCCTTTACTTTTCTTTTAACCAGTTCTTCAATTTCGGTATAATCATTTCCTTTATCCAGTCCTCCAACAATCCACACGGTTGGTGTTTTCATACTTTCCAGTGCGTAATACGTGGCATTAACGTTGGTGGCTTTACTGTCATTGATGTATTTAACTCCTTCAATTTCAGCTACAAATTCCAGTCTATGTTCTACAGCCTGAAAAGTCATTAATGAATTTCTGATACTTTCATTATTGATTTCCAGTATTTTACCGGCAATTGAGGCCGCTAAGCTGTTGGCAACGTTATGATTTCCAAGCAGAGATAATTCATCAATTTTCATTGAGAATTCGTCTTGCATTTTAACCACAATTTTATCATCATTAATGAAACCTCCTTCAGACAATTTTTCTTTTGTGGAGAAAGGAATCATTTTCGCTTTTATTTCTAGTTTTTCAAGAATGCTTTTACTCATTTCATCATCTTTATTGTAGATGAAGAAGTTGTCGTTTTCCTGATTTTCAGCAATCCTGAATTTTGCCAATGCATATTCTTCGTAGTTGTAGTTGTACTGATCCAGGTGGTCCTGGGACAAATTCAGCAGCAAAGAAATATAGGGTCTGAAATTCTGAATATCATCCAGCTGGAACGAGCTTACTTCCAGTACATAATATTCATGGTTTTCATCAGCTACCTGCTTGGCAAAACTGTATCCTATATTGCCTCCCAATCCTACACTCAGCCCATCATTTTTCAGGATGTAATAGATCAGGGAAGTGGTGGTTGTTTTTCCGTTGCTTCCGGTAATGGCAATAATTTTTGAATCTGTAAATTCAGATGCAAATTCAATTTCAGAAGAGAGTCTTATCCCTTTCTCATGAATTTTGTGGATAATGTCTGCCTTTTTGGGAATTCCCGGGCTCTTTACAATCCAGTCAGCATGTAAAATCCTGTCTTCATCGTGGTTTCCTTCTTCAAATTCAATTTCATTGTCGATAAGAAATTGCTTATAGTTATCTTTAATGGCTCCTCTGTCTGAAAGAAATACTTCCAGCCCTTTCTTTTTAGCCAAATAAGCAGCTCCACATCCGCTTTCTCCACCTCCTAAAACAACTATTTTCATATTATAAAAGCTTTATGCTACAAGCTTTAAGCTTCAGGCTTAATGCTTATAGCTTTTAATTTTATCTCATTTTTAATGTGATCAGACATACAATTGCCAGTATTACCCCGATAATGATCATCCTGTTGACGATTTTACTTTCGTGAAATCCTTCTTTCTGATAGTGATGGTGTAATGGAGACATTTTAAATAGCCTGTTGTTTTGGGCATATTCCAGCCCGTATTTTTTCTTTCTGTATTTAAAAACGATTACCTGCAGCATTACAGAGAGGTTTTCAATTAAGAAGATTCCGCACAAAACGGGAATCAGTAATTCCTTTCTCAATATAATGGCTAAAACGGCAATCACTCCTCCCAGCATTAGACTTCCTGTATCTCCCATGAAAACCTGTGCCGGATAGGTGTTGTACCAGAAGAACCCGATCACCGCACCTACCATCGCTACGGCAAAAATGGTGGTCTCTCCCATATTGGGAAGGAACATGATATTGAGATAGTCTGCGAAGATAATGTTCCCCGAAAGATAGGCGAAAAGGGCCAGGGTAAGCAATATGACAGCACTTGTCCCTGCTGCGAGGCCATCGATGCCATCTGTAATATTAGCACCGTTTGAAACAGCAGTAACAATGAAGATAACAATAGGGATAAAGACAATCCATGCCCATTCGTGGGCATCTTTATCATTCATCCAAAACAAAATTCCGCTGTAGTCGAATTCATTGTTCTTTGCAAACGGAACAGTAGAAACCGTAATTTTTTCTGTAGGCATAAAGTTCTGTTCCACATTATTCCGGTTTACAACTTTTGCATCGGCATATTTTCTTTTAACCGTGATATCCGGATGGAAATACATTGTAATTCCGACAATTAGCCCAAGACCAACCTGCCCTACAATCTTAAATTTTCCGCTTAATCCGTCTTTATTTTTTTTGATTTTCTTCAAATAGTCATCAAGGAAACCGATCGCTCCCATCCAAAACATGGAAACCAGTAACAAAACAATATAAACATTGGTAATTCTTGTAAATAATAATACCGGGATAATGGTAGCGAGAATGATGATAAGGCCACCCATGGTAGGGGTTCCTTCTTTTTGCTTCTGACCATCTAATCCAAGGTCTCGTACTAATTCTCCCATCTGTTTTGTTCTCAGGTAGTTGATGACTCTTTTTCCGAAAACAAGAGCAATAATCAAAGAGAAAAGGACAGCCATTCCGGCTCGGAAGGAGATGTATTTTAACATTCCCAATCCCGGAATATGAATTCCATGGTTAGTTAGATATTCGTATAGATAGTATAGCATGTCTTCTTTTTTAATTTAAGGATTAAGAAATCAAGGTATTTAGAAACTTATAATGTCTTAATCCCTGAACCTCAATTTTTTAATTTAATTTTTATTTACTCATTAATCTCCAAAGCTCATTAATTACTTCTTTGTCATCAAAATGGTGTTTTATGCCATTTATCTCCTGATAGGTTTCGTGGCCTTTTCCGGCTACTAAAACAATATCTTTAGGTTCAGCAAACTTTATCGCCATTTTTATGGCCTCTTTTCTGTCCGGAATTGAAGTATATTTGCTGAAGTTTTGAGGTTCAACGCCCGCTTCAATTTCTTTAATGATCTGTGCCGGATCTTCTGTTCTCGGATTGTCTGAAGTGATGATGGCCAATGTGGATTTTTTAGTGGCAATATTTCCCATTTCAGGTCTTTTGGAGTGATCTCTGTCTCCTCCGCATCCGAATACGGTAATTAACCTTTCATTTTTTGTTCTGATATCATTGATACTGTCCAGGATGTTTTCTAATGCATCCGGCGTATGGGCATAATCTACGATAAAAAAGATTCCTCCATCTGATTTGAATGTTTCAAATCTTCCTGAAACTCTTTTCAGCTTACTGATGGCCTGAAGGATTTCGTCCTGTTCAAAACCAAGTTCCGCTGCAATTCCGAAAACCAGCAATAAGTTGTAAACATTAAACTTTCCTGTCAATGTTGTCCAGAACTCTTTCCCGTTGAAATTCAGCAACATTCCGTTGAAATCCACTTCTAAAAGTCTTCCATGGTAATCCGCCATGGTTTTCAAGGCATAAGACTTCTTTTCAGCTTTGGTATTCTGAAGCATTACGGGGCCGTTTTTGTCATCTATATTGGTGATGGCAATGGCTGTATCTTCTAATTCGTCGAAGAATCTTTTCTTTGTTTTTAAATATTCTTCAAATGTTTTATGATAATCTAAATGATCGTGGGTCAGGTTTGTGAAACCGGCTACTTTGAAGTGTAGTCCTTCAATTCTGTTTTGGGCGATTCCGTGAGAGCTTACTTCCATGAAAGCATATTCACATCCTTTTTCTACAGCTTCCGCTAAAATTTTGTTGATGGTAATGATATCCGGAGTGGTGTGAGTTGCCGGAATAATTTCATCTCCGATTCTGATCTCAACAGTAGATAGTAAAGCAGCATCATACCCTAGATTTTTGAAAACATCAAAAAGCAGGGTAGATACAGAAGTTTTTCCATTGGTTCCTGTAACACCCACCAATTTCAGCTTCTGAGAGGGATTCCCATAGAAATTGGAAGCAAGGCGACCCAATGCTTTGGATGAATCTTTTACTTTTATGTAGGTTACCCCTTCGGCTAATGTTTCAGGAAACTCTTCACAAACAATTGTTGTTGCTCCTTTTTCAATAGCGGAAGCAATGAATGAGTGACCATCCACTACGGTACCCCTTATGGCAATATAAAGAGCGTTCTCTGTAATTTTTCTGCTGTCGAACACCAGCGCAGCAACCTCACGGTTGACGTCACCGTGGATTTCTATTACCGGAATTCTGTTTACTAATTCTTGTATTATCATTTTTATCAATAGGACCTGACCCTATTTTTTTGTTAAATCGTCCCTTCGGGACTCTGTTTTTTTAAATTTTGCAGAGACAAATAAATTCTCTGGTTCTTACTAATTGTGGTGCCTTCCAGCGGGAATTGTTCCTTAATCCTTCCCACTCCTTTATAATCGACACGGTATCCCAGGTTTTCCAATTGTGGAATCACGTTTTTACCTATTAATCCTACTACATTAGGCATCTGCTTATCATTCACTGCTATTTTGACGTTGGGTTCAACCATTTTGCTAAGGTTTACTTTTTTGTCTACAAGCATTTCTTTTTCAATATTCTGTGGTGTTTTCAGGAATGTTTTTCCTGCAATTTCTTTAAATACCGGAGCCGCTACGGAACCTCCATAAAATCCGATTGCGGTATTAGGTTCGCTCACCATGACATAGCATGTATATTTTGGCGCATCTGCAGGATAAAACCCGGCGAATGAAGCCCTATATTTCATTGGGCCCGGAAGCCAGTATTCAAATCTTGCTGTTCCTGTTTTCCCAGCCATCTTCAGGTTGGGCGTGAAGATACTTCGTCCGGTACCTTTTTCAACTGCCTTTGTTAAGGCGCTGGTCATCATTTTAATAGCTTTTTCTGAAGCCATTTTATTGACCATTACCTCGGGCTTTGCGTTGTACATTACTTTTCCGTCCTTCATGATTTTATCAATGAATAGCGGTTTAAGCATTTTACCTCCATTAGCAACTCCATTGTAGAAGGTTGTTAATTGCAATAAATTGATATTTGAAGAATATCCGTATGAAATGGATGCTAATGTTGCAGCATTCCATCTTTTGTTCTGAGGAGTTACGATTTTCGGCTTTGTTATACCCGGAAGCTCGATATCCATTTTGTCAAATAACTTCCAGCGTTTCAGATGGTCGAGGAAGATCTGGGGCTTTTCAGCATAGTATTTTGTGATGAGCTTGGCGGTTCCTACGTTACTGGATTTGGCCAATACATCACTGATATCATAGGTGCCTCCACCGTGACCATCAGAAATTCTTTGTTTTGCGTAGGTCCAGACACCGTTACCAACGTTTACAGTGGTATTTTCATCAATGAAACCGTCGTCCATTGCAGCCAGCAAAGAAATGGTTTTAAAGGTAGAGCCCGGCTCAATATTATCTTTCAGGGCATAGTTATAAGAGTCTTCGTATTCACCTGATTCTGTTCTTCTTAAGTTAACCAGCGCACGTACTTTTCCTGTTTCCACTTCCATGACAATGACGGTGCCATGCTTTGCCTCAAAATTAATAAGCTGCTTCTCCAGGGCAGAATGTGCAATGTCCTGAATTCTAAGATCTAAGGTTGTATAGACATCTTCTCCATCTACCGGCTCCTGTACTTTCCAGAAGTCGATAGGTTTCCATTGGGAAGAGTTGATTCTCTGTTCCAGTCTTTTTCCGTCGGTTCCTGTTAGATATTTTGAAAAGGCACCTTCAAGTCCGGATTTAAATTCCCCGTTATCTATCCCGATGGTTCCTGCACCGATTTCTGAGGTAGCCAGCTCTCTTTTGTAGTTCCGGTCAACAATAAATCCTCCTTTGTTTTTTCCTCTTTTAAAAATCGGGAATTTTCTTATTCTGTCGTATTGGTCGAAATCAAGACCTTTTACCAAGGTATAATACTGGTTTTTCTTTTTCTTTTGTTCGTCAAATTTTTGTCTGAATTCGCTTCTGGGTTTTCCGAACATTTTGCTCAGGGAATCAGTCAGGGCACCGATATTATTGGTGTAGACTGTATCTTTCATTGTTTTGAAGTCAAGATAAATGTCATACCGCATTACGGTTGTTGCAAGAATAGACCCGTCAGAAGCAAACAGGTTACCCCGTGCAGCCTTTAGAGTGGCCTCACGGTAGTTTTTATTAATGTAATCATCTTTAATTTCCTGAACATTGGTATTCTGAAGGATAACGATCCTTGCCAAGAACATTACAAACACGCACAAAGCTACCACTGCGAAGAGGTAGCCCCATCTTAACGTTTTTTTACGTTTATTGTCGTATTCATTTTGCTTTTGCATCTGTACTGTCCAGTTTTATTAGCAACTTGTGAGGATGGTTTTCCAGGGTCATTAATGAATCCCGGGCGACTTCTTTCCCCAGCTCTGATTCCATTTTTACTTTGATCAGCTTACTCTGGGCGTAAGCGTTTCTTGATTTATATTCTTCTGTTTCTTCTTTTAAGGCATTGACAATTTTAATTTTTTTTATTGACGAGATGGTTACTGTAAATCATAGCCATCATCAGTACAAACAACAGGAGAAAATACTTATAATGTATTTTGATCTCATCACGGTTCAGAAAGTTTCCTTTTATAATGTCTATAAAAGTGAGTCTCTTCTGTGGGCGATTTGTTGTTCTTTTTGCCAAAGCTTTGTTTATAATTGATTCATGATAAAAGTCAGTTGATATCGTTTATCACTTATGATTTATCATTTATACCTTTATTCCTGTTCTCATTTTTGCACTTCTTGCTCTGGAGTTTTCTTCAATTTCCTTATCATCAGGAATAATTGCTTTGCTCTTAAGCAATTCAAATGCTTTTTTTATAATTTCCGTAGATATCTCTTTCCGGCTCGCCTTCAAACATTCCGTTTTTCAGAAATCTTTTTACCAAACGGTCTTCTAAAGAATGGTAGGAGATAACCACTAATCTTCCTTCCGGTTTTAAAATATTGTAAGCCTGAACCAGCATTTCCTTTAATACTTCCAGTTCCTGGTTGACTTCAATCCTCACCGCCTGAAAAAGCTGGGCATAGAATTTATTTACTTTATGAGGAGGGATATAGCTAAAAAGCTTCTTCAGATCCTCAGTAGTTTCTATAGTCTTTGTTTTTCTGTGGTGAACAATTTCTCTTGCCAGTTTTCTGGCCTCTCTTAATTCTCCATAGTGGTAGAAAATATCAGCAAGTTCTTCTTCTCCATATTCATTGATCACCCGTTTTGCATCCAGGTTTTGCATGACATTCATTCTCATATCCAGAGGGGCATTGCTTCTGGTAGAGAATCCTCTGTCTGCTTCATCAAACTGATGTGATGAAACCCCCAGGTCGGCTAAAACCCCGTCCACTTGTGAGATTCCGTACATCAGTAATGAGTTTTCCAGGAATCTGAAATTCTGATTTACCAATGTAAACCGGGGATCATCAATTGTATTTTTAAGCGCGTCTAAATCCTGGTCGAAGCTGAATAATTTTCCCTTTTCGGAAAGTCTGCTCAGGATTTCCCTTGAGTGGCCACCTCCACCGAAGGTACAGTCCACATATATTCCGTCGGGATTCGTCACCAAATCATCTACACTCTGCTTCAACAAAACGGGGTTATGATACATGCTTAATTGTGTTTTTTATTAAATACAATATTAATAACCATACAGTTATTCTTCATCGAAAGAGCCCATTACATCTTCGGCAAGGCTGGCAAAATCTGCTTCATTGGTGGAAATGACCTTTTCATAGGCTTCTTTATCCCATATTTCAAAGAGTTCTCCCGCACTGGTTACCACAATCTCTTTCTGTAGATTTGCGAAAAGCATCAGGTCTTTTGAAATTTGCAGTCTTCCTGCATTATCCAGCTCTACTGTTTTTACTCCTGCCGTAAACATTCGAATGAAATCAGCATTCTTTTTAATGAACCTGTTCAGTTTATTAATTTTGCCCATCAGTTTATCCCAGGCATTCATCGGGTAAACTTCCAGACAAGGTTGGAACACAGATCTTTTGACTACAAACGCCTTATCGTCGAAGTTTTCCATCTGTTTGATTAAAGATGAAGGAACTTTTAACCGGCCTTTGTCGTCAATTTTACACTCATATGTTCCAATGAAACTTTTCATTTGGGACAAATTTATATAATAATTTCCAAAATTTCCCACTTTTTCCCACTTTTTGACTTAATGTTAATAAGTTTTATTAAAGATTGAAATTTAAACTCGTAAATAATTGATATGTAGAATGTTGTAAAAAGTGCTATTTAAGCCATAATAACGATGTTTTGAAAAAAAAAGTTAAAAAGGAGAATATTGTATTATTTTTATCTTAAATTAGGATAATCAAAATATTTTTGAGGTTTAATTTGTATTTTTGCAGGGCTTTATTAAGGCATCTTATGATATTTAGTACGAAAAAAGAAAAGAAATATTCCTATGTAGAGGCGGGAGAAGGACATCCATTAGTGCTGTTGCACGGGTTAATGGGTGGTTTGAGCAATTTCGATAAAATGGTAGATTTTTTTTCGAACAGGGGATATAAAGTATATGTCCCTCAATTGCCAATCTATGATTTGCCGGTACTCAATACGAACCTCACCACATTAGCAAAATATATTATCAAGTTTATAGAAAGCCACATTTCAGAACCTGTAACAATTGTAGGAAACTCAATGGGAGGTCATATAGGGCTTATTCTTACTTTGGCAAGACCGGATTTGGTAAAAAATCTTGTTTTGACCGGAAGTTCCGGGTTATATGAAAGAACTTTCGGGGATAGTTTCCCAAGAAAAAAACGACCGATCTTATATCAGGAAAAAAACCGAAGAGGTTTTTTATGATCCAAGTGTTGCTACTGAAGATCTTGTGGATGAAGTTTTTGGAGTGGTGAACGACAGAATGAAAGGAATAAAAACGGTAATGCTGGCAAGAAGTGCCATTAAGCACAATATGCTGAACGATCTTCCTAAAATTTTAACTCCAACCTGTCTGATCTGGGGGAAACAGGATAATGTAACCCCACCTGAAGTAGCAGAGGATATGCACAAGTTTATTCCTAATTCCGATCTATTCTGGATTGATCATTGCGGTCATGCTGCCATGATGGAAAAACCGGATGAGTTCAACGAGATATTATTCAACTGGATAAAAGATAAAGTTTAAAATACATAATATAAATGACCATTAAGAGCTTTTCTTAATGGTTTATTTTTCTAAAATAGATTCAAAATGGTTATTAAAAAAGCAGAGTTTGTAAAGAGTAGTGGAAAATGGCAGGAATGTCCTGAGCCCAATATTCCTGAATATGCTTTTATCGGAAGGTCTAATGTAGGAAAGTCATCATTGATTAATGCTATGATGAATCATAAGGACCTGGCCAAAACTTCACAGACTCCCGGTAAAACCCAGCTGATCAATCATTTTATGGTGAACGAAAGCTGGTATCTTACCGATTTACCGGGATACGGATATGCTAAAGTTTCAAAAGTTCAGCGTAAAGATTTTGAAAAACTGATTACCAATTATATTCTGAACAGAAGAAACCTGGTGAATCTTTTCGTATTGGTAGATGTAAGGCACAATCCACAGAAAATCGATTTGGAATTTATACAATGGTGTGGAGAAAGCGGGGTACCATTTTCGATTGTTTTTACGAAATCAGACAAGTTGAAGCCGAATGCAGTGATCAAAAATGTTGAAGATTATAAAGCAGAGCTTCATAAAACCTGGGAAGATCTTCCGGAGCTCTACGTGACTTCTGCAGAAAAAAAAGAAGGAGGGGATGAAATCCTGAATTTTATAGAAAAGACCAATGATTTTTTTAAAGAATAATAATGTGAGTTTCGATGAGTAATATCATATGGAAAATTAAAACATTTGATGAGTTTACTGTTCCTGAGCTATATGCTGTATTGAAAGCCCGTGTAGATGTTTTTATTATAGAACAGAATTGTCCTTACCCTGATCTGGACAATTATGATCAAAAGGCTGTTCATCTTTGGGCGGAAGAAAATGGAGAAGTGCTTGCCTATTGCCGTATTTTTGATAAAGGAATAAAATATGAAGAAACTTCTATCGGCAGGGTTTTAACTACTGAACAAGCCAGAGGCAAAAATCTGGGTAAGCAGTTAATACAATATGCAGTAGAAACCATAGAAAACCGTTTTCACACTCCGGAAATCAGAATTTCAGCACAGGACTATCTTTTAAGGTTTTATAGCGGATTCGGATTTGAAGATACCGGGAAAAAATATCTGGAAGACGATATTCCGCATACGGAAATGATCAGAAGGTAGAAATATAAAAAGCGAAGAACATCTTCGCTTTTTTGATTTTATGATGAGTGTTTTTAGTTTTTTGGCAGAGCTACCTTACAGGTTATTGGTTTTATATTAATTACATCCTGAGCAATATGATCTGTCTACATACTGTTTGCTGCTTCCCGAGTAATAATAGCATCCGCCTCTTTGTCCTACATAGAGCTGATGTCCGTTGTAAGTACACCCACCGCTGCTTTGTGAATAAGATCTTGAATATCTCGAGCTTGTTGATTTGCTTTTTTCTGCTTTTTTTACTTTTTGTTTTCTTAGGTTTTTTTGAAGCAAATTCTCTGGCAGAAGCGTTGGTGTTGGTTGTCGCTGAAAAGGTTGCCGGCATTAATAGTCCCAGTCCTAAAAGACTTGTAAAAAGTAGTTTTTTCATGATATTTATTTTTTAAATTATTGATTTTAGTTATGATCCAACGATCTATTCAATAGATCGTTGGATTAAGTTTAGGCGTACTGAATTAGTTCCCACACAACTGAGTTCCCACTGTAAGGTGGCATTGTGTTACCTTCAGAAATAGGAGCTGTAGTAGATGGGCTCCCAACAACTTTCCATACTCCAGATTCAGGGCATTTTTCTCCTGTCTTTGCTTTTGTACCTAATGGTTTTTTAGCCATAATAAAATAATTTAGTTGGTTAACATTTCAAAGATATAATGCTCAAAAAATGATTCCTTACGGGAACCCGTAAATTGAACAAATCTTTCAGAACTCTGAAAGATTTGTTTGTGATATCAACAACCAACAGCTCCTGATCTGAGTTTTATTCTAGGATTAACAATTGGATGAGGAGGAAGAATATCCCATTCAGGGAATTTGCTGTTTTTCTTTGCGAGTACAGAGATATCGGAAGGTGATGATTCCGCTGGCTTTTGATTTTCAATAGTATTTTTCATATCAATTATGCTTAAGAAGGTTGTAAAATATTACGGGTGTCTCTTGAGTTGCTTGAAAAATCTTCTGGGGCTATAGATAGTAAAGTATGACGCAAGACTTCAGCTTTTCTGTCTTCCATGGAATACTCTTTTCTGTAGTCAACTACCTCTGCAATGCATCCTCGTAAGACTTCTTTTGATTTTCTTTCTCTTTCTGTAATATTTTCTATGGCCTTTCTCTTGTTTTTTCTATAAGTATAGATCGAATTTCCTGCTATTAAGAGTCCAGTCACGGCTCCAATAATACCCAGCATTCCTAATTTAAAAATGGCTAAACTTATCATAGAAATGAAAATACCAATACCCGTCACGGCATAGGGAACGCTGAGCTTTTTAAGCTCATTTTCCAGAAAGTCTGCCCAATACTTTTGATGCCTTTTAAGTTGCATTTCCTCATCTGTTCCGTCTGTAGTTGAAGTTTTAAAACCGTCAATAATTAATTCTACTTTTTCTTCTATATTATTCCGGTATTCTGCGGTGAAAGTATCATGGGCTTCTACGATCCAGGGCTGGCTTATGGAAACTGCGAGAGCTTGTGTCACTTTAGTAGCTCCCGATTGTTCGGGATCAAATGCGGCGTTGGTTAAGAGTTGGAGAAAGTCTACTTTCTCATCAAAAATGTGTTTTTCATTGTTCATTAAAGCTTGTGCTGCCATTTTATCTCCATCGGTTTGGATGATCAGTTGATTTAATCTTACTTCGTTTTGAAGAGGAAGTTCTTCATCATCAAAATTGGTAACCAGCAGGGAAAGAATTTCATCGAGTTGCACTTTTGTTGCTTCGGAATAATCTGCCGTATTCTCAAAAATGTTTTTAAAATGCAGATCAAGCGGAGTATGGGATCTTGCCTTCGATAATGATAGTTGTAATTCTGTCCAATTGCCAGCGAATTCTTCAAGGAGGATATAATTTTTAGAAGAAGGAGAACTTTGGGTTTTGAAAAAACTAATCCATTGTATCTTTTGTTTATCGATATAGTTATCCGTTTGAGTAAGCTGTTCTATCCAGTTCTTTATATGAGTAATCATAAGCTGATGAGAAGCAGGTTGGAAAACCCCGGTAGTGATTGCTTCCAGAATAACAATAAACTCCCTGTCAAGATGATGAGGGTCCTGATGAAGAAAATATCTTTTCATCCATTGCAGGCAGGCCTCGTTTCTTTCCAGCCTTCTCATAATAAGCATCATGAAAAGCGTAGTTTTATAGTCGTCTCTTTTTAAACTTTCATGAAGAGCCTTGTTGGTAGTAGATTGGTCATCTCTTATCCATGATGTTAACACAATCAGGGCGGGAGCAAGCCAGTAATGGGGAGCCTTTATCATGATTTCTTCTGTAGCATGTTTCAACGTATCATCACTTACAATTCCAACGTCTACTCCATGAAGAATACCTGTTGCCATTCTCCTGATTTCGGCATAATATCCGAATTTAATCTGAAGGTCCTGCTTGAGGTTACCTTGCCGGGTTTCAGCGAGTTGTAGGGCTTTGTTTTTGAGATCGGCTTCAACAAAATCAGCGAAAGAATTCGCCAATGTAAGCAAATCATCTTTGAGATGATCATGCTTGTTATTGAGGCTTCCTAATTCCAGATTTACCTCCCTTAGATCTGCTTTGATAGCTTTTAAAGCACTGTTGATGATCGAAAGATCTGCGTATGAAATTACTTTTTGTGACATTTTAATTGAGTTTTCATCGTTATAGTTTGGCTGCAACGCCGTCTTCACGGATAAGGATAAGCTTGTCCGCATAAATTTCCACAAAGGCGTAGGCGTTATGTTTAGCTAATATTCTTGCTTTTTCAAAATGCTCCGGAAGAGATTCTCCTGTTTTATAATGTTTAATGATCTGTTCTCCGCTCAGGTCTAAGGTGTGGACTTCATAGGGATGCCCCAGAAAACATCTGGCTAAAATTCCCAAAGGAAGGCTGTTGAGTTCTGCCGTTCCGAATTCACTCCGGATTTTTGCCATCAGTTCTTCTTTACCTCCTGTTTCAGAAAGCAGATCTGAATCAATACCTTTGATTAGACTCATATAATTTTCCGAGCGCTTTTTCAGAATATCTCTGTCGCTGAGTATCCTGGAAGAGGGCTTTGGACTTTCAAAACCTATATTCGGTATCGCATTCTGGAAGATTATTTTTCCCATAGTATTATTTTAAAACAACAATTGGAGGTTGTTATATTCACAAAAGTAGGGGGAGGACTAAAATAAAAATTATGGGAATCCGTAAAACGAAAAAACCTTTCAAATTTTTGAAAGGTTGCTATAGAAATCATAAGTGCTGATTAAATAATAATGGTACGCTTAGGAGAAACTTTATCATTGGGAGAGGAGTTCCACGAAAGTCCTGAAGCCGGAAGGGCTCTTTCTTTACCCCAATTTCTTATGGCTTCAATTCTTTCCGGGCTGGTTTTGCTCAGCGGAACGATATTTTGGAAGCACTTCTCGTAGAGTTCATCTGTAATGAAAGAGTCACCATTAATCACAGCCTGTATGGCTACGTCACGTACAGCACCTTCCAGATCAGAGCCCGCAAAGCCGGACGATAAGGCTACCAGTTTTTCAAAAGTCTGAAGCGAAGGTGGGGGAAGAAGATTCTTTTTGATATAAAGATTGATAATATCTGCTCTTTCCTGATCTTGTGGAAGGTCTACAAAGAAAAGCTCATCAAACCTGCCTTTACGGAGAAGTTCCGGAGGAAGTTTGGAAACGTCATTGGCGGTGGCTACCACAAAAACTTTCTCCGTACTTTCCTGGAGCCAGAATAAAAACTGTCCGATCATCCTGGTAGTCACTCCGGAAGAGTCGCTGGCATTAGCTGCAAGGCCTTTCTCAATTTCATCAATCCATAAGATACATGGGGCAGCGTTATCAGCAGATTCAAGAGCCTCTTTTAATCTGTTTTCAGACTGTCCTACATACATTCCTTGTATGGAGGCAAAATCAAGCCTATATAGGGGGAGATTCCAGGTTGCTGCAATGAATTTTGCAGATAAGGATTTTCCACAACCGGGAACTCCGACTAATAAAACACCTCTTGGCGGACGAAGTTTTCTGGTTT
Organism: Chryseobacterium sp. P1-3; assembly: GCF_000738495.1. Classification (NCBI taxonomy): domain Bacteria; kingdom Pseudomonadati; phylum Bacteroidota; class Flavobacteriia; order Flavobacteriales; family Weeksellaceae; genus Chryseobacterium; species Chryseobacterium sp. P1-3. Next base: position 250,545 of record NZ_JPEQ01000010.1, read on the forward strand.
TTAAATCAGCGGTTAACAACTGTTTTTGATTATCCAGCCATTGATGCAGACCACTTAATCCCCCTACAGAAATCATTGAAGGATCTACTTTTACTTTTTCAAGACCGGAAATATCACTGAAGAGTTTATCTTTCTCCATGCTCAGGCTTTTGATATCGTCTTTGGTAAGGGAACCTTTAGCCATTTGCGTAGCCAATACATTTTCTGCCTCTATTTTGGTCATGTTGGCTAAAATAGTTGCGGCCATTTTGAAATCGGCATCTTCCCAATCGATAGGAATAGAACCTTTGTAAGGCATCACACAATCTTTAACAATAGAAAGCATTTCTTCCTCGTTAGGAGGATCCAGGGTAAGGGTCATCCCTAAACGTTGAAGCTGTGACCATACGCTTTTCGTAGAAATGATACAGATGCTACCTCCCTTTTCAATGGCCTGAACAACACAATCGTAGATATGTCTGGAGACAATATTATCATCTTCAATATCACTTACTTCAGTGAAAATGAAGGTAAGGTTTTGCCTTTGGGAGATATTCTGGACTGCAAAGTCAATCCCTCCTGCTACAGAACGGTCATCATTGACGGTTTTTTTCGTTTTGATTTCCATCGTTCCATGGGACAGACTATGAATGTAGATAGGAATATTAATTTCCTCTGATAATTGTTGTATGATTTCTAAAACTCTTGCTCTTTCTATACTTCGTATGGAGATAAAAGGAATTCTCGCACGAAACATCCTCGATAGAGAAGTTTTTAAATTCTTCTTTGTTTGCCATAATTAAAAAAATAATTTTTCTTCCGGTTGAAGGTGTAGAATCCTTATATTCATCTATAATCGGATCCTGTGGAACTTCATTCATATTAAAGGAATTAATGACCATTAACATTTTCTCCCTGTCTTTGTTATCTTTCCCTGTGTTGTCTTTCAGTGTTTTTTTAAACTCACTTACAAATGCTTTGAAATCATTGGTGAAGTTTTCTCTCAATTCTTTCGGAAGGCCTTTGGAATAAGCAAATCCAGATAAGGCAGCTAAGGTCTTTTTATTATTCTGAAGGACAAATTCCAGCTCTTCAATCGTTCTTATATTTTCAAGGGTAAAGTTCCTTTGAAAATTATCCAGCCAAAGCTTTTTCCGGGCTCTATAACCTTCTTCTGCTCTTGCATAAAATCGTTGTGCTGTTCCGGCATCAAGTTCAAACCTGCCGGAATTCATTGCCTCAGCAACCTCTTCTCCTTTTCCAAAACGTTCAAATAAGTCTGCCCAATCGGCATAGGTAACAGGAGGTTTCATTATTGATTTTTTATTCTTGGATTAATGATCTGTCCGGGAGGAAGGACATCCCATTCCGGAAATTTTACTTCTTCTTTTTTCTTTTTCTCCTGAGTATTGGGTTTTGTTTCGCCCTTACTGATGTTTTTATTTTCTTCAGAATTGATATTGAAATCGCTCATTTTTGTTTTGATGTTTATAATAAGGGTCTGGTATCTCTGGAATTGGCAGAAAAATCTGCTGCAGAAACAGATTGTAGCATGTTTCTTATCTTTTCCGCTTTTTCATCTTCTTTAGTATATGCTGTTCTGAAATCCACCAATTCGGCAATACAGCCCCGCAGAATGGTTTGTGAAGATGTCTTTTCGGCATCATTTTTTTTTTCTTATAGCTGCTCTTTCTCTAGTGGTTTCTGAAATAATTGAATAAATGATAAAAGAGCCTATGGAAGCAACAAAAGCAAAGGCATAATAGGCTTTGTCATTTAGAAGAATCATACTAAAAGCCAAAATCGCAATGCCGGCTCCCATTCCAAAACATGAATAATTGGCTTTGCTTATTTTCTTTTTCAGATCCTCATTCCAATATTCTTCATGTTTTTTTTAGCTGTTCTGTCTCATCAGATCCGTCTGTTATGGATGTCTGGTAGCTATTGATCTCTAATTCAGCTGCTGGGATACCTTTCATACGGTATTCAGCATTATAGGAATCATATGTTTCAATAATCCATGGTCGGCTTATGGCTACAGCTAATGTCTGGGTAGCGTTTGAAACGCCAGACATTTCCGGGTTAAATGCTGCATTGGTAAGCATCTGAAGGAAATTGGTTGTTTTATCAAAGATTTTTCTTTCGGAGGTATGGGATGAGGTGGCTAAAGCTTTGTTGCCTTTTTTTATCTATAATCAGTTGATTGAGCCTTACCTGCTCTTTGAGTTCAAGTTCTTCGCCATCAAAATTGGTCACCAATAATGAAAGGAGATCGTCAAGCTGATTTTGTGAGGTTTTAGTATGGTCTATCGTACTATTGAAAATAGCTTTAAAATGTGTTTCCAAAGCCTGATGTAATCCTGCTTTTTTCATTTGGGCAATAAAGTCTGCCCAATTGGTGCAATAATCTTTAAGCAGGGGATAATCTTCTTCACTAAAGAAACGGTCATTCTCAAAGAAATTAAACCATTGTGTTTTCTGGTCATTGAGATATTGGCCGTTTTGCTTTAATTGCTCTATCCATTGTTCTAGAGTGGATATCATCAGCTGCCGGGAAGCAGGAGGAAATGCTCCGGTTGAAACCGCTTCCAGAACAGTAATAAATTCCCGGTCCAGATTATAGGGGTCCTGATGCAGCAAGTATCTTTCCATCCATTGATGGCAAGCATTGTTTCTTCCTATTCTTCTGGTAATAAGCATAAAGAAAAGAGTGGTTTTATAGTCATCCCTTCTTATGGCTTCTTTTAATGCTTTTTCTGCTTCTTCACGGTCATCACGAAGCCATGCCGTAAGGGTTACCAAGGCAGGAGCAAGCCAATAATCCGGAGTTTTGATCATTAAAGAACCCACTGTGTTCTGCAATATTTCATGGGTCACCAATCCGCTGTCTACAGCCTGTAAAATTCCTAAAACCGTTCTTCGGATTTCTTCATAATATCCATATCTGTTATGAAGTTCCTGTTTCAGGTTTCCCTGTCTGGCTTCGGCAAGCTGAATTTCATTATTCAGGGTATCGGTTTCTATATAATCCTGCAGCTCATCGGAAAGGCTGTCCACTCTGTCGTCCAGAATATCCTGCTTGCTATGGATACTACCTATTTCAGAATTGATACTGCCTAGTTGGGAATTGAGGTTTTTTAAGTTTTTGTTGACATGATCCAGATCATTGTCTATCCCTCTAAGTTTGTTGTTGAGAAAATAATCTTCCTGTGACATTTTGTGTTTTTTTTATTTAGCGTCTCCTCCGGAGAAAAAGTTAACAATCGAGTCTATAGCTTTAGCAAGAAAGGTCGCGGTGCCGTCCCAATGGATGACAATGAATTTATCTTTATATACCTCTACAAAAGCATAGGCATTGTGAAGGGCGGTATTTCTTGCCTTTTCAAAATCCGGAGGAAGAGCCTCTCCTATGACATAATGCTTAAGAATTACGCTACTGCTCAGATCCAATGTGTGAACATCATGGGGATGTTCTAAAAAACATTTTGCCAATATCCCGATGGGGAGCTGTGCAGGATCTGTAGTTCCAAATTCTTCCTGAAGTTTTTTCATGAATTCTTCTTTGCCTCCGGTTTGCGATAGCATATCGGTATCCATGTTTTTGATCAGGTTTATATACCCTTCAGAACGTTTTTTTAAATAATCACGTTCACTCAGAAAGCCGGAAGTATTTGCTGTATTTTCTTGTTTTTTTTCAAAATTGAGGTTGAGATCCTCATTTTGGAAAATTATTTTGGCCATTTCATGGTTAGTTTTATTTCTTTACTAACAAAAGTATATAAAAATGCTTAAATAATTCCTAAATCTTTACAAAAAGCAACAAGCTGCTCGTTACTGGTAACTTCCAAGTCCTCTTTCAAACTGTTAAGTTTTTTTTCTACACTGCTTAAGCTGTTGGGCCTGATGTCATTATTTTGAAGGTAAACAGGAATGTTTTTCTGCAAAACTCCCTGAGAAAGAAGAGAGACAAGGGTAATGTCGTAAGTAGAAAACTCATAACTATTCAGCTTTTTAATGTCTTGCTTAAGATCAAGTGAGAGATAGTTTTCATTGACATACACTGATGCGATTGCCTTTTTTAGCTCTTTGGAGTCGTTGCGGGCTTTACGAACAAATCCATTGATTCCATATTCTGTAAAAAGAGAATCTATAACCCCGGATTTGTGGGTTGCTGAAAAGACAATTACTTTCAAGGAGGGGAGGAGCATTTTGGCTGCTCTGATCAATTCTTTGCCATCTTTGATGTTTTGCTCACGATGATCTTCTTCAAAAGAGAGATCAGTAATCAGCAGGTCATAAACATTATTTTCCCGGATTGATTTTTGAATTTTCGCTACTGCATCATCACAATAATATACATAGTCTGCATTGGAAATATGGAGATCTTCCAATGTTTTTTGCACAGAGATACTGCTGCTTTCGTGGTCTTCGGCTATTAAAATTTTTTTGAACATTCTTTTTTCTTTATTTAAGAAGCGGGAAATGAAATATATATCTTCAGTCCTTTTTCTGTTGTATTGTCAAAAGTAATTTCTCCATTAATGGTTTCAATACGGGAAACCGTATTTCTTAATCCGTTTTTATAAGAAAGTTCTCCTGGGATACCAATGCCATTATCAGTATACTGAATCTGTATAATATTGTTCACTTTATCAAACTTAAAGGCAACGCGGCTGGCATGGCTATGCTTTTTCATATTTACCAGCAACTCACGGATCACCTGATATACCTCATCTTTTTTTGAATCATTTATACCTACCCAGATATTCTTTCCATTTCCGGCCAAAAAGGTTTTTACATTGTCATTTTTAAATGACCCAATGAGATTGGATATTTTTTCATCAAATGCTGCAATATCTTTAACATCCGGCTGTTCATAGGAAATATCTCTGGATTTCTCATAAACAAACTCAAGTTCATCAAGAGCTTTGTTCTTATCAAAATTATCCTGGTTCTCAATCTTGGTCATTACCTGGTAGATCCCGTTGGCTACGACGTCGTGAACTTTTTTAGAGAGCCTGAGTTTATTTTCGTTTATTTTTAATTCATTTTCTTGCTTGAGCCTTGTTTGTCTTTTTTTTATATAAAGTGATAATTACAATTATAGTAGCGATAAGTAGACCCAAAAGGGAAGAAAGCCATAATAGCTGATTTTCTCTTTCAGCTTTTTGTGTTTTTAATTTCTGATTTTCAGTCTTGCTTTCTTCAACGCCATAGACGATAGTAGCGAATTTATTATTATCAATGTCTCTGGATGTTTGTATACTGTCTCTTAGAGAGGTGTATTGATCGAAATTTTTTTTGAAAATTTTTTAGAATCAAAAGCAGTAATTTTATGCAAAGCTTCCAATTCATCATCGGTACTTTTTGCTTCTTTTGCAACATTGTACATCATTTCCGCATACTGTAAAGCTTTTTCAGAATCCCTATTTTCATAATAATCTGCTAAATGGGAATAGCTTGCATTCTTTCCCATATGGTCGTTGATCTCTTTTTGTATTGTGAGAGCCTGCAGTTGAGTAGGGATGGGATCATATGTTTTATCAGATAGCCATTTTATATATGAAAAATTTGATAGGATCCTTGCATAGATCATCTCATGTAATTGTTTTGCTTTTGGAAGAATGCTATCATAGATCCTTATCGCTTGGATATAATTTTTTTCTTCCTTATAAGAGGTTGCGATATTTACTTGTATTGCTATTTTGTTATAGGAGTTTCCAGCGAATTTTAGAGCAGAATTATAATAGTTACGGGATTCAGAGTAATGCTTCAAACTATTACTTACCATACCTAAATTGTTGAAATTATCTGTAATATGATGGAATTGTGCAGAATCTTTTGTATTGAATAAGGTTTTTGCCTTCAATGAAAAATCCTGACTTTTAAAATAATCACCATGAGAGGTTAGTATTTTAGCCATTCCTAGAAGACATTTTGCCTGACCAAATTGGTCTTTATTCTGCTTAAAAATCTCAAGAGCTCTACCATAATAAACATAAGCACTATCTCCATTACTTAAAGAATCGAATGTATAGGCTTTATTGTAATCAGAATTGAATATTTCCTGATTTGTCTCTTTTTCCAAATACTTTGTACAGGAACAGATTATTAAGCTTAGTGCTAGAAATACAAAAATGTTAAGCTTCAAAATAATTAGTTTTCATAAAAATATAAAATTACTTCTATAATTTTATGGTATCTAATAAAAAAAGAATAAGTGAGAGAAGCTAACCTCTCTCACTTATTTACTATTTTTTTGGAGGCAATGGTATTGTTTCTCCTCCTGTATCCTCTCCTAATTCTACAGATGCACTTACTGTTACTGGAGTTTGGTTGTTATCAGATGTTGTATTCGCGTTATTATTGGGGAATGCTAAACCTAATAGCATTAATATAAACTGGATCATTTCCTTAAAAATTTAAAATTGAGGCATTTCTGTAGTTGCCAGTGAAACCGATCACAGGTAGAGCTACACGATTAAAAAAATTTGAAGCGCTTCTAAATTTTTGGGAAGTGAACCATCAAAACGGAGGAGAAACATCTGCTTCCCAACCCGGAGTTTTTCCTCCGCTTATCAGGTGATTTTGAAATCAGTTTTGTAAATTTGTTTTTGTAATGTTTTGTTTATCACTGATTTCTGAAGCAAAGATGCGACAAAAGGTGACGCATGTGTTAGTCACGTTTTGGACATTTAAGGACACGGAATGGACACTGAAGGCTTTATGGGAATCCGTAATGTGATCTGATTGGGAATTATCTATTTTGTAATGGCTCAAAAAATTATATATGTCCAAGAAAAAACTACTAATTCATGAGGTGTTCAAAAAAGCACAGGAAGACTTTCCCAACAGAAATACAAAAAGCGGTTGGGCAGATGAGCTTTCTGATTATTTTGAGAAAACCTGGAACTTTATGATAAACCAAAGAACCTTTGTAAGATATTATAATGCTTGTATCCGTGATGATAGAGAGCCTGATATAAAAGATCAGGAAATTTTTAATAAGCTCAGTCAATATATAGGGTACGAAAACTTTCTTGAGTTTTCGAGAACGTTTGTCAAAGAAGAGGAAGATACCAATAGAACCACTGTTAAAATAAAAGTGGATGAACATGAAGAGTCGTTATCGGAAAAAATATCAAACATTATTATTAATATTACTAACGAACAGCATTTCAAAGTTCCTGAATTTATAAAGCAGAATGGGTTGGGAATTATTGAAATGGCCTTTATTTTATGCCTTGTCACAGGAAATGTTGTTTTTTCTGGAAATAAGAAAATAAGTGGCAACTATTCATCTCATTTAGGATTTATGTCCACTATGGCACCAATGACGGAGAAAAAAATATATGTACTGGAATGGTGAAAGATATATCGGAACAGACAGCAGCTATATCCGTCCCGGAATTGATATTGTAGCTATGGATGCCCATAAGCTTCTGCACTTTAGAAAAATTATGAGAAAAGATACTCTGACCGAGCTCAATGCATTAGGGAAAACCTGGTATTCAAAATATAATAATGAAGTTGAATTTTTTACAGATGACGGGGTAGATCCGGATAACGGGAGAGAATTAAGAAAGACATCCCCTGTCATTATTTTCAAATACGCGGGGAAGCCATATGATTCGTTAGTTGTTGAGGAGTAATTTATAAATTTGATTTTTCAGCCAAAGACTTGCCTACTCATAAAAAAAGCGAAGATGTCTCTCCGCTCTGTATTATTCCTGGTTTAGCATTCCCAACTCTCCGAAATGCTTCTTAAATTTCTGAATTTTAGGACCTACAACTGCGCTGCAATACGGTTGTGTAGGATTTTCATTATAGTACCCCTGATGATATTGTTCCGCCGGCCAGAATTTCTCGAATGGTGCTAACTCTGTAACATAGGTTCCTGTCCATCTTCCTGATTCCTGAGACACTTTAATTGCCTTCTCAGCCTTTGCCTTTTCAACATCATCTTTATAGTAAATAACAGAACGGTATTGGGTTCCTATATCATTACCTTGTCTGTTCAGTTGAGTAGGATCGTGCAGGAAAAAGAAAACATCCATTAATTGTTCATAAGAGATGATGGAAGGATCATAAGTAATTTCCACTACTTCAGCATGTCCAGTTTCGCCGGTACATACTTCCTGATAGGTCGGATTATCCTTATGCCCGCCTGAATATCCTGAAATAGCAGATTGTACGCCTTTCAACATATTGAAGCAGCTTTCCACACACCAAAAGCATCCACCACCGAAAACGATTTTTTCTAAATTATTGTTATTCATTTTTTTGGTATTATCCTGTTTTACATCCTTTCCATAGTAAGGGAATGACCCGGAAAAGGCTAATCAAAAGTAAGAAAAAGTTTTTCATTTGAGTAAGGTTTCAGGTTCTTAAACTCAAATTGCAACGTATTCACTAGTTACTAAAAAAGCACCCTGAAGGAGGATGCTTCATATTATTTAATCTAAGTTCGGTTAAAGTAAAAGGCTGGAAGTTCAGTCAACAACGCCATTAATTTATTGTAAAAAAAACAGATGAATGGCTATCCTTAGTACTCCATGACTTCCATCTCTCAGCTTCAGATCTCGGTTACTTTTCCCAAACCAGGGCACTTGCTCCTAAAATAGCAGCGTCAGCCTCGTTAAGTTCACTGAATACTAATTTTACTTTGTTTCTGAAGATTGGAAGAAGGTTTCTTTCCATATGAAGTTTAGCAGGTTTTAAAATAAAGTCTCCTGCTTTAATTACCCCGCCGAATAAAAGAATGGCTTCAGGTGATGAAAACATGACAAAATTGGCTAATGCTTCTCCCAGCTTTTGTCCTGTATATCGGAAAACTTCAATGGCGATAGGGTCTTCTTTCATAGCACATTCATAAACCGTTTTAGAATTGATCTCATCTTCAGGATACTGATTCAGCATAGATTCCGGGAATTCAGCTCTCATTTTTTTAGCTGTAATGGTAATCCCCGTAGCAGACGCATAGGCTTCAAGACTTCCTTCTGAACCCGTACTCCAGTGTTTTCTTCCGCCAGGTTTTACGATGGTATGGCCCAGCTCTCCTGCAAAACCGTCATGTCCATAGATTAAGCTGCCGTTAGCAATGATTCCGCTTCCTACACCGGTTCCCAGGGTAATCATGATGAAATCTTTCATTCCCCTTGCAGCACCAAAAAGCATCTCCCCTAAAGCAGCAGCATTGGCATCATTGGTAACCGTACAGGGCAAATTGAATTTAGCCTTCATGAGCTCAGCAAAAGGAATTACTCCTTTCCAGGGCAGGTTAGGGGCAAGTTCAATGGTTCCTTTATAATAGTTGGCATTGGGGGCACCCACTCCGATTCCATCGAAGTTTTTTTCTTTACCATGTTTTTCCATTAAAGGATAAACATGCTCGTGTAAAGCATCTATAAAATCCTCGACTTTGTCATAGGCATCGGTTCTCAGGTTTCCTTTGTCCAAAACTTCTCCGCGATGGTTGACAATTCCGAACTTGGTATTGGTTCCGCCGATGTCAATTCCCAGGGCAACTTGTTTTGATAAATCTATTAATGACATTTTTATTCTTAAATTCTGTGGGCTAAAATTATAAAAAAGATTGTATTAATAGATTATGAACTGAGCATTATTTACATTTTAAGCCGTTTTTATTGGCTTTTTCTTTTTTCTTCCCCACCAGATCATGAAACCTGTTACCGGAAGTGAAGCACAGATCAGGCTTACTATAAAGGCTATAATTTTAGTGGGAAGCCCTAGTATGGCTCCTACATGAATGTCATAATTGGCATTGACAACTTTTTCCCCGAAATTCTTGTCTTTGGGATCGTGTACATGAAGCAATTCACCTGAGTTTTCATCAAAAATCAGGCTGCTGCTTTTATGATAAGAATATGATAAATGCTTTACAAATACTTCAAAATTGGGATGCTCATGATCATCCATATGCTCATGACCCAGATCTATGGCAAAACCATAAGAATCCGGATATTTCAGCTTTACAGTATTGATGATTTTATCAAGAGTTCCTTCTGTTCTCAGTTCCACAGGTGCTTTGGTTTTGATGTGGGAGAAGTCCGGGTATTGTGTTTTCCCGCCGGAAAAGATGAGATAGATCATTGCCTGTACAACAAAGAAAGCATAAAATAACCCTGTAATAGAAAAAATTAAAGCAAATATGGATGCGTAAAAACCCAGTACGTTATGGAGATCGTAATTTTTTCTTTTCCAGCCCTTGATATTTTTCCATTTAAAAGAGAATCGCTGTTTTCTTGCTGCTTTATTTTTAGGCCACCATAATATAATACCGCTTATCAGCATGATAATAAAAATAATGACCGGTATTCCCACAACATACGTTCCCCAATCCTGTTTTAGAAGGAAGCTCCAGTGAATCATTTTTTACAATATTGAAAAAACCATTTTTTTTCGTCATAAACCCTTAATACTTTTCCGGTGTAAGGATTTACATAGGCTTGTTTATAGATGGGAAATTCATCAAAATAGTTCCAGCCTTTCGTATTGTGCTCGTACCAAAAGAATGAGTACGACATTTTTTTGTCGATAGGGATATTGACCCAATGGACAGGATATTTTTCTTTTACCTGTTCTGCAACAGCTTTTTCCATCATGCGGATGGGAAGAACCTGTTTTTGATCAATATTCTGCTCGTGATGATACATCACTTCTTTCCGGGTGAAATTTTCCACTTCATCCTTAAAAACATAAAGGGCTCCGGTAATGGAAATGATAAAAATTAAAAAACCAATTCCCAGCCCGAACCATAAATGGAGTTTAGCGGACCATTTCTTAAAAAATCCCGGTTTCTTTTTATGATGATGTTTTTTCTTCATATCGCAGTAAAGTAGTACAAAGATAATCTTTAATCTTATTTAGATTAATTAAAATTTATATTCAACCATGAGAGTTCCTCTCATTCCCAAGGCATTAACGAATTCATTGTCTCTTGCCGACCACCAGGCAATAGCAGGCTGATATTTTTTATTGAACAGGTTTTCGATGCCTAAAGACAATTTCCAATTACGGTTAACCTCAAAGCTTGTTTTGAAATTGAAAACGGTATATTCAGGAACATACCCTTCACCATAAGCATACAACCCTGTTTTTGCATTAGGCTCAAATCTGCTTTGGGTGAATGAATGAAGCATATCCAGACCTAAGGACAGCACCGGTATGGGTTTTGCCTGAACATAAGCAAGTACCTTAGGAGCAGAAATCCTGCTGTTGTTGATTTTTGCAGAATAATTCCCGTCATCCTTTAGAGAAGTAATTCCTTCCATCCAGCTGTAGCTTCCACCAAATTGAAGCCAGTGTAGGGGAGTAAAGTGTAAAAAGCCTTCCACACCATAAACGATTTCCGGTGACCTCTGGATCATTAATGCTCTGTCCGGGCTTTGTACAAAAGAAGCTCCTAGTTTGGAAGTACTCACATAGGAAGTTAATTCATAATTCAGCCAGTTTGAAAGCTGTCCTGTTGCTCCCAGTTCATAATTGTTGACAATGATAGGTTTGGTTTCAAGACTTTTAATCGTTTCGGAAGTTGAGGTTCTTAAGATTCTTCCCAGCTCGTTGATAGAATAGGCTTGTGAAAAGCTTGCAAAAAGATTAATATAAGGCTGAACATTGTAGCGGATACCGATATTTCCTACTAAGGCGTTATAATTTAATTTTCCTCCTGCAACAGGAATACTGGTTGTAAAAGTTCCATCACTTTTAAGTACTGAAAGGGTGTTGAAATCATCTACATTCACCCTGATATTTTCGTAACGAAGCCCGGCCTTAATGGTCAGTTTCTTAAACAGGTCAATTTTTGTCAATAGGAAAGGAGCAATATTGGTCATATTCATATTGGGAGTCCAGAAACGGCCGTCTTCCAGTTTTTGTACGGTTTGGTCGTTCAGGATATCGGCTCCGTAGATAATTTCTCCCTGAGAATTGGCAGAATTCCATAGTTGGGTGTCAAAATTGAATCGCGCCCCGGCTTTTTTAGAAATAACATTGGATTGCCCTCCATTCAAAAAAGTATCACTGTACCCATAGACTGTTTTAAAATCCTGATAATAAAGATTAATATTCAATGATGTTCCTGCAAACAGGTTTTTATTGTCATAGCTTACCCTGATGTTGTGGTTTTTTGGAGTTCCCTGTGGTGTTGTTTCAAGGCTTTTCCCCACTCCTTCGCCTATGGTTGGCCTGATGCCATATTTTCCTGTACTTAGCCCCAGGTTAAGATCAGATCTTGAGGAGTAACCAATATAAGATGCTTCAATTCTTTGATTATCATTGATATTGTAGCCTAATTTCAACATTCCGTTGTAATTATCCATCTTCGCAGTACTGTATGTTGGACTCAGATAAACACCGCTTGCATCTTTCATGTAACCTGTTCTTTCATAAGCTAGTGAAAAGGTATAATCAAACCTGTTAATTTTTCCTGTTAAAAGCTGGCTGGCTCTTATTCCCAGGGTTCCTCCGTAAGGCTGGCCGGTAAAACCGATCTGTGATATCCCGGAGATTTTCTTATCTGTTTTACTTCTTTTCGTAATATAATTGATGATACCACCATCGGCACCATTTCCATAGATGGAGGATGCTCCTTTTATGACTTCAACTCTTTCAATCGCTGAAGGATCAACAACCCTCAGGTCTCTTGCCCCGTTTCGGAGAGGAGTAGACTGTGGAATTCCGTCAATTAATACCAGGACCTGGCGGCCTCTTAATGTTTGTCCGGTATTCGATGTCTGCCCGGAATTGGTTCCTAAACTGGGAACGGTATACTGCAGGATACTCGTAATATCCGAATTGACCGTCAATTGAGATTGAATCTGCTTTTCCGCAACCACGGTGATTGAGCCTGGAATTTCCTTGATATTTTCCTTCTTTCTTGAGGCTGTCATCACAACTTCCTCAACGCTTTGGGTTTGTAAACTATCCTTAACCTGCGCAAAGACCATCGTGGTTCCTAAACAGGCCGCTGACAAAATCACTTTTTTCATTATATTTTCTTTCCTTGTTTCTTTCTTTTCCCCCACCAGACTAAGAATCCGGTGACCGGGAGTGAGGTACAAATGAGGCCGGCGATAAACCATATGATTTTTCCAAACAGCCCGAAGTAGGAACCTGTATGGATATCGTAATTGGCATTCGCATATTTTTCAGCATTATTGAGTTTGTGATGAGGTTTATTGGCGAGAAGTTTTCCTGAATATTTGTCAAAAATGAGAAGGTTCCTTTCACTGAACCTTCCTTCCTGGCCATACACTGTGACCGGAAGATTTTTAAGCTCTTTTCCTTTTTTATTTTTTCCGTTTAAGGATATTCTGAAGCTGGATGATCCGGAATATAATTTTTGTGTTTGTACCGCTGCAAGATCAAAAGTCGCCTGGTTTTTTGGCATCAGGGAATCAGGTGATTTGATTTCTTTTTCTTTAGGCAGTTCAAAAGAGCCTGAGAGTGTAAGGTTGAATGCATTTTTCACATACGGGTAAGCAAAATAAATTCCGGTAATGCTCATTAATAAAGCAATAAATGAAGCATAGAATCCTAAAATATTATGAAGATCATAGTTTTTGCGCTTCCAGGTTTTTACATTTTCCCAACTGAACCAGAACCGTCCTTTTCTTGCTTTTTTGTTTTTAGGCCACCATAATATAATTCCGGTGATCAGCATAAAGATAAAAAGTATGGAAGGAATTCCCACGACATACTTGCCCCAGTCTGAATTGAGAAGAAGTCCCCAATGAATATATTTTAAAATATTGAAAAAATCATATTTTTCATTGTAAATACCCAGAATTTCACCAGTGTATTGATTAACATATACCTGCTTGTTCACCAGAACTTCCTGAAAATAGTTCCATCCCTTCTTATTTTTTTCATAATAAAGAAAGCGGTAAGATTTATTTTTATCTAAAGGAATTTCTACAGAATTTACCGGATATTGCTCATTAACTGCTGAGGTTAGTTTTTCGCGAAGAATAGAAATTGATAAAGGTTGTTTACCGGTATCTTCCTGTTTTATATAAATGGCGTCCTTACGAAGGATATTCTGTACTTCATCCTTAAAAACATATAAAGTGCCGGTCAGAGACACAATAAAAACGATAATACCAACGGACAAGCCAAACCACAGATGCAGTCTGGCAGACCATTTCCTTGTTGGAGAAACCTTCTTTTTATGGTGATGCTTTTTTCTCATAGCAAAAGTTAACCCTGAAGGGCTAACTTTATTATTAAAATTTATATCCGATTGATAATCTGAAATTTCTAGGTGCATCTGCCTGGTAATAATAATACCCGGCATATGGAGTTCCTGAGTATAAATATCTGTTGAAGACATTGAACACATTCAGGTTGATCCTGAATTTTGCATTCTCCCAGGACGCCCCGGCATCGAATTTTACATAATCACCCATTTGTAAGGTATTTGTGCTTCCCCAGTCCCAGCTGCTTCTGTCACCCATATACGTTCCTCCGAAGTTTAATCCAAAGCCAGTTAGTTCACCTACTGTAAATGTATAGTTTAACCATCCGTTCACCGTATGTTTGGCATATCCCGGAACTTTATCTCCTTTGTTTGCTTTTGGTGTTGTTTCAGTGAATTTGTTTTCAGTGAATGCATAGTTGAATATTGCATTTAAGCCTTTAAATACTTCCCCTTTCAGATCAAATTCCACTCCCTGTGCCCTTGTTTTTCCAAGCAGAATAGAATATTTATAGGTAGGATCTGATGGATCTCCTGTAATAGCATTGTTTTTATTAATGCTATACAATGATAATGTAGTATTCCATTTTCCGGCAAACCAGTCTTTCTTGAAGCCAATCTCCATATTGCTTCCTGTTACAGGCTTTGCTGTTGTTCCATCCCTGAACAAACCTGCCTGCGGGTTGAATGATTGGTCATATAAAGCATAAGCAGATGTATTGGCATCAATAGAATAGCTTACGCCAATACGGGGGGTGATTCTGTTGGCCTCAGACAATGTGCCGTAGTTGTTTTCTTTTACGGTAGTATAACGGGCGGCTAAAGTAAGGCGCAGGGCATCATCTAAAAACCCCAGTTCATCCTGTAAGTATAAACCCGTATAATTTTGATCAATTGTACCCCCGGCACCAGCTCTTACAGAAAGAGGCTTACTCGTGTCAAATGGTTTATAAGTGCCATTGGGCCCTGAATAAGAGCTTTCACCATTGATATCATAATTGCGGGTATTTACATTAAACCAATATCTGTAATCAGGCGTACCATTATCTCCATTTTCGTTGTTTTTATCCAGACTGTAGTTCTGATTCCAGTCTGCAATATATTTTTTACTTCCAAGGTCTAATCCGGCTAAGATTTTATGAGAAACAGATCCTGTTTTGGCATAACCATTCAGAAATAGCTGTCCGAACTTCATCTCATTGCTTGCCTCCCAATAGTTTAAACCGCGAAGCATATACTGTCCTTCAAACTTTGTAGGCCAGATATCACTTCCTAATGTATATTCATTGACATAAGTAAGCTGCGATGTTAATTTCCAGTTCTCATTAAATTTATGCTGCAGGTTTACATTAATCGTATTGTTGGTAACCCTTGTAGGATCAATGCTGGGATCTGTAATGCTGTATTCAACCGGTTGGATAGCATAACCGTCTGCACTGAATACATAAGCAGAGCCCACTTCGGACATTTTTTGCTTTTTGATAAATATATTCTGCTGTTAAAGTAGTTTTATCACTAAAATCCACCTTTAATGAAGGATTAATAATGTACCTGTCATTGAATTCATAGTCTCTGAAACTTTTTTTTGTTTTGGGCCATTACATTTAATCTGAATGCTACTTTATTCGTGATTTTTGTGTCAATATCCGTTTCTCCTCTGTACATATTGAAACTTCCGAGTGTAACTCTTGCTGTTCCGTTTAAAGCGTTTCCGGTAGGTTTTTTCGTAACAATATTATAGATTCCGCTCGGTTCTCCGTTTGACATTAAAAATCCTGAAGGACCTTTTATAAACTCGATATGGTCTACATAGCTCATATCTTCGCTTAAAGGCCCCCAGTTGGAGGTAACATTGACTCCGTTCATAAAAGCTGCTGCTCTGGCTCCTCTCATATTTACTCTTGTATACATATCTCCCCAATGTTCCAGTCTTTGGGCTCCGGCAACGTTTCTTAGAACGCCGTCACTTAAAGTGGTTACCTGCTGATCTTCTAAAGCTTTATTGGTGATGATTGAAATGTTCTGAGGAATTTTTTATTAGTGCTTCATCCAGACGAAGAGAAGAAGATCCCTGCTTTTCTACATATTTCTTATAATACTTACCATTGACTACAATTTCTTCAATATGATTAGATTTGGTGGAATCTTTTTCCTGTGCAACCACTATAATAGAACTTAATAATGAGGCACAAAACAGTACATTTTTCATGAAAGTCAAATTTTATGCAAATATATTATTTTTAACTATTCTAAATAAATAATATTATTGACATTTATCATAAAAATATATACAATAGATAACAAAAAACCGCTACCATTAGTAATGGCGCGGTTTTCTTATATTATTATTAATAATTCCTTATGAAGGGATTTCTCCTTTGTATAGGAACGAAATAATTTCTTTGTTCAGTTTATCAATCATTTCACTGAATAGATGGAAAGACTCCTGTTTGTAAATTACCAATGGATCTTTCTGCTCGTAAACGGCTCCCTGTGAAGATCTTCTCAGATCATCCATTTCACGGAGGTGAAGCTTCCAGTTCTCATCAATGATAGACAGGGTAATGTTCTTTTCAAAATCATTCACCAGGCTTTCACATTTCGTTTCATAGGCTTCTTTTAAATCAGCTACGATAGTCATTGTCTTGTGCCCGTCAGTGAAAGGAACCTGAATCATCTTAAACATTGAACCCTGATTTTGATATACGTTCTCAATGATTGGGAATGATTTTTCTTTCAACAGGTTCAGTTTCATTTGATAATCCTCCTGGGCAGCTTTGAATAGGATATTTGTTAAATCCTGAACAGATTTACCTTTGAAATCTTCTTCGGAAACCGGAGACTCCATCGTAAAGGTTTTGATAATATCATATTCGAAATCTTTATAACTTCCGTTGGCTTTTCCTTTTGCTACGATAGAGTTGGCAACATCGAAAATCATATTCGTAATATCATACTTCAAATGATCTCCGAATAGGGCATTTCTTCTTCTCTTATAGATCACATCACGTTGTTTGTTCATAACGTCATCATACTCAAGAAGCCTTTTTCTTGTTCCGAAGTTGTTTTCCTCTACTTTTTTCTGAGCTCTTTCAATAGACTTGCTGATCATGGAGTGCTGAATAACCTCGCCTTCCTTATGACCCATTCTGTCCATCATTTTAGCAATTCTTTCAGATCCGAACAGACGCATCAGGTTATCTTCCAGAGATACATAGAACTGGGAACTTCCCGGATCTCCCTGACGTCCTGCTCTACCTCTCAGCTGTCTGTCAACACGTCTTGAATCATGTCTCTCAGTACCAATGATGGCTAAGCCTCCTGCATCTTTAACCTCTTTTGAAAGCTTAATATCTGTACCACGACCAGCCATGTTGGTAGCAATAGTTACCACTCCCGGCTGTCCTGCACCGGCAACGATTTCTGCTTCTTTTTTGTGAAGCTTAGCGTTCAATACCTGGTGCGGAATTTTTCTTAATTGTAATGCTTTGGAAAGCAATTGAGAGATTTCAACCGAAGTGGTCCCTACAAGTACCGGTCTTCCGGCTGCTGTTAACCTTTCAACTTCTTCAATTACGGCATTATATTTTTCTCTGTTAGTCTTATAAACTAAATCCTGTTTGTCCTGTCTTAAGATAGGGCGGTTTGTTGGAATTACAACAACGTCTAATTTATAGATTTCCCAAAGCTCACCTGCCTCTGTTTCTGCAGTACCGGTCATTCCCGCAAGTTTGTTGTACATACGGAAATAGTTCTGAAGCGTAATGGTTGCAAAAGTTTGGGTAGCTGCCTCAATCTTCACATTTTCCTTAGCTTCAATTGCCTGGTGAAGACCATCCGAATAACGGCGTCCCTCCATGATACGTCCCGTCTGCTCATCAACGATTTTTACTTCACCATCAATTACTACATACTCATCATCTTTTTCAAATAATGTGTAAGCTTTCAGTAGCTGGCTCATTGTGTGAACCCTTTCTGATTTTTCAGCAAATTCAGCGAAAAGCCTTTCTTTTGCTTCAAATTCCTCTTCTTTAGACAGGTTCTTAGCCTCCAGTTCAGCAATTTCAGTTCCGATATCCGGAAGCACGAAGAAGTTTGGATCAGAATTTCCCTGAGACATGTATTCAACACCTTTGTCTGTAAGGTCTACCTGATTGTTCTTTTCTTCAATCACGAAGTAAAGATCTTTATCTACAATCGGCATATCACGGTTGTTATCCTGCATGTACTGCGCTTCCACTTTCTGAAGCAATGCTCTGTTTCCGCTTTCCGATAAAAATTTAATTAATTGTCTGTTTTTTGGAAGTCCCCTGTACGCCTGAAGTAATTTAAAACCACCTTCTTTGGTGTTTCCGGCAGCGATTAGTTTTTTGGCTTCATTAAAAATAGTAGAAACCGTTTTCTTCTGTACTTCAACAATTCTGTCGATAGAAGGTTTCAGTACATCAAACTCCTGTCTGTCTCCCTGGGGAACCGGACCAGAGATGATCAGTGGTGTTCTTGCATCATCTACCAATACAGAATCCACCTCATCCACAATGGCAAAGTTCAGTTCTCTTTGTACCAGTTCTGAAGGTGAAGTCACCATATTATCTCTCAGGTAATCGAAACCGAATTCGTTGTTGGTCCCGTAGGTAATATCTGAGTTGTATGCTTTTCTTCTTCCGTCTGAATTCGGCTGGTGGTTGTCGATACAATCAATAGACATTCCGTGGAACTGATAAAGAGGTCCCATCCATGCCGAGTCTCTTTTGGCAAGGTAATCATTCACAGTTACCACGTGAACTCCTCTTCCCGGAAGAGAATTTAAGTAAATAGGCAATGTTCCTACCAGAGTTTTACCTTCACCGGTTGCCATTTCGGCAATTTTACCGCTGTGAAGAATAATCCCCCCGATAAACTGAACATCATAGTGGACCATGTCCCAAACTACAGGAGTTCCGGCTGCGTCCCATGAGTTTTTCCAAACAGCTTGGTCTCCCTGAATTTCTACGAAGTCTTTTCCTGCAGCTACCAACTCTCTATCCCAGTCAGTTGCTGTTACCCGGATTTCTCCATTCTGTGCCCATCTTCTTGCTGTTTCTTTCACTAATGCAAAAGCTTCAGGAAGGAGCTGAACCAGGACTTTTTTCTTCAATCTCGTATGATTCTTTCTTTAAAGACTCAATTTTTGAGAAAAGAGCTTCTTTTTCATCAACGTTAGTTGAATTTTTTAATCTGCTCTTTTATCTGTTCTATCTGAGCTGTAATCTTGCTGGTTGCAGATTTTATATTCTCTTTAAACTCAGCCGTCTTTTGTCTCAAACCGTCATCCGATAATTGTTGGATGTCAGGTTCTACAGCTTTGATTTTTGTTACAACTTTTTTTTACTTCTTTTAGGTCCTGCGCTTTTTTGTCTCCCAAAAACCCTTTAAGAACTTTGTTTAAAAAACTCATAAATTTTTTGCTTTATGCTTAATGCAAATGCTTTAAGCGTTTAAATGACACGCTTATCGTGTAAATTAATATATAAAAAGGGCAAAAAAGCTCTAAGCATGCAGCTTAAAGCTTATCGCTTTATTAATATTCATCCTCGTTCCAAAGGAAGTCCTCGTCAGTAGGATAGTCACTCCAAACTTCCTCAATAGATTCATAAATTTCTCCTTCATCTTCAATTGCCTGAAGGTTTTCCACTACTTCCATTGGTGCACCAGTTCTGATTGCGTAGTCAATAAGCTCTGCTTTTGTCATTGGCCAAGGTGCGTCACTTAGATATGAAGCTAATTCTAATGTCCAGTACATAATTTTCTAATTTTTTGCAAAAGTATAAAAAATAGGTTGTATAATAAACTTTTTTATACTTGATTTTCAATTCTTTTTATAATTTTTTTCTTATAAATGTCTGTCACAGCTGCATGGCAGTATGTCAGTATTTTACTTAATGACGTTTTCTCAAAAACCATTCCACAAATTTTTTTTATGCCATTTTGGAAGTCTGTGCCCGGCTGATACCCTATTAAAGCCTTCGCTTTGGTAATATCTGCATTAGTTTTTGTGACATCGCCCGGCTGCATTGGCAGAATTTTTTTGATGGCTGCCATCCCCAGCGCTTCTTCAATGGCAGTTACCATTTCATTTAAGGTGACCACCTGGTTTTCTCCTAAATTAAGAATTTCATACACCCCGGAATGATTTTCCAGGTAAACAATAGATTTAACGATACCATCAATAATATCATCAATATAAGTATAATCCCGGGCTGTATTGCCATTTCCATAAAAAGGAATTTCCCGGCCGTCTGAAATAAGACTGGTAAATTTATGTATCGCAAGGTCCGGTCTTTGTCTGGGCCCGTATACGGTGAAAAAACGGAGCTGAATCATATCAATGTGATACAGCTCATGGTAGACATGTCCTAATATTTCCCCGCTTTTTTTAGTGGCCGCATAAGGGGAAATAGGATGGTCTACATTATGGGTTTCCGAAAAAGGAATTTTTTCATTGTTTCCATAAACACTTGATGACGAGGCACAAATGAATTTTTTAATATTAAAATCACGGCATAATTCCCAAAGGTTCATTGAACCACGGACATTAACCTCTTCATATTCCAAAGGCCTTTCAATAGAAGGGCGCACCCCGGCAAGGGCAGCCAGGTGGATGACCATATCAATATGATGATTTTTAAAAATGCTTTCAAGCCCCTTTTTGTCTCTGATATCCTGGTAGTAAATAGTATATTTTTCCGATGAGGAAAGTGAAATTAAATGCCGTATATCAGTCTCTTTACCGGAAAACTCAAAATCCGGATTTACACCAATTGACTCTAATGTATTTTTAATTTTAATCTGATAATCATAGAAATCATCAAAATTGTCAATGTTTATGACAGAATGTCCATTTCTTAATAATTTTTCAATTAAATGAGAACCAATGAATCCGCTGCCTCCTGTTACAAGGTAAATCATCTGTGATTTTTTATTAGTACAAAAATATAAATTTTACGTTTTGAAAATATAATCATTAAATTTACTTAAAAAAGTAATATAAAATTAATATGCAGTTTCAAGGGCAAATTTTAAAAATGACGAGCTACGATGCGAAGCCGATTCAATACTATCTTAATCTTTCAGGTGATCTGATTCACATGAATGAACTTTTTGGAAAGGAGCTAAGCATAAAGCATATAGGGTTTCAATGTGTAAACTGCGGGGAGGATAAACCTGTTTACAGGATGGGCTTCTGCAAAAATTGTTTTTTTGAAAGCCCGTATGCCAGTGACACAATTATCCGTCCGGAACTTTCTACTGCACACCTGGGAGTTGCTGAACGTGACCTTGAAGTGGAAAAAGAAATTCAGCTTCAGCCTCACACTGTTTATCTGGCTTATACGGGAGACGTAAAAGTAGGAGTAACCAGAAACACCCAGATTCCTACCAGATGGATTGACCAGGGGGCAACTTTTGCCCTGCCGATCGCCAGGACAGACAATCGTTATGAGGCTGGAATGATAGAAGTCGCCTTAAAGAATCATTTGCCTGATAAAACCAATTGGAGGAAAATGCTTCAGGATGATTTTGAAGGAGAAATAGATCTTGCGGATTTCAGACAAAAGATTAAGGAATATTTCCCTGAAGATTTCCAGAAATTCTACAGAGATGGAGAAGACTTATGGATGTTCGATTATCCTTTTGAAAAACCGGAAAAAGTAACTTCTTTTAGCTTGGACAAAAAACCCGAGTTTAAGGGGAGGCTTACCGGAATCAAAGGACAGTATTTGGGATTTGAAGGCGGAAACTTCATTAATGTAAGGGGACATGAAGGATACCTTATTGAATTGGAAGTAAAAAATAAATCCTAATATATATCACCAATAAAACCAGATCACAAATATGAAAAAATGGGTTAAAAAACTATTAATAGGGTTCGGGATTTTTGCTGTTCTTCTTCTTATTGCAAATTTCGGACTGAATTTATGGCTTAAAACCCAGCTTCCTGATTATATTAAGAATCATTCGGATTATAAAGTATCCTATAAAACACTGGATATAGATCTGGGAACCGGAAATATTTTTGCTACAGGGATCGCTGTCAATAACAAAGATCCTCAAAATAACAATGTTATAGGACTTCAAGGCACCATTGATACTCTGAAAATTAGCCGGTTGGGTATTTATGATGCTGTTTTCAACAAAAAAATAAGCTCTTCTGACCTCTTGCTGGCAAGACCCCGTCTGAATGTAACCCTGGCTAAACCTGTTGATCGCAAAACAGGCAAAAAAAGAAATCCCGTTTTATTTGAAAACATCAGGATCAGCAACGGAACAATTACTATTTTCAGGCATACCAGACAGAAATTTTTATCAGTACAGGAACTGGATTTATTAGTTGAAAACCTACAGATGACCGAGGAATCTGTAGAGAATAAATTACCGGTTGTTTTTGACCACTACAGTATTAAAGGTAAAAACTTTTTCTTTCGTCCGGATAATGTATATGCAATAACTATAGGATCTATACATACAACAAACGGACAGATGTCGGTTGTAAATTTTAAGTTGGTTCCACTTTTATCTTTTGCCCGGTTTAAAAAATTCTATCCCCAAAAAGCCAGATTGTTTGAATTCTCCATTCCCAGGATGGATTTTAAAGATATTGTTTTAAATAAAAATAAGGTATCCCTTGCCAATGCCGACTTTAAAAGTCCTGTTCTTACCGTTTACAATACCGGAATCAAAGCAAAAAAAACAGAAAAAAAAATCTGATTTTGAGGTCAATCTTGAAAATGTAAAATTGAACAACGCCGTAGTATACATTAATAAGCCGGATGGAAACAGGCTCTTGTCAGCAGCACATCTTAATTTGAATATTAATAAACTGATGTTCAACAAAGACACTTCTGAACGAGTCATTCCTATCGGATATAAGGACTTCACATTTTCAGGAAAAGATATTGTGTATACCGATCACCAGAATATCAATATTGGAAGCATCGCCCTAAAACCAACAAACGGTGAACTCAGGGATATTTCACTTACACCGGGAAACTCTGCGGATGGGAAAACCAATATGGGTATAAAATCCGATCATATTGCCTTTCATGTCAATAAACTGGATTTTATTGATAAAAAACTGATGCTGGATGTCAAAGATCTTCTTATAGAAAATGTAAACGGAACACTCCATGGAAGGGAAGGTAAACCTGATGTTTCTAAAAATCCGGGTATTATTCATTCCCTGATCGTGAGAAAAGCTTCTTTAAAAAACTCGAATATTACCTATGATAAAGGAAAACAACCTCTATCTTTTCATGATCTGAATGCTACGTTTAATGATATTGAGCTTATTCCCGGGCCAAATGGAAAGGGGGTTTCCTTCCAGGTTAAAAATTATTTTCTCACCACCCGTAATTTTGCTTATAAAACCCGGTTTTACAATATTAACCTTGGCCTGCTGAAACTTAACAAAAACAGGATTCAGGCTAATAATTTTGCCATGAAGCCGCTCGTTTCGAGGGCGCAGTTTATCAAAATGATACCTGTTGAAAGAGATTTATATGATTTAAAGGCAGGACAGATCACTGCAGAAGGAAACTGGGAGCTGTTTTCTCAGCATAAATTTGTTAACGCTTCGCATGTGACCATCCAATCTGCAGATGCTAATATTTTCAGGAGTAAAATTCCCAAGGATGATCCTAAAATAAAAGCCCTGTACTCGAAAATGCTCAGGTCTGTTAAAATTCCGCTGACTATTGCGGATATGGATCTAAAGAATTCAATCCTGGTATATGAAGAAGACACTCCCGAAAGTATGGGCCCTGGAAAACTGACATTCAGCAACTTTAATATGAACGTCAAAAACCTGAATTCTGCCAAGACGAAAGGAAAACCTACAAAAGTTGATATTAAAATCAACTGCTCGTTTATGAACCTGGCCCCCCTTTCTGTAAACTGGAATTTTGATGTGGCAGATCAAAATGATGTGTTTGCTATTTCGGGAAGAATTGCTGGACTTCCGGCGAAAGGAATTAACCCTTTTATCCGTCCTTATCTGCATGTGACTGCTACAGAAGGGACAATTCAGGAACTGTTGTTTAATTTTAAAGGAAATCCGGCAGGATTGCACGGAACATTCAATATGAAGCATAAAGACCTGAAAATTGCTGTTTTAAATAAAAATAACCATGAAAAGAAGGGCCTTTTAACTGCCGTGGTGAATGTTTTTCTTAAATCGGATTCAGGAAGTTTTCCCGAATCTGTAACGGTGGAAAATGTTGAGCGTGACCCTACAAAATCATTTTTTAACCTGTTCTGGAAAGGAATTGAACAAGGTTTAAAGAAAACGCTGATTGGCACTAATGTGGAAAAAACAGAGAAGAAAGTGAAAAATGCTGTTTCCTCTGTAAAAGAAATGAAAGAATCTGTCAGGGAAATAAAGCAGGAAATAAAAAATAAGACTACGACGTCACCGTCGCGGGAGAGTAAAAAAGAGAAAAAGGGATTTCTGAAGGGGCTCTTTAAAAAGAAAAAAAGATTCGGCTACAGAATAAATTTTAAACCATTAAGCGTTCTAACGGGCTGCTCTAATCAATTGGCGTGAAAAATTTTTTAGTTAAAACGGTCTTAATGGTTTAAAAATATATTTAGTCAGGTGCGCTATCTAAAAATTAAATTCGTCACTTTCAAGAATGGGAATTTCTCTTAAAAATTTGTCAAATTCTTCACCAGGATAATTGCTGTCTGCTCCGTAAGAATCGATGATCATTCCACGATTTCCGGCATCGTCTTTTACCACATAAAGTACAGCATTATCATCAGGATTACTATCCCCCTCAAAACGATAGGTCTTTAAAATCGTGAGTTCATTGGGCTTATAAATTTTGTCAGAATTTTCAAACTTCATTTCACAACTTTCATTCATCCTGAATTCTCTATGAATACCTCTTTCGGAAAGGGTTTTCATGACCTGGCTTAAGGTGGTCATTCTGTCTATGTTTTCTGGATTTTCCATAATAATATTTTTTACAGATAAGTACAATAATTAAACCATACCCTTCCTGATATGAGAAAAATAAAGGATTATAATTTCTTTAAAAATAAAGTTGAATGTTAACAAAATTTATAATTCGGCAACTTCAGATAGGTATACTTTTTGCAATGGTAATAATAATAAATCAGGAAAATATGAAAAAAGAAGTTGGAGTTTTACTGGCAGGAGGAGTTGGTCTTTTGGCAGTATTGAGTTTAATAGGAATTAAGAAGATTTTGACTAAAAAAGATAAAAAATATAGTGATACCTATTCGGATTATCACAGACACTTTGATCAAACAAACCACGACGATGAAACTCACGGAGTGGAATTTTACGCGCTGAAGTAGTAAGAAAATATATTTAATTATGTTTAAATCCAACGCTTTTGAAGGTGTTGGATTTTTTTGTGGAAAACTTTAGTGTTAAAACTTATTATTTTATAAAAATTCCACTCTAATTTTACATCAGAATGGCAAACGAAAATTTCATAAAAGGTCAGGGAGCTCAGCGAAACGTTATCAACCGTTTCGACAGGTATACCTATGAGCCTGATGATGAAGATTTCGAAACCGTGAAAACCTCTTTTACGGAGGTTTTTCCGAAAACCATTGTCAACCAGGTGAAGAGCGAAGATCTTCCTATGGAATATTCTATGAATCCGTACCAGGGATGCGAACATGGTTGTTCTTATTGCTTTGCAAGGCCTACCCATGAATACTGGGGCTATAGTGCGGGAATTGATTTTGAAAGAAAAATCATGGTGAAAAAAAATGCACCTGAGCTTCTCGAAAAAATTTTTTCAAAAAAGAGGATACAAAGCAGCTCCGATTTTACTCTCCGGAAATACGGACTGCTATCAGCCCGCAGAAAGACAATTTGAAATTACCAGAAAATTACTGCAGCTTTGTCTTGACTACAGACATCCTGTCAATGTCCTGACCAAAAATGCACTGGTGTTAAGGGATATTGATATTTTAAAACCTATGGCAGAACAGAACCTGGTATCGGTATCGCTAAGTATTCCCACAATCAATGAAGAGCTTAGAAGAAAGATGGAGCCCAGAACAAGCTCTGCTTCCAACAAATTGAAAGCTATAGAAATTCTTTCTGAAAATAAAATTCCTGTCCATGTTATGGTAGCTCCTATCATTCCTGGATTAAATAGTGATGAACCGCTGACAATATTGAAAACGATTTCTGATGCAGGAGCATTGAGCTTTGGCTATACACTGGTAAGGCTTAATGATACGGTGGAACCTGTATTTGTCAATTGGATTGAAGCTCACTTTCCGGACAGAGCCCAGAAAGTATTGAATCTGATTCGTTCTATGCGTGGCGGAAAACTGGGGGATAAAAGATATTTTGAAAGACAAAAGGGAGAAGGAAACATTGCTGAAATGGTTCATACTACTTTTAAAATTGGCAGAAAGAAGTTTTTTGAAGGAAAGGAATTTCCCAAACTTTCAACTGCAAATTTTACGGGAAGCCGGGATCAGCAACTAAGGCTTTTTGATTAAGTGAAATTAATAAAAAATGAGGCCATATCAAGTGATGCGGCCTCATGTATTTCATTTTGAGTCGTTTTACATATCACTGCTTATGTCCGGACATTTAAAATCGTCACTGCAGCCTGCACAAATTAATGTACCATTACAATAATACATACAGAATTCAGCTCCCGGAAGTTCTGTGCCTCCGGAAATACCTTTTAATTGGTCTTTTCTTAGTTTTTTTTAAATTTTTCATATTGTTTTAATTAAAAAAATTGATAGTAAGGTAAAATTAACTAAATATTTTAATTAATATAGAATTAATATGTTAAAAATAAAAAATAATAAAGAATAGGGGGATATATTGCTATTTAAAAGTGATTTTATTAATTAAGTATTTGATTAATAGTTAAATAAATGTTATTTTTAAACAGGCATATCTGAAAAGGCCTATGAGTAAAAAAAAACATACATTAAAAGCTAATGAAAAATTTCAAAAAGACTTTCCAGAGAAGAAAAAAAAGAGGACCGTAGCAGGAGATATAGGGCCTGCCTATTGTTTTGAGGGAGAGGGGCCGGGCACAGGGGGCTGTTCTGCCGGGTATATTTGTTCAGGAGGACAATGTGTTCCTTACGTAGAGAATCCGGGAACCGGAGGAGGTAGTCCGGGAAGTGGAGGTGGAGATATGTATACCTGCATATGTCCATGGGGAACTTTTACACAATCTACACCTTGTCCGCAGTATTATTGCATAATGGCATAATGAATAGAAAAATAGTCAGTAATTCAATTACTGACTATTGTTATAATTACTTCTTAATCAAGCCTAGTTCTATCAGCCTTTCATGTAAGAATTCTCCTGCTGTTGTATCTTCGTACAATTTTGGATTGTTTTCGTCAACACAGTTGTCAAGAGCATTTAAAGACATGCCACTGATGGGATGCATAAAGAAAGGGATTGAATATCTTGATGTACTCCACAACTCTCTTGGAGGGTTCACCACTCTGTGGATCGTAGACTTCAATTTATTGTTGGTATGTCTTGATAACATATCTCCAACATTGATCATCAGCTCATCCGGCTCTGCAATAGCATCAATCCATTCCCCGTTGTGGTTCTGAACCTGAAGGCCTTTACCTTGTGCTCCCATTAAAAGGGTAATCAGGTTGATATCTCCGTGTGCTGCTGCTCTTACTGCATCATCCGGCTCTTCTGTGATAGGTGGATAATGAATAGGTCTTAAGATAGAATTTCCTTCTGCGATTTTGTCATCAAAATAAAATTCATCTAAATCAAGGTGAAGGGCCAGTGCCCTCAAAACATACTGCCCTGTTTTTTCGAGCATTTGAAAGGCTTCTTTTCCTACTTCGTTGAATTTCGGAAGTTCTTCAACGATTACATTGTCAGGATACTCTGTTTTGTATTTGGAATCTTCAGACAGATATTGTCCGAAGTGCCAGAACTCTTTTAAGTCCCCTTTTTTGAAACCTTTTGCGGTTTCTTTACCAAATCCTACATACCCTCTCTGGCCACCAATTCCTGGAATCTCATACTTTTGTTTAGTTTCCACAGGCAGCTCAAAAAAGTTTTTAACCTCTCCATACAGTTCATCTACTAGTTGGTCATCAAGAAAATGGCCTTTTAAAGCTACAAAGCCAATTTCTTCATAAGCTTTTCCGATTTCATTTACAAATTTCTGTTTGCGTTCCGGGTTGCCCGAAAGGAAATCACGCAGGTCTACACTAGGTATTTTATCCATTTATAGAAATTTACGAGTAGCAAAATTACATTTTTTTTTAAATTAAATGATTTTAAAATCATTATTTATAAGTTAAATTTGCTGTATGAAAAAAATATTCTTCTAAGAGAAGTATCCAAATACTTGCACATCTTCTTCAGCAGTACGGAATAGAAGATGTTGTGATCTCCCCGGGATCAAGAAATGCCCCTTTGGCGATTCACTTTTCAGAAGTGGATGGCTTTAACTGCTTCAGCATCGTAGATGAAAGAAGTGCAGCTTTCGTAGCGATGGGAATGGCAAAAAGTGAAAAAAAACCTGTTGCCATTACCTGTACAAGCGGTTCCGCTGTGGTTAACTATTACCCTGCGGTCACAGAAGCATTTTATCAGAATATCCCACTTTTAGTGTTAACGGCTGACAGGCCAACGGATTTCGTGGATATATTTGACGGGCAGACAATCAGGCAGAAGGATGTATTTCATCAGCACTCTTATGGTGATTTCCAACTGCTGGAAGACAGTAAGGAAGGAGCAGAAGATATTAATTTCGACACGATTAAAAAAGCGATCGAACTTTGTTTTGAAAAGCAGGGGCCGGTCCATATCAATATACCGCTGGAAGAACCTTTATATGAACTGGTTTCTGAGCTTCCGCCTTTTCCTACCGTTGAAAAAACCATCAGACATAAAGAATATGAAATTCCATCCAACCTGGTTGCAGAATGGAATACTTCTCAGAGAATCATGCTGCTGGTCGGAACAAGGGATTACAGCCCCGAACTGGAAAATCAATTGACTCAGCTGGTAAAAAACCACTCTGTAGTGGTATTAAGTGAAGTGAATTCCAATTTATACCACGAGAAATTTTTCAGGCATATTGATCGTTATATCTTTAATTTTACCGAAGAAGATTATAAAACATATGCCCCGGATCTTTTTGATTACAGTAGGACAAAATGTGGTTTCCAAAAAAGTAAAACAATTTTTAAGAAATGCACGTCCGAAGCAACACTGGCATTTGGATGAGGTATGGCAGCCTGATACGTATTTTTCTTTAACGGAAAAGATTGAAGTGAAACCTGAGGTCTTTTTTTCTAAATTATTGAAATATATTAATCTTGAACCAAGGCCTTATTTCAACCTTTGGGATGTTTTAAGGGATAAAAAAGATGCAAAGCATGAACAGTTTCTAAATACGGTTGAGTTTTCAGATTTTTATTTCTTCAATAAAGCTTCACAGACCATTCCTGAAAATTACAATATCCATTTTGCCAATTCTTCTGCTATCAGATATGCACAATTGTTTGATTTCGGTAAAAGAAGAATGTATTGCAACAGGGGAACAAGCGGAATTGACGGGTCTACTTCTACAGCAATGGGATTTGCGATTAAAAATGCGAATCCAACCTTGCTGATAACAGGGGATTTAAGTTTCTTTTATGACATTAACGGCCTTTGGAACCAATATATTCCTCCATTTGTACGGATTATGATTTTCAATAACGGAGAAGGAAATATCTTTAAGATTATTCCGGGACCCGGCAATGCCAATCCGAACACATTAGATGAGTTTATTGCGACAAAGCACCGCAAAACAGCAGAGTATTTGGCAAAACACTTTGGATTTTCTTACATTAAGGTGGAAGATGAGCTTACTCTGGACAGGGTTCTTGAGAATTTCTTTAAACCTGATGTGCTGCCTAAAATACTGGAAGTCAATACTTCCGGAAAGAATAGTGCTGATATCCAAAAGGCTTATTTTAACTTTATGAAAGAAAGCTAAAGGTCAAGATATTCTTCATTTCCCGGCAGGTTGATTATTCTGTCAATAGGATAAATAAACATATCGTCGAAATCATTTAAAGCATTGATGATCTGAAAGTGGGAGAATTGCTTTATGTTCTGTAAGGTAATCTCAGTCTCTTTGATCTTTTTATGCTTTAAAAGATTTTGCCTCTGCACTCCGTTTAAAAGATAAGAGTTAGGCGTAAACCAATCTTTTCCCTTTAAAAACAAAAGGTTAGAAAAAGAAGTATCGGTGATGTGGTTATTTTTGACAATAATAATTTCTTCCGCTTTTGCCTTCATTTTCATTTTATCCAGTTCTTTGCGGTCTTCAAATTTGAAGGAGTAATCGAAGCTATTGTTTTCTACCAGCTGGAAATCGTTAATTTCAGGGATCGCATAGGGAATCATCTGGGTCCTGATTTTTTTATCAAGATCATAGGCGATTCTTAATTTGAAAAGACCGTCTTCATCATGCTGCAGGCTTTTGAATATTTTGGCAAGATCAATACTTCCTTCTTTTCCAAAGTGAGAGAACGTTTGATCTACACGTTTCTGATGCAGTTCCAATAAGAAAATTTCCTGGTCTTCTACCTTAATGCTTTCAATGAATTGGGACATAAATTTTGTTTTTCATTTCCTGATATTCGTCTTCTAATTTACTCATGTGGGTAATTCCGCCACCGCTTTTGAAATAAAGCTGATCTCCTTCTTTTTCAATAAAGCGTATCATCACACAGCTGTCGACATTTTTACCGTCAAACCAGCCGCAAACTCCTGTATAATAGCCTCTTTTATATCCTTCGGCCTCTAAAATGATCTCCAGTGTTTTGGGTTTTGGAGCTCCTAAAATAGAACCGGCAGGAAGTAATTTTTGCATAATGCTTCCTATTTTTCCATCAAATTCTGGTTTCAGCTTTCCTGTAATTTCAGAGCTCATGGCGTACAGATCTTTTTGTTGTGTCTTGATAAAATCGATGTGCTGAAATTTATCTACAGTCACCTCATCAGCCACCATACTCAGATCATTTCTGAGCAAGTCTACAACAGTATAATGTTCAGCCTTTTCTTTTTTATCATTTTTCAATACTTCTGCGGCGTTTTTTCAGGGAGGCATCAATCGTTCCTTTCATTGGATAAGTTAAAATTTTACCGTCAATGATTTTTACAAAAGTTTCCGGAGAAAAAAATACAAAAAAATCTTTATAAAAAACTTTATATTTTGCAACAGAATGATAAAAAATTTCTTCCAGTGTTAAATTGGTTTCAATTTTGGTCTTCCGGGTATAATTTACCAGATAAGAATTACCCAACCGGATATTTTTTTGAACTTTGTCAAAACCTGTTTTAAAACTTTCAAGGGTTTCAGGAAATGATTTCCATTCTATTTTTTTTTGTGAGTTCAGGATGTTTTTTTTATAGTGGAAAAGTGTTGAAAATCAATGATTAATCCTGATTGTTCAATTTCTTCCTTTCGGTATATTTCTACTTTCCCGGAAAGAAAGTCTACCATGAAAAAATAGGGAACCTTCTGAAGAGAAAGCTCATCCATTTCTATAAATTTTTGATGATTCACTGAAAACATTCGGCAAAAATAATTATTGATGTTTACTTTTGCATAAAATTTTTAAAATGCAGAGCAAATATCCTCAGAAACCGGGAATAGATTTTATATTGAAGCAGGCTTTTTTTTTATTGGAATAAAACACTGGTTTTTCAGTTGATGTTTTCAATGGTCTTTTTTGGAATTTTCCTTACCTCTTTATTTTTCTTTGGTGCGAAATATGGAATTTGGGCACAAAGCCAGGAATTAACAGAAGCCCTTAAGCTGGGAACCAAAGCTTATATGGAAAAGATCACCGAGCTGAGCGCTACTGAAAATTATCAAATGTTTACCTATGCAGTATGGGGAACAACCGCTTTTCTGTATCCTTTAAATCTTGGGCTGTTTCAGATCTTCAGAAAAATAGATATGAATGAGAAAGTGGAGCTTGGAGATCTGTTTGTAGGGTACAATGGACTCAACTTTTTCAAATATCTGGGTTATTACGTGTTTTGGTTCCTGATCTATAGATTTACTATTCCGACTTTATTTCTGGCAGTAGTCTGGGTGGCGATGACGGTGTTTGTTGCGCCATTGATGTTCTTTGCCAATAAAAGGATTTTTGAAGCGATCTCCTTAAACCTGAAGGCGTTAAGGATGTATTTTATTGAGATAATGGTGTGTATAATCGTAGCCGTATTGTTCAAATATCTGGGGTTCACTTTGTTTTTTATTGGAGGTCTTTTTACCTTTCCTTTTTGGAATGCAGTGATTTATTCGCTTTATAAAACGGTTTTTTCAGAGAAATACTAAATTTTACCTTAGTTTAATATGTTTTTTTACCAAAAAAAGTTAAATTTGGTAAAATCATTAAATATTTAAACTATGTCTGAATTTAACGAATTTGATCAGCAAGGTTCTGTTCCCAACAGAGATACGGGATCGATTATTTCGCACGCTTTTGAAATGTATAAAGGAGTCTTTGGCTATGGTATCGTTGCTATGGTTATTTATCTTGTAGGAGGTTTTATTATCCAAACGGCTACGGGATTCAATTCAACGGCTATGGTAGAAGAGATGAGAACTTCCGGTGGAGACTTCAGCTACTGGAATGCTCCCGGATTTACAATGTATGCTACATTATCCAGCTTTTTCGGGCTTTTATTGGCGCCTTTATATGTGGGACTGATTTATATTGTAAATAAATTCAATACTAAAAACCAGATTGAGTTTTCCGATTTGTTTATTGGATATCGTCAGAATTTTGTTAATATTTTAATTTATAGTATCCTTTCGGGGATTATCTCCACAATTGCTTTGGCATTATGTGTGTTACCTATTGTTTTTGTGTATCCGTTTCTTTTAATCGGATATCCTATTTTACTTTTTGAAAATGCTTCCGCCACTGAGGCCTTAGGAAAATCCTTCAGCATTGCCAAGGAAAACTATGGTACATTTTTGCTAACCACTCTTCTGGGAGGCATTATATCTGTAGCCGGAGTAATTCTTTGTGGATTCGGTATAATTTTGACAGCTCCGTTTATTATGATTGTCATGTATTCTACTTATTGTGCTTATTTAGGAAAGCCGAGACAGATCATGTACAAGCAACCTTAGAATTTTAACAAATGATGAATAATAAAGACAAACATGTAAGCAGTGTTGTTATCAAACAGATTTCTTTGCTGGCCATTATCATAGTGCTTGCCGGACTGATCTGTTTTAACCTTTCATTGTTTATTCCTTCGGTTTTAGGGGCAATTACCATTTATGTTGTGTGCCGTAAGTATAATTTTTATTTACAGGAAGAGCGAAAATGGAAGCCTTCACTTGCTGCTTTTGCCCTGATGTTTGCCAGTCTTATTATTCTTATTTTGCCTATTTATTTTATTGCCGACCTGCTTATTGATAAACTTGGAAATGCACAGGCTTATATGGCCAAATTCAATGTGTTTCTTGACAAGATACATGCCTATATTTATTCAAAAACCAAGTTTGATATCCTCAGCCAGGAAAATATGAATAAGCTGAAGAATTCTGTAGGTAAGATTTCTACCTCAGCTCTCAGCGGGACATTCAATACATTAACCGTAGTGATATCCATGTATTTTATCCTTTATTTCATGCTGGAAAAACCACGGTTGTTTGAAAGGATCCTTACTTCTTCAGCTCCTTTAAAGAGGGCAAACATCTCTTTAATCGGCGATAAATTAAGAAAATTAATCATGGCCAATGCTATCGGAATCCCTGTTGTGGCAGTTGGCCAGGGGATAGTTGCCGTTATTGGTTATTTCATTTTTGGAGCACCGGGGCCTGTTCTGCTTTTTGCACTCACGGCAGTATCCTCCGTGATTCCGGTGGTAGGAACCGCTATTGTGTATGTTCCCGTATGTATTTTTATGATTGCAGAAGGAAATACAGCACAGGGAATTGGCCTGGCAATTTATTGTGTGGTCGTGGTAGGGCTTACAGATAACCTGCTCCGTTTCACTCTTTTGAAGAAGCTGGAAAATATACATCCGTTGAATACGGTATTCGGGATTATTATGGGGATGAATCTTTTCGGATTTATGGGGCTTATTTTTGGGCCGATCTTAATCTCATTTACCCTTCTACTGATCCAGGTATACAGAAATGAGTTTTCTGATGAAAATGTGCCTCCTGATCTTGAGCTGCCTGTCCAGAATGACCTGAATGATAAATTAATTTAATTTTTTAAAAAATTGGAAGGAATAAACCCGGAAATATTAAAAGAGATTTGTATTGTTAAAATGCCTTTTGGTAAATACGAAGGAACAATTCTTGCCGATCTTCCGGTAAGTTATCTGGAGTGGTTCCTCCGGAATGGAGGAATGCCTAAAGGGAAATTAGGGATGCAGCTCTCAACAGTTTATGAGATCAAATTGAATGGTTTGGCAGATTTGCTTACACCAATCAGAGTCATGGTCAGAAATGGAAAATAAACAGAGATCAGTTACTATAAAAGTTGCGGCATCGAAGATGCCGCCGAAACTTTTATAGGTAAGGAAATGGAATTAGCTTTTCAAAGCTGCAATTTCATCCCTCAGCTTAGCTGCTTTTATAAAGTCGAGGTTTTTGGCTGCTGCTTCCATTTCTTTTTGTTTCGATGCAATCATCTTATCAATATCTTCACTGGCGTAGTTGGCTTTTGTTTCTGCAACCTTTTGAAGAATTTCTTTCTGGGTATATTTTTCATCAGGAAAATCTTTACTTCTCCCGACAAGGCTTTCGGATATCTTTTTATTAAGTGCCTGCGGTTTCAGACCATGCTCTTCGTTATATTGCATTTGCTTGGCACGGCGGTATTCTGTCTCATCTAAAGTAGCCTGCATAGACTTGGTGATTTTGTCTGCATACATAATGGCTTTCCCATTGACATTCCTTGCTGCACGTCCCACCGTTTGGATCATGGATCTTCTGCTTCTCAGCATTCCTTCTTTGTCGGCATCTAAAATTGCTACCAATGAAACTTCCGGTAGGTCTAATCCTTCTCTTAGCAGGTTGACACCAATTAAAACATCAAAAAGTCCTAAACGTAAATCCTGCATAATCTGGATCCGTTCCAGGGTCTCTACATCGGAATGGATGTATCTCGTTCTGATTCCGAATTTGGTAAAGTACTTGGTAAGCTCTTCAGCCATTTTTTTGGTTAAAGTAGTGACCAGAACCCTTTCGTCAACATCCGCTCTCTTCTGGATCTCTTCCATTAAGTCATCAATTTGGTTTAATGTAGGTCGTACTTCAATAACAGGATCCAGAAGTCCCGTAGGACGGATGATCTGCTCAATATAGGCGCCTCCGGTTTTCTCAAGCTCATAATCGGCAGGCGTTGCAGAAACATAGATAACCTGATTCTGCATAGCCTCAAACTCTTCAAATTTCAGAGGTCTGTTATCCATTGCAGCAGGGAGTCTGAAGCCATATTCCACTAAGGATTCTTTCCTGCTCCGGTCTCCGCCGTACATGGCGTGTACCTGGGGTACTGTTACGTGGCTTTCATCAATAACCATTAAAAAGTCTTTGGGAAAATAATCAATCAGGCAGAAAGGCCTTGTTCCGGGAAGTCTCCCGTCCAGATATCTCGAATAGTTCTCAATTCCAGAGCAATAGCCAAGTTCTTTGATCATTTCAAGATCAAGTTCAGTTCTTTCCTGAAGCCTTTTAGCTTCCAGCGGCTTTCCAATAGAATTGAAAAAGTCAACCTGCTTTACCATATCATCCTGGATTTCCTTTATGGCTCCGTTTAAGGTTTCCTTGGAAGTCACAAAAAGATTAGCCGGATAGATCTGGATCTGATCAAAATTACTATCTACGTTGCCGGTCACAGGATCAAAGCTTTGAATCTTTTCAATCTCATCACCAAAAAACTGGATCCTGATGGCGTTATCTGCATAGGCTGGGAACACATCAATTACATCTCCTTTTACACGGAAGGTACCTCTTTGAAACTCATTGAGTGTTCTGGCATAGAGCGCATTAACTAAAGAATGAAGCAATGCGGTCCTGGTCACTTTTTCACCGATTGCAATAGAAATTAACGACTTATGAAATTCAGTAGGATTTCCAATACCGTAAATACAAGATACAGACGCGACAATCAAGACATCTCTCCTTCCTGATAAAAGGCTGGCGGTGGCGGAAAGACGTAGCTTTTCAACTTCTTCGTTAATGCTCAGGTCTTTTTCAATATAAGTTCCGGTTGTTGCAATATAAGCTTCCGGCTGATAATAGTCGTAGTAACTGACAAAGTACTCAACCGCATTCTCAGGAAAGAATTCCTTGAACTCCATAAAAAGCTGGGCAGCCAGTGTCTTGTTATGGGCCAATACCAATGTTGGGCGTTGAACATTCTGCACCACATTGGCAACAGTAAAGGTTTTCCCTGAGCCTGTCACCCCGAGAAGAGTCTGGTATTTTTCACCGATTTCTATTCCCTTAGTCAATTTTTCGATTGCTTGAGGCTGATCTCCGGTAGGTTTATATTCTGATTGAAGCTTAAAATCCATAGAAAAGAATGTATACAACAAAAATACGAAAGAAATTATTAGACTTGATAAAGTTTTGAAGATGAATATTTTGATAAGAAAAATTTAACAGATTGCAGTTATAATACTGGCAGGTGAAGTCATTATCGTATTGCTCACAGAAAAATGTTAAGAAATGGAATAGAAAAAACGGAATTTACAGGCATAAAAAAAGCGCTGAAAAGCGCTTATCTATTATTTAAAATTCTCAAAGGTCATTGTTGCGGGAATCTTTAATGAAGTAGCTATTGCTTTGCCATTTTTAGTAGCAGGCTGCCAGGTTGTTTCATTGCTTATTGCTGTTATTGTTTTAAGATACTCTTTGTTGAAAACTTCGTCATTACCTGAAGTTGTTATTTGAGTTGCTTTACCTGTTTCATCAATTTGGATATATGCTGTTGAGGTAATTGTCCCTTTTAATGGATTTATTACCGCCATATCCATGGTGTTGCCTATTTTTTTTTCGTAGCTCGGCATTTCCTCCCGGATATTTTGCTTCTACAAAGTCCTTTCCGTTGCCGGAATCTATTGTAGCGTTTGCTTTTGGTTCCTCTTTAATGGCTGTTTTAGGAGTAATCGTATCTGATACCATCTTCTGCTCTTCTTTCTTAAGGACTTCTGCTGTTGCGGGCTTAAGGACTGTTGACTTTTCATCACGAGCCGGTGATTCTGAACTTATCTCATGCGAAGTGCCTGTTTTAACAGGGTTTATTTGCTGAGAAGATATAGCAGAAGTGTTATGGTTGTTAAAAACAGACACTGAATTATTGGCGTATGTTTTTTCAGAAAATACAGCGATGGCTGCAATCAGTGAAGTAATTCCTGCGGTTTTCTTAAGCAGGCTGAATTTTGTTTTTTTTGTGGTCATCATAATAAATCGTTTTTTGGTATTGTTAAAATTAAAGGTATGGGTAAGCGGTAAGCTTTGAGTATTGATGATTTCGTCAAGAATAAGATTCTGATACTCCCTGATGCTGAATTGATTTTTCAAAACAGCTTCATCTGCCAGAAACTCATGGTTCGTAACAATAGTCTTTTTATATAAAAACAGAACGGGATTAAACCAGGTGAAAATCTTTAATACATCTATCAATATAAGATCAAGGCTATGTTTTTGGGAAATATGGCTTTTCTCATGGAGGAAAATTCTTGGGTCTATTTCATCTTCTTTAAGATAGGCTCTCCCTAAATAAATCGTATTCCAGAAGCTAAACGGAGAAAGATTTTCATTCGTTAACAGTACCCGTTGTCCTTTATAGATGATTGTATTTCCTTTTATTCTTATAATCTTCAGAACAGCAAATATGCTCCTGAGCAGGAAAAGCAAAGTTATAGCAGCGTATATAATCCATAGTACACTCATCCAGTGTAAACCTTCAGGTTCGTTATGGATAGCAATTATTTTTTGTGCCGTATCTTCAATGATGAGCTGCGGTCTGCTTATTTTCTCTTTCGGCAGTTGCAGGCTAATGCTAATAAACGGAATCAGATAAGAGAGTGCCAGCGAACCCAGTAAATAAAACCGGTTGAATCTATATATTCTCTCCTTTTCCAGAAACCAGTAATAAATGGCAATAAACAAAGAAGAACACAATATTATTTTCATGATAATGATAAGCATATTCATTCCTTTATTTGTTTATCAATGATATCACGAAGTTCTTTCAGCTGCTTCTGTGTAAGTTTTGAATTAGAGGTAAAGAATGAGGCAAACTGGGTTACCGAGCTGTTGAAAAAACGGTCAATCATGGAAGTCATTTCTTCCTTGAAATATTCTCCTTTTTCTACTTTTGGGTAGTATTCACGGGAATTTCCATAAAGTGTATAGCCTACTAAGTCCTTGTTTTGCATTCTTTTCAGTAAGGTGGCAATTGTGGTAGCTGCAGGCTTAGGGTCGGGGTAAGCCTCCAGGATATCCTTCATGAAAATATTTTTATTCTCCCAAAGGATTTCCATCAGTACTTTCTCGGCGTCGGTTAATTTGATATCTTTCATTCTACAGCTTTGTATTTTGTTCTACAAATGTAGAATAAAAAATTGTATTATACAAATTTTATGGCATTATTTTTCTATTTATCTTTATAACACTAATCATAATGTTATGAAAATCAATCAATTTTATATTGCAGCTGTGAGTGTCTTATTGATGTTATCATCATGTAAAGAAGGCCATGCCAATGCACAGCAGATAGGAAGTGACGGGAGTGTGGAAACCGAAAAACCAAATTCTGAATATCAGCCAGCCTTTAAGGGACAGACAAGAATTAAGGCTGTAAAAACAAAAACACCTTATAAAGTGGAAGTTTTGAATAAAGAACTCGGAAAGCCATGGGGAATTATTAATCTGCCGGACGGGAGATTTCTCATCACTGAAAAAACAGGATATATGAATGTGGTTTCCAAAGATGGAAAACAGGTTTCTAAAATTACCGGTTTTCCAAAAGTAGACGCAAAAGGGCAGGGAGGAATGCTGGATGTAGCGCTGGATCCTGATTTTAAAAACAATAATATTATTTACTTCAGTTTCTCAGAACCGTTTGGAAAAGGAAACCTGACTTCTGTAGCCAAGGGAACATTATCCCCTGATCTTAAAAGTATTTCCGGAATCAAGGTTATTTTCAGGGCAGAGCCTTCCTATGATGGTGATAAGCATTATGGAAGCCGCCTGGTTTTTGATAAAGATCAGAATTTATATGTAAGTACGGGAGAAAGATCAGATAAAGTGACAAGAGTATATGCTCAGAAAACGGATAATTATTTAGGTAAAATTATGAAGATTACCAAAGAAGGTTTGCCGGCACCCGGAAATCCTTTTATTGGTAAACAGGGGTATAAACCGGAAATTTATGCCTATGGATTACGGAACCCGCAAGGATTGGCCCTGGATCCGCAAGGAAATCTCTGGGATGTTGAAATGGGTCCCAGAGGAGGTGATGAAATTAACCTTATCCGGCCGGGGAAAAATTACGGCTGGGGAGATGTGACATATGGTATTGAGTATTCAGGAGACCAGGTAGGACAGGGGATTACGCAGAAAGCGGGGACAGAGCAGCCGGTATACTATTGGGATCCCGTAATTTCTCCAAGCGGAATAACATTTTACACAGGGAATATTGACGAATGGAAAGGCAACCTGTTTATTGGATGCTTAAGTGGTGAACATATCGACCGGATTGTAATGAAGGATAATAAAGTGGTAGGGGAAGAGCGTCTTCTTGCCGATCAGAAAGAGCGTTTCAGGGATGTACTGGACGGCATGGATGGAAATCTCTACGCTGTAACAGATAGCGGAAAATTATATAGAATTTCAAAGAAATAAAAAAGGCCTGCTGAAAAATTTTCAGCAGGCCTTGTTATAAGGAAACAGGAGTTCGGAAGAGGAAGCCCTTACAGTCATGATAATAAAAACTCTTCCAATCTTCTTAAAATTTAAAATTAAGTCTGGCAAAAACCTGTCGTCCGGCAAATCCCATTTGTACGGGATCGAAAATGCCTCCGGATTCGGTATTTCCGGTTGATACCTGAGTGGTTTGTAATGTAGGGTATCGGTTGAATAAGTTCTTACTCCCCAAAGTCAGATTCAGGTTTTTAGAAAACTCGTATCCAAAAGAAAGATCCGTTGTTACCTTTGGGTTGTATATCTGTTCAGCATCATCATACCCAATTAATGTAACCTTATCAAACCTTACCAGCTGAAGATTTGCATTGAACCTATTGATCTTATAGTTAAGATTAAGGTTAATCTTTGTTTTAGGAGCTGAAGCCAGAATAAAAGCTCTTTCCCTGGCACTTAAATAAAACGTCTTCCTTACCCTGCAGTTTGGGTGAAGTATTGATCTGGGTAATTTCCATATCATTATAGTTTCCGGCTAAAGTTGCCGTTAATTTCCCTGAACCTAAACTTTCACTGTAACTCAGGAT
The DNA here is from genome assembly GCF_000738495.1 of Chryseobacterium sp. P1-3. Lineage (NCBI taxonomy): Bacteria > Pseudomonadati > Bacteroidota > Flavobacteriia > Flavobacteriales > Weeksellaceae > Chryseobacterium > Chryseobacterium sp. P1-3. Next base: position 291,279 of record NZ_JPEQ01000010.1, read on the forward strand.
AAGGTCAATCCCTTTGGTTCTTGTGTCAATGGCATTGGAAAAAAATTGCGCCTGATCAATATAAGGATAATCATTCTGGACATCGGTAGGTAAATCATCTCTTGAGAAATTTCCTGTCAGAACGATTCTGTTTTTTACACTGATATAGTATCCGTCAATCGTTGCGGTGAATTTTCCCGTATTAAAAGTAAATCCGGCACTCCCGTTTACAGATGTTTCCTGCTTCAGCTGTTCAATACCCAATCTGTTGGCGAGATCACTATCATTCGACGCCAATTGGATGGTAACCAACTTCCCTCCCTGAAAGTTCGTGAACTGCTGGCTGTAATATTTCTGAGCAAGAGAAGGGGCTCTGAATCCTGTAGAGACAGATCCGCGGAAGGCAAATTGAGGAGTAATTGCATACCGTGTAGCAAATTTACCGTTTAAAGTACTTCCAAAATCATTGTAATTCTCAAATCTTCCGGCTATACTTATCATCCAGTTTTTGGTAACATCCAGCTCAGTATCTACATAAGCTGCAAAATTATTTCTGCTTTTACCAATATCAGTAGAATAACCGGGGAATCCTTGTGAACCACCCGGCCTTATGTTATCTTCCGGATCGGCAAGAGGGTTGGTTACCAGTAAATTACCTGGAGTATCAGGAGTTACAGGATTCCCATTGATATCATACATGGTATAAGACGCCTCTTCTCCTTTAATAATATTGAATTTTTCATATCTGAATTCTGATCCGAATGCAATATTTAATCCTTCAAGTACCTTAAACTGTCTTACAGCGTTAAAACCTGTTGTGTTTTGCAGTAATGAATGCCCGCCGGCATAAAATTGAGTCGGGGATTTAGAGCCTAGAGTCGCATTGACGGTATTGGTTATGTCATACGTAAATCTGTTGTTTCCAAAGGCATTATAAAAATCCACATCCCAGTTGGCCACTTTAAATTTTAAACCGTTATCGAAGGTGAAGTCACTGATGCTTGTATCTTCAATAGGATCAAATCCCATCGGATAGATATCCGGAACGTTCCCATTAGCTTCAGGGGTTCTTGTCCAGGCATAAGCCTTGGTATTTCTGTGGGAAAATCCCTGACGTGAATAAAATTTCAGGCCGTCAGATAATGGAAGTTCAATGTTTCCGAAGAAATAGACATTCTGAGCTTTGGCATCTCCGAAACGTTGCCTTGGAGCATTATACATTTGAGGGTTAGCATTCCTGATTGCATAATCTTTGTTGACAAATTCTGCAGTAAAGTTTCCAAAACCTCCTTTGTTGCCAATTTTTGTACCCAGGTTTCCACTGAAGTCAAAAGTGATTCCATCTGCTTTATGGTCTGATACAACATCATTATTGCCGGGACTTTTTAAAAAGGTTCATTCCGTAAAATGCATTTCCTTCAAAACCCTTATCCCGGTCATTAAGGATTACATTGATTACCCCTGCAATTGCGTCAGAACCATATTGTGCTGAAGCTCCGTCGCGAAGGACTTCGACTCTTTTTATAGCTCCGATCGGGATGGTATTCATATCGTACCCTGTATTTCCTCTTCCTTTGGTTCCAAAAAGATTAATCAAAGAAGACTGATGGTACCTTTTTCCATTTAATAAAAGAAGGGTTTGATCAGGTCCTAGCCCTCTCAGTGTTGCCGGATCTACGGCGTCTGCACCGTCTGATCCGGATTGTTTGTTGGAATTGAAGGAAGGAGCCGCAAACTGTAACAGTTGGTTGACTTCTACCTGGCCTGTTGCCTGGCTGGCTTGTTTGATGTCAATGATATCAATGGGAACCGGGGTATTCGTAACCGTTCTTTTCTTATTCCGGCTTCCCGTGATGGCAACTTCATCTATCTTAGATTCCTTTGTAATGGTATCGTTTACCTGTTGGGCATATGATAAGGTAGAGGCCCCCAGTAAAACAGCGCTTATGTATTTTATTTTCATATTGAAGCTTTTGAGTGGTGATTTACTCAAAATTATCATTTTTTATTTTTAAATCAATATGAAATATCGTTATTTGTTAAGGATATATTAATTTTATTCTACTTGTAGCAAAATATAGAATAATAATCACATTTTTGATGTTTTTAATGAAAATTATTAATCGTTAAAACTGGAGATCATTCTGTTAAGCCCTTCTTCTAAAATTTCCTGTGAGGTGGAAAAACAGATTCTTATATGGCCTTCAGCACCTTTCCCAAACCACCTTTCAGAACCGGGAACAATGGCTACTTTTCCGTGTTGTAGAGCATGGCGGGCGAATTCTTCACTGCTTAATCCGTTTTTAATTTCAGGAAATAATACGAAGGTAGCTTCAGGAAGATTAGGCGTTACAATTCCGGAATGGCTTAATATATTAAACGCAAAGTCACGATTGCCCTGTAAATGTTTTAAAAATTCCTTATACCAGGGCTTTGCTTTCTCCAACGCTATGCTTCCTGCCATCTGTGATAATGTTGAAACGCCTTCTATGGTAGAGTTAAAATTTGATTTTTCTGTAAAATCGGTAAGAATATCCACATCATTGCAGAGAACGGCCCCAATTCTCAATCCGGCAATTCCGAAAGATTTAGAAAACCCGTATACGGTAAAGCTTTTTTTCCTTGCCTCTTCAGAGACAGATGAATAGGTATGGAAATTTCTGTTGTCATAGATAATATCGCTCCATATTTCATCGCTCATTACCCATAGATCATGGGCAGAAGCTATTTGGGCTACTTTTCTCAGAACATCGGGGGAATAGACCTTGCCAAGAGGGTTGTGAGGATTGCAGATGCTGATAAGTTTTGTTTTTGAATGGATCAGAGAATTTAATGTTTCAAAATCAATTTCCCCGGTATGGGTATCCACCGGACACAGGTTTACTTTTCCACCAGCCGTTTCTACTGATTTTTTAAACAAAAAATCAACGGGGTCCAGAATAATGGCTTCATCTCCGGGATTCAGGATATAGGAGGCAATCAAAAACATTCCCTGTGCGGCACTGTTGACGGCAAGTACATTTTCAGGAGAAAAGTTTCCGGATTTTTCTTTATTGAAATGATCCGCAACGCTTTTCTTAAACTCGGGCAATCCGGAAAAAGGGCCATAGCTTAGATAGCCATCTTTGATATACTCAATGATTCCGTGTTCTATTTCCCGGGCTATCCTAAAATCAGGATCTGCCGCTGTAAGCGGAATAACTCCGTCTTCCAATGTGGCCCATCTTCCATTATAGGCTTTCCGTTTCAGGGCTTCAAAATTAATATCGTTATTGCTGAACATTTTTATTTATAAGATATGGGTAAAATATTTTCTGTGTATTGATTAAGAGGCAAAAGGAACTGATTTAATAAAACTCTTCCGTTTTTAATATGGATTTCAATTTCCGGTTTTCTTTCTTCTTCATATTTCCTGAAAGCATCGTAAATATTCCTTTTTTCAACTAAATATTCCGTTAAGGCAAAACAATCTTTCAATGCTGAGGTTACTCCCTGGCTTGTAAATGGTATAAGAGGATGTGCTGCATCTCCTATGAAAACGATTTTGTCCTTATAAAACGGATTGAGTTTTTCCAATTCATAAACATGCCATAGATGAACATTTTCATAGTCCGATTGCAGAATAATCGATGGAATGAGGGAATGCCATTCATTAAAAATATCAAGCATATAGGCTTTTAAATTCTGGGGAGGACATTCATTAATCTTATATTTCTCATTATCAAACTGAGAATACCATAGAATAGTATCCGCAGATAATTTAAGGATCCCGAAAGTAAGCCCTCCTTTTTCATGATGAAATTTCATGAAATCATTACTGATGGACTGGGCTATATCTTTATTTTTAACAATATTAACAACTTCGCTTTCTCTCACAGTTCTGATTGTTTCTTCTTTGAATACTTCTCCCCTGATACGGCTTTTTGAGCCATCAGCGATAATGGTAAAATCGGCATTCATATAGCTTCCATCCTTGTACTGTAGTTTCCCTTTTTCTATATCATAAAGGGTGACGGTTTTTCCATAAGTTATTTTTTCCTGGGAAATGTTTTGAGACAGAATATTGATTAATGCCTGCCTTGAAATAGCAAAAACACGATCAAGATTCTTTTCGGCAAGCATTTTTCCTTTGTGAGAATATTGTATATATTTTTCTAAAAAATTTCCCTGTTCATAAAGAAGCTGACAGTCTATGATCCGGGAAAGATATTCAAGACCTTCCTGTGGAAGAAGAAATCCATGTCCTGCCAGATCTTCTTTCTTTCTTCTTTCAAAAATATGATAGTCTAAGTTGTGTTTTTCTAAGTAATTCGCCATGCTCAAACCGGAAATACCAGCGCCCACGACAGCAATATTTTTCATTTCGGAATAATATGTTTTCAGGTTAGTGCTTAAATTTCAAATTGCAAAATTTTAAGGAAACTGCAAATGTAAATTTAAATAGATTCATATTTTTCAAAAAACACAAAAAAAGATTTTTAAATTTTAGTTTTGGATAGAAATTAACTACAACCGGAAATATGTTAACGGACCTGTTTACAGATACCGGAAGAAAAACAGTGGTTGATTAAATTTTTTATTGAAGAAAAGAATTAGGATAAGTATATGCCGGAAAGGTTTTAAGAAAGAGAATAAAACCAGGGGAGAATAGGAAAGAGGTATATTCTCAGAAAGAAAAGGCTGTTTCAAAAAAGCCTGTTTTTAGACCTTTGAAACAGCCTTGTTTTTTATGCTTTTTCAAGCTGAACCGTAAAATGTCTTAAAATTTCAGGCTCCCAGACAATTTTATACCCTTTAGAAATTTCCTCGCGTCTTTCATAAACGTTTTTAATCGCTGCAGCAATATAATCCATGTGATTATTGGTATAGGTTCTTCGGGGAATTGCCAGGCGTACCAGTTCAAGCTTCGGATAACGGTTTTGTCTTGTTTCCGGATCCCTGTCGGCTAATAGAGTACCGATTTCCACTGTTCTGATACCGGCTTCTTTATAAATTTCAAGTCCCAGGGTCTGGGCCGGATATTCCTCGCGGGAAATATTGGGAAGGAAGTTTAAAGAATCAATAAACACGGCATGCCCTCCGATCGGTTTTTGTACGGGAATTCCGTACTCAATTAGTTTATTTCCGAGATATTCCACCTGGGAGATTCTGCTTTCAAGATATGCGAATTCTGTGGCTTCATCCAGTCCTACAGCTAATGCAGCCATATCTCTTCCTGCCATTCCCCCGTAGGTAATAAACCCTTCATAGATGATGGTGAAATTGGAAGCTTTTCTGAAAACCTCTTCACTATTCAGCGCAATGAAACCTCCGATGTTTACTAATCCATCCTTTTTAGAACTCATTGTCATTCCATCCCCGTATGAAAAGATTTCTTTACAGATTTCCTTGATACTTCTGTTTTCCTGCCCTTTTTCTCTTTTTTTTATGAAGTAAGCATTTTCTGCAAATCTCGCCGAATCAAAAAAGACAGGGATTCCATATCGATCGGAAAGTTCTTTCACAGCTTTCATGTTTTCCAGAGAAACAGGTTGTCCCCCCGAAGAATTACAGGTAATGGTAATCAAGCAAAAAGGGATATTTTCCTTCGGGTGGCTTTTGTAAACTTCTTCCAGTTTTTCAAGATTGATATTTCCTTTAAAAGGATGAAGGTCATTGATATCAAAAGCCTCATCAATGGTACAATCGATGGCATGCGCCTTTCTGAATTCGATATGTCCCTTTGTGGTATCGAAATGAGAGTTGCCGGGAACTACATCCCCTTCTTTCACCAGCACTGAAAAAAGAACATTTTCAGCTGCTCTTCCCTGGTGGGTTGGCAATAAATATTTAAAACCTGTAATTTTTTCAACGGTATTTTGAAGCTGTTCGAACGAACGGGATCCTGCGTAGCTTTCGTCTCCGGTCATGAGAGCAGCCCATTGCCTGTCGGACATAGCTCCTGTTCCTGAGTCTGTTAAAAGATCAATATAAACCTGTGAGGATTTTAAGTTGAAAAGATTGTATCTGGCTTCTTTCAGCCATTGTTCTCTTTCCTCTCTTGTGGATAGACGGATTTCTTCCACCATTTTAATGCGGAAGGGTTCCGCGTACGGTAAATTCATGGGATAAGTATGTTTTTTAAATTGTTGATAAGAAAATGGTTTGAAAATAATTTCAAATTCATCAAAGTAAGTAAAGGGGAGTGAAGAAATTACTCCGGAGCTTTAAATATGTTTTCATCAGAATGGAACCCGGCCACACCGCCGCTTACCGCAAACTTCATTGCTGAAGCAGCAGTCATACCTACTACAGGTTTGATGTTTTTTTCTTCAGTAACAATTACCCAGCCCGAAATCGCATAGGAATGGGGAAGGTATACCGCAACGTAATTATGTTTATCAACGTCTGCCATTTCTTTTTGTGTCAAAAAACCGATTCTCCATATTTCAGGATTTTCGTTGGTTTTTACCCAGACAGGATCGTTGAATTTTTTCTTATCACCCACAAATGAAGACATAACATCTTTTGTGGGGGTATAGATATGTTTTACTCCGGGTGTTTTTTCCAACAGGCTATCCATGGTATCAAAAAAGAACCTGCCTACAACGAATTTATTACCCAGGTATCCTAAAATAGCAGTAAACAATATAGTAGAGACAAAAACAAGTCCAGGAACCTGTCTGGCAAGAGAAGGCACAAGATTGTCAATAGCGCTTACAATATACCAGATCACAAAAATGGTAAGCCCTATCGGACCAATAATTACCAGCCCCTGAAAAAAGTTTTTCAGGAAAAGGTTGGCTATATTTTCAAAAGCGGACTTCTTCAACGTTTGTTCTTTACTGTTTATATTTTAACCATGAATGGTTTCTTTATTTCCGTAGGATTTGATAATGTTTGCTTCATATTCCAGCCATTCATCCCAGCGCTGGTTCACCTTATCCGGATCTCCGAGCTGTCTTGCGAATCCAATGAATGTTGTATAGTGATTAGCCTCAGAGATCATCAGCTCCCTGTAGAAAACTTTCAGTTCTTCATCTTTGATATTTTCTGTAAGCACTTTAAATCTTTCGCAGCTTCTGGCTTCAATCATGGCGGCAAAAAGCATTTTATCTACAATCAGATCTTCTCTGCTCCCCTGAATAATAAATTTTGCCAGTTCATTCACATAATCATCCTTTCTTGCTCTTCCAAAAGTATAACCTCGTTTCTTAATAATCTCGTGAACCTGATTGAAGTGGTCCAGCTCCTCCTGTGCTATAGCCAGCAGCTCTGTAACAATTTCAGGATATTCGGGAAGCATCGTGATCAATGTAATGGCATTGGTAGCAGCTTTTTGCTCACACCAGGCATGATCCGTTAAAATTTCTCCAATGTTTCCTTCAGCAATATTTGCCCACCTTGGATCGGTAGGAAGTTTCAACTTAAACATGTTATAAAATTTTTGTAAATTTAAACAAATTGAAATAAGAAAACTTAAGTTTATTTCAATTTAGTCACGAAAGTCTTAAGAAGTAGTCTTTCTTCTTAAAAATTCCAGAATATTCCAGCCTAAGGTATCTACCTTTTTCAACCCTGCCGAAATAATAAATGCCAGGATAATATTAATACTGTAAATGATAATCATTAAAATCCACCAAGGCATAATTTCCTTTAAAGGAACCACAAGGAAATACACCAGCGATGAACTTATTCCCTGAGCAAAATAGAAGAATATAGCATTCTTCCCAATATAGGTGATGATATTATCTTTTGTAATCTTTAGCCTGTTATAAAGAACAAATAGGGTTAAAAGGGAAAACTGGGCCCAGATAATATAAGGAATTTTAGGAGGGAATTTATTTTTATTGATTTTATAGAAAATGTCATTTCCGTAATACCAGAACATTCCGATTAAGAGACAGGCAACCAGGGCATATAATACAGGAATGATGTTTTTGGGGATTTTCTTTCCACGCATTTTATGGCCGACTAAAAAAAACGGCAAGATAAAATGCTATATATCCTACCTGCCCCGTTGGATAATATTCCGGTACCATGTTGAATAGCAAAGTTAAAACGGCACAAAGGCCTATAAACCAGTTGATATGTTTGGGGAAAAACCTGAGGATAAGTACCCCAAATACGGTAAGTATGAAATAGACTTTGAGATACCAAAAGCTTCCCATGACTACCGGGAATGTATCGGTATTAGTATATTGGTGAAGGTACCAGTTTCCGAGATTCTGCCACTGCGGTGTGGTGGAAATATCTGTTGTAGCATATTTTGACCCAAATGTAGAGTAAAAGCCCTGAAGCCACTCCATAGAAAAGAAACTTAACCCGAAAACCTTGAAGAAATAATCTAAAAAGAACAAAAGCGTTACAAAAATCATATAAGTAATCTGTAATTTTAATAATCTGTAAAAGGTTTTTTCAATGTTTGCTCCTGAGGTAATTCCGCTTAACGCATAGAAAAGCGCTACATCAAATACCAGAGAAAAGACCCTCACTTCTGCAGGAATATAAAACTGTCCGGACCAGAAGGCGGTATGAATGAATATAATGGAGAGGGTTGCCATTCCTTTGGCAAAATCAATATAAAGATCTCTGTTCATATTGTATCAAATATGGTTCAAAAGTAAATAAACTTCTGTTAAATAAAAAAGAGGCAGAACAATTACGTCTGCCTCCTTCTTAAAATATGCTAAAAATGAATGTTTGTTTATTTTAAGTGTTTGAATTCTTCCGCAGAAATTTCCCCGGTCTGAATTTTTCTAAGCTCGTCAATATATTGGCTCATATACGCATCAACTTCTGGACTTACCGTATTCTTAGCCATTTTGTAAGTGCCATTAAGAACTCCCTGATAATAATAGAAGAAGTTATAATCAAAGCTGGATGCTGTAAGATTAGAATTAGCCTGTGCTAAAAGGAATCCTAAACGTACGGCAGATCTTCTTTGTGCAGGTGTTCCATGATGATTGGGACTTGAAGTCTGGTAATCCCCGATGCTTTGTGCAAATTCATAAGCGGCAGCAATCTCCGAGAAGGTGGTTTTGTTGTAGCCATTAGGATTTCTAAGATAGTACCCTGCAAAGCCGTCTGCTTCCAGCTCATTGGGTCTTGCTGTGTTTTCATTTACTGAAGGAAGCCCGAAAATGTACTGTAGCTGATGTCCGTATTCATGAGCCAGAATCATTGCATTTACGATATCACCACCTTTTGCTTTTGCATCATAATAGATAGCATATCCGTAGTATATCTTTCCTGTAGAATAAGAAATAGCATTGTACGTGGAATTGTAATTGGAAGGGTCATTTACAAATCTCAGCGTTGGATTGCTTCTTCCCCACATGCCGGCAATTTTAGTCATTTGGGAATTCATAAAATTGGTGTCTGCAGAACTTTGAAGACCTGTTAGCAAAACAGCTGTGGAGCTCCAGTTATTGTCTACATAATAGCAAACTTTTTCACGGTCTCCGGGTTGTTCAATTTTTGCGCTAAGATTTTCTTGTGGCTGGACAGTGTCATCCATTTTGTCATCACTACATGCCGTCAATGAAGATACAGCAATGGCACCTGCTAAAAAGCAGAGATTAAAGTTTCTTTTCATATATAAATTAGTTTGGTAAAACGAAGGTATGAAATATTCTTATATGTGTGAATACTTTAATGTTAAAAATTATTCAAGACATAGTGAATAGGTGAATTTTGAAAAAACATTGCTTTGATTGTAAGCAGATTAGAATTTTATTTGTATATTTGCACCTCGAAATAACTAAAAAATTTTTATAAACAAATGTTTGCAATTGTAGAAATAGCAGGGCTTCAATACAAAGTTGAGCAAGACCAGAAGTTGTTTGTAAACCGTTTAAAAGGAGACAAAGGAGGAAAAGTTTCTTTCGATAAAGTTCTTCTTACTGTAAACGGTGCAATCACTGTAGGCGCCCCAGCTGTAAGCGGAATCACTGTAGAAGCAGAGATTCTTGATCACGTAAAAGCTGATAAAGTAATCGTTTTCAAAAAGAAAAGAAGAAAAGGTTACAAAGTGAAAAACGGTCACAGACAATCTTTAACTCAAATTGTAATCACTGGTATTACAGGTTTTGAGGGCGGAGCTAAAAAAGCTGCTAAAAAAGAAACTGTGAAAGGAGAAGTTCTTTCTGACAACGCAACTGTTAACTTTGGTGAAGATCACGAATTGAACTACCACCTTAAGAAAAACGGATTGTCTCAGTCTAAAGAAAACAGAGAAGCTTTAATCGCTTTAGGTAAAGAAGTAAAAGCTGAATTAGGTAAAGATGTTCTTACTCATGAAGATGTAGATGCAGCAATCGCTAAGAATATCGAAAACTTTAAAGCACTTAACAAATAATAATAATCCACTAATAAAATGGCACACAAGAAAGGAGTCGGTAGTTCCAAGAACGGTAGAGAGTCTCACTCTAAAAGATTAGGTGTGAAGATTTTCGGAGGACAAGCAGCTATTGCCGGAAATATTATTGTTAGACAAAGAGGTACTCAGCACCACCCAGGTGATAACGTGGGAATCGGTAAAGACCACACTTTGTTTGCATTAGTAGATGGTAAAGTAGTTTTCAGAAAGAAAGCAAACAACAGATCTTTCGTATCTGTAGAACCAAACGCGTAATCAAGCGTTTTATAAAAAAATAAAAGCCTCTGCATTATTTTGCAGAGGCTTTTTTGTGCGTGTTGACTATTTGTTTTCAGTAAATTGCGATAGCCGAAAAGCATGTAGAGTAGGCAAACATTAAAACGAATTATCAAAATTAAAAAATTAACCAAGAAGAGCCTCAAGGCAATTAATGGCAGTGCGGCATTGTGTCCACCCAAACCTATCCATGCGATATATGGTGCGGACCAACCCCTAAGCAGAAGATGCGTTGTTTACTGGATGTAGAAGACGGATGTGGATGCTATTAATAATTGAGAAAGATGTTCTAAGCATTTAGCTTTTAATTATCCGGTATTGATGAAATTAAATCACAATTGGAAATAAAGTTGGGCGGCTTCGAAGAAGCCGCCCAACTGTTTATTATTATAGATGAAACTATTTAAAATCCTACCTGAATTCCGGCTTTAACGCCAAACTTGGAAATATCTGGTCTGTCAAGATAATTTCCTCTCCAGTTAAAATCTACTCTGAAGAGTCTTAGATTGCCTATTCCTATGTTTTCAATGCCAAATCCATACTCGTAATAAATATGTTCACTTGGAGCAGAATATTTAAAGCCTTCAACGTTGATAGCCTTAGAAGCATCACTTAAAGTTCCGTATGCCGCCCTGATGAATGCAACCTCCCTGAACTTTAATTTCTTGATTAAAGGAATATAAGAAAGCAGTTTACCATTGAAATGATGCTCCAGATGAAGGGTGGTGTAAGCATCAGCTACGAACTCATAGTAATTAAGCTGTGAAAATGTATTAGGAACCAGCCCATATGAAAGATTGGCCGGGATTATATTCTGCAATGCTAAAGGAACAGTATTGAAGTTCTTTCCTGCCTCAAAATTGACAACTGTTTTACCCAATGTTCCAATAAGAAAGGGTTTATAAAACATAAATTGTAATTTGTCATAATTAAAATCGGCATTAAAAAGTCCTTCAATACCACGGGTATATCTCAGTACGATAGTGGGAGCTAAGTTTCTTGCCTGGTACCGGTCTATCCCTGTTTGAGAGAATTTAGCACCAGGTTTTGCGATGACACTGATTGTAACGTGAGAATCGTTTACTGTTTTTCTTAATTGCCCATCCTGGTAATACATAAGGTTGAACTTCTCGGGAATGGCAGATTTAATACTCTGCATTACTCCGTCTACTCTGAACTGAATGTTTTTCCAGGGTTCGATTGCTACAAAAACATTAGTCTGGTTTACAGAGCTTAATGATATATTTTCTCCTCTGGCGAAAAAGGTACTTGACGATAAGGATCTGGAAGCAACTCCATCTCCTGATGTAAGCTGTCCGCCAAGCTGAACGATATCCCTGCTGGTTCCTGCACCAATCATAAACCGGTTAAGCCTGTTGAACATGAACCTTGCATCAACACCATATTTTACCTGTTGATCTTTGAAGCCGTACGCTGTATAAAACTGAACCCTCCATGGATCATTTAATCCAAAATAAGATCTTGCCCCTATCCTTATTCTGTCTCCTTCTACTTCGTTTCTGCCATAGACAGAAAAAATTGGTCCTAAATCTACTCCTTTAAAAGCATTATAGTAACGGGAACCAAGGGTTTCAAACAGCTTTACCATCCGGTTGAATTTAGGGGTCTGCTGCAGTTGATCCAACATTTTATATACACCTTGTTCAGACTTGGATAAAGTGTCAGGCCTGGCTTTTGCCCAGTAAGCCTCATCCTTGTCGGTGAATTTATCTTCATACTCTTCTTCCTTTCGTTTAAAAACACTGGGATCTAAAGGTTTATTGAACTCATAATTGGAATAATCCACGGATCTTTTGGCAATAATGCTTTTAGACCCTCTCTTTTTTGAAAAAGGACTTATTTCAAACTCGGTAACCAGCTTTTTAGGAAGAAACGTTGTTTCATCAGGATTGTCGTATTCCAGTTCGGTAGAAACACTGTTGACGAAGTTGACATTTATTTTCTGGGTAGATTTTAAGGTAGCTCCTAAAACAGCATAAGTATCAGTGTCAATATACAGATTACCCTGAAAGGCGAGTACATCTTTTCTTTTAGGCTGATATCTGATATGGAAAGCTTTCTCACCATGAACAGTAATAGTGTCTACCAGGCTATAATCATAGGTGCCAAATCCATCCGTTCCTACAGGGCTTTGAAACCCGATATCAAAATAATTCAGGGTATTGTCATAAATATTAATGTCCCTGTAGAGGTTCTTTGCAGAAACGGTGATGACCTGGTTATCCTGAAATCCGGAAGTCTTTTGTGCAACAAGCGTTCTTTTGCTATCTTTTTCCGGTTTGTTTTTTCCGTAATTTTCATAAACGGCTTCATTCAGGAAAATGGGAAGCCCCAATCTTCCGCTTGCGGTAGAATCTGCGTAACTGAAGATGAAATCCAGTTTTTTGAAAATTTTCTTCTTCATGAAAGCGCTGTCTATGTTGTTGAGGTCAAACTGGGTTTTTTCATACTCTTTATAGGAATAGGTATCAAACTTTTCCAGCCCGTTATTCCTTTTCCGTGCCCATACTTTCTGCATGATGGCATAGGCGGGGTTTTCTTTTTTGTTTTTGTACTTCGGTTTTCCGCTGTTGATGACAATTTCCTGAATACTGCTCACCTTTGCCTGGGAAAGCTGTACGAAAATGTTTTCAGCGTTTTCAGGGGTAACATCAAATGTTTCTGTGGTATAATTTTTTTTGGAAAACCTTAACTTGGTAATAATACTGTCAGACTGCACCATAAAGTTGCCCGAAGTAGTGGTAAGGGAAGGTGTTTTATTATCGTTGATAAAGATATCTACTTTGCTGAGTTCTTTATTGCTTTTTTCATCCACAATTTTACCGCTGGCTTTATTTTGGGCCCACGCTAAACCAGTGAAAAACAGGAAAAATAATATAAAATTGTGTTTAGAATTATTGTTTAACATCATTCGTTTCTTCAAGCAATTAGCACAAACAAAAAAGTATGCAGTTTATTTTTAAAAAAATTTGAAAAAAAGTAGAAAAAAAAATTTTATTCTACGTAAAACAGCAAAATGTAACGAAAATAATACTACGATTTACTAAAAATTAAATATGAAATTTTATAGGCTAAAAGATGAAGAATCAGGAAATTAAAGAGTAAACGGAAAGTAGTAATAGGAGTGGAGTTTATTACCCAATATGGAGGAACAGGTATAAATTGAATATAATAAAAAAAAGACTTACATTTCTGTAAGTCTTTCTGCTCCTCCTGCTGGGCTCGAACCAGCGACCCTCTGATTAACAGTCAGATGCTCTAACCAACTGAGCTAAGGAGGAATGTCTTTGTTTTAAGTGGTGCAAATATAGGAGGAATATTAATATCAGTCAAGTTTTCTCCCTGATTATCGATAAATTTAGGCTAAATACATTGAGTTTCAATACGAAATATTTTTAATTTCAGTTCTGGAAATTCAGTGTAGAAAAAATAAGTTAATGTTTTTGAAATTTTTGATAGTGGATGTATGGATGTTCGTAGGCTAGAAAGGGCAATGAAATTGCTTCTACCTTGCTATTTTCAATTATAACATTAGATGAAAATCAAATTTAAAAGACAAAATATAAATAATCTAATTCCCCAGCTTTATACTTCATTCTTAATTCGTCTTTCTTTTCGGGCAAAAAAAAGACCTACATTTCTGTAAGTCTTTTGCTCCTCCTGCTGGGCTCGAACCAGCGACCCTCTGATTAACAGTCAGATGCTCTAACCAACTGAGCTAAGGAGGAATGTCCTTTGTTTTAAGTGGTGCAAATATAGGACGAATATTTATACCCTACAAATATTTTTTAGGAAAATTTCCAAAAAAATTATAATTTTCCTGTAAAGATCTTGAAGATGTCACTACCAAAAATTACTAACATCAAGCCTAACAGGAAGATAACGCCAATCATCTGAGCGTTTTCCAATACTTTCTGAGGAACAGGTTTACCTACAATAATTTCATAAAGAGTAAATAAAAACGTGCCCACCATCAAGCCCCGGAATAGGAATAAGATTCAGGAATGCCAGCCATACAGAGAACATAGCGGTAAAGCTCCAGAAAGCAGCCCAGTTAATTGTGAAACTTCCGTTGGCATCCTTGTCTACCGGCATATTTTTTACAATTGCAATAGGACCTCCTACATTTTTATATCCCTGAACTTTAGAATTGAACATAATCTTGAATTGCTTTACCTGAGTAGTTAAAGCTTCAATAGTTCTTGTGAATCCTCTTGGAATAGCTTCCCCGAAAGAATATTTTTTATTGGTTACAATAGATTTTGCAATTCCTTTAGTATCCAGCGCCACACCCAGCTTTCCGTTTTTATCAACTGAAACCGCAGGTAATGTTTGTACAGCCCCGTTTCTTTCTACCTCTATGCTTATGGTCTTTCCTTTATTTTCTGCCAATAGCGAAGATACTTCATCAAAGAAAGTTACTTTTTTACCATTAATTCCTACAACTTTATCTCCTTTTGCCAGACCTGAAGCCTGCGAAGAAGGAGTTGCCAGGGAATCAATCACCATTGGAACCCTTGGGGTAATGTATAATTTAGCTTCTTTTTGCTTAAGAACATCTGCAACACCATCTGCATTTACAGGAAAAGTTACTTCCTGACCGTTTCTTAACACAGTAACCTGATCTCCTAAAAGGATGTTGATTGATGTGTTCTCCAGTCTCTCAGCAGGCTTTCCATCCACACTGATGATTTTATCTCCGTTTTGAAAGCCCATTTTCTTTCCGGCAGCAGTGGCTTCAATTCCATTACTGAATTTTGTTATATCTGTATAGGTTTCTCCATTGAAGAACGAAAGACAGCTATAGATAAGCCATGCCAGGAAAAAATTGACAGTAACTCCCCCCAGCATAATAATAAGTCTCTGCCATGCCGGTTTAGACCTGAATTCCCATGGTTCAGCCGGTTTTTTCATCTGAGCTGTATCCATGCTTTCATCTACCATTCCGGCAATTTTTACATACCCACCGAAAGGAAGCCACCCGATCCCGTACTTGGTTTGTTCAGGATGCTTTCTCCAGTCGTTGTCCGGAAGTTTTGATATATCGATAGGAACTTCTTCCTTCTTTCCGTTTACTTCTATTACTTCAGAATCAGGCAAATTCTTGGATAAAAATTTATACTGCCATTTTCCGTTGATTTTCTTCATTGAGAATATCGAGAAATAAGGGTCAAAGAACAGGAAAAATTTCTCTGCCCTGGTTTTGAACCATATTGCGGGTAAAAAATGCCCAAGCTCATGAAGAAGCACTAATATAGAAATACTCAGAATGAACTGGAAGAGTTTGATTGCTATTTCCATTAATAAGTTTTAGATTTTAATTTGCAAAGGTAACAATTATCAAAACTATGCCAAATAAAAAAGCTTCCCGAAACGAGAAGCTTTGTCATATTTAAAGACGTTTTTGATTATAAATTGAAAGAAACTCCAAGACTTCCGTTGTTTCCCACCTCAGCAAATACGCCGATTTTTTCAGTGAAAAAGTAACGAGCCCCGATATGTGCTCCGATTCCAAAATCTTTCCCGAGTACTCCTACATCCACTCCCGGATAAATATCCCATTTTGCGGGAAGATTCAGGGCATCATTCAAATGAAAATTCAGCCTTCCAAAAACAAAAACACGATTGTCTTTATCATTGTCTTTATAATTGCTGAAATAAGCATTCAGACCACCTCCTACTGAGAGCAGTTTGTTAAGACCATAATCATAGGTTCCTGTAATTCCGGTTCCATACCCCCAGGCATTCAGACCCAGTTGAATTTTTTGATCTCCTTTTCCGGTATAGGCCTGGGCATTAGCCATTGCTCCACAAAAGAAAATCATCACCATAAAAACCAATTTCTTCATAAATTTCTATTTTTTTAATGATTGTAATAAAAAATATCTGCATCAAAAATAAAACCGAAAGATATTCAATACAATAAAATTGAGAGACTTTAATAAATTATTAAGAAATTTCAACCTAAAATAGCATATCTGGGGATGATCTATTCCTTCGGATATTATTTTGTAATATAAAAGATGTATTTTTATACATCATTATAATAATTAAAAGTAAAGTAATGAAAGTTGTAGGACTCAATTTGGATATCATCTGGAAAAATAAGACTGAAAATTTTGAAACAATAGAACGTGAGCTTCAGAATCAGGAAGCAGATTTATTTATTCTTCCTGAAATGTTTTCCACAGGCTTCTGTATGGATGCTTCAGAAGTTTCAGACAGGCATGAAGAATCCCTCGGGTTTTTGAAAAAAATTTCAAAAGAAAAAAATGCTGCATTTTGTGGCAGCGCTCCGGTTGAGCAATACGGGAAATTTTATAACAGAATGTATTTTGTACAGCCCGGAGGAGAAATATCATTCTACAACAAGCGCCATTTATTTTCCTTTTCCGGAGAAGATAAGGTGTACACTCCGGGAAAAAACAGGATCATTGTAGAATATAAAGGCATACGGTTTCTGCTCCAGGTATGCTATGACCTTCGCTTTCCTGTTTTTGCAAGAAATAATGATGATTATGACGCTATATTATATGTTGCCAACTGGCCTGAGAAAAGAGTAGAGGCCTGGGAGCACCTTCTAAAAGCAAGGGCAATTGAAAATCTATCTTTTGTTTTTGGATTAAACAGAATAGGAACAGATGGGAATAAACTGTTTTATCAGGAAAGTTCTCATTGTTTCTTTGCAGACGGGAAAGAAATTTCACAAAAGACCGGAAATCTTGTATCTGCGGAATTGAATAGGGAAGAGCTGGATGATTTCAGAAATCATTTTCAGTTTTTAAATGATCGGGACAGCTTCTCAATCCAGTTATAAGATAAAAGGGCTGAGATCGGATTTACCGTCTTAGCCCTTTTATAAGTATTTAATTAAGCATATTGCTGTAAAAGCTGGGTCAATGTATTCACATCATGTACTCCGCTTTCTTTCCATAAGAGTTCCCCGTTTTTAAAAATGGCCAGTGTAGGAACACCACGAACTCCGTATTGTGACGCTAAAGCCGGATATTGATCTACATCTACTTTTATAATCCTGGCTCCTTCGCCGATATTTTCTTTTACACTGTTTAAAACTGATGACTGTACTTTACATGGCTGGCACCATGTTGCAAAAAAATCGATAAGTACGGGCCTTTCAGAATTAATAATTTCCTGGAATTTTTGTGACATAATTGGTCGTATTAGTTTATTTATTGCTGGCTTCGTCCTGGATGGCTTTTACGTTTTTCCAGCTTGTTCCGTCATAGACTTCCACTCCGTTTTTCTTTAAAATTTCCACAGCCTGATCTGCCTGTACACCTTTATTGCAAAAAACAACCACTTTTTTACCTTTTAAACTTTCCAGATTATTCTGAATTGTAGATAAAGGAATATTAATGGCATTTTTTGCCGTTCCTTCAGCATATTGTTCAGGTATTCTTACGTCTACCAAAGTGGTTTCTGAACTGTTTATTACCTCTTTAATATCTGCTTTGGACGTTTCTGCTACATGGGTTGTCTGGCAAGCGCTTAACAAAAAGGCTGAAATCAGAGCCGCTCCTTTTAATCCGGTCTTTCTCATTTTATGAGGTTTTGGATTGACATACAAAATCTGTGGTTGGAAGTTTTCCTGTTTTTTTAATTCCATTAAAACCACCTTCAACCTCTGTGAAATTTCTGATACCATGAGAGTTTAAGATGCTTGCAGCGATCATACTTCTGTATCCGCCGGCACAATGAAGGAAGAAGTGTTCGGAATCATCTATACTACGGGCCCAGTCACTGATAGTGTCTAAAGGTCTGTTGTATGCATTTTCAATATGTTCTGCAGAATATTCTGTCAGTTTTCTGACATCAATAATCCTGGCATTTTCTGTAAATTGTTCAGCAAATTCAGCGGGGGTAATCCTTTTGATTTCATCAGTTTCTTTACCGGCATTCTTCCAGGCCTCAAATCCGCCTTTTAAATATCCTGCTACATTATCAAATCCTACTCTGCTAAGCCGGGTAATAACTTCTTCCTCTGTTCCCTCATCCGTTACCAGTAGTAAAGGATGTTTTACGTCTACTATCAAAGTTCCTACCCATGGGGCAAAATCTCCTTTCAGTCCTATATTGATGGAGTTCGGGATAAATCCTTTGTGGAAATCAGCGGCTCCTCTTGTATCCAATATTAAAGCTCCTGTTTCTTCTGCCAAAGCTTCGAAATCCTCAGCATCAACAGGATGAAGGCCTTTGTCCATTACTACATCCAGACTTTCATAGCCACTTTTGTTCATAGCGACATTCATCCCGAAATATTTAGGAGGTGCGGTAAGGCCATCAAGTACTTCCTTAATGAAAGAAGCCTTATCAGGCTGGTTAAGTGCGTAATTGGTTCTTTTTTGGTTGCCCAGAGTATCCACGGTCTCTTTCTGCATGTTTTTTCCGCAAGCAGAGCCGGCACCATGTGCAGGATAAACGGTGATGCTATCACTCAAAGGCATTATCTTATCCTGGAGGCTGTCATACAGGATCCCGGCAAGGTCCTCCTGGGTAAGGTTGGTTGCCTTCTGAGCAAGATCGGGTCTTCCCACATCTCCTAAGAAGAGTGTATCACCTGTGAAGATAGCGGTCTCGGTACCATTTTCATCAATTAAAAGATAAGTACTGCTTTCCATAGTGTGTCCCGGAGTATGCAGAACTTTTATTTTTATTTTCCCGATTTCAAAAATCTGGGAATCTTCCGCAATGATAGCCTCAAATTCAGGAGCAGCTGTAGGCCCGTAAACAATAGGGGCACCTGTTTTCTTGCTTAGATCCAAATGTCCTGATACGAAATCAGCATGGAAGTGTGTTTCAAAAATATACTTTAAAGTGACATTATCTTTTTCCAGACGATCCAGATAAGGCTTTACTTCTCTTAGAGGATCAATAATGGCTGCTTCATTTTCTGAAACAATATAATAGGCACCCTGAGCCAGACAGCCCGTATATATTTGTTCAATTTTCATTGGGTCTTTTTTTTATTAGTTAAAGATACAAAGTATTAGATGAAATGTAAATGAAATGTTAAATCCAATCGATAGTTTCTTTCAATATTACATTCTCAGTAGCTTCCTGAGCCCTTTAATTTCAGCAAAAAGAATGCCTTAGATTATGTTAATTTGTAAATGCTGTTTTTTATCATGTTGTTGAATATATGTATTGTGCTTCTTATCGCGTAGTTACATATAAATTTGTTGAATCTGAAAACAATCCTTAATGATATAATATGGTTTTTATTATCAAATATTTTATAAAAACTTTTATATTTATAAGTTAAAAAAAGAGAGCAAATGGCAGACAAAGCACAATTTATTGAAGAATTAAATGCTAGATATACTCCAAAAGGAGAACATATTATATTAGGGAAAGGGATGTTGAACGGAGAAGTTGTTCCCGAAGTGAATGTTACCATTCCATTAAAAACTATTAACCGGCATGGTCTTATTGCAGGAGCAACGGGGACCGGGAAAACCAAAACGTTGCAGGTTTTTGCAGAACAGCTTTCCCATGCGGGAATTCCGTCACTTGTTTTAGATATCAAAGGGGATTTTTCAGGAATAGCAGAACCAGGGGTGATGAATACCATCATTGAAGAAAGATATGCCAAAACGCAGCTTCCTTATAACCCACAAGGTTTTCCGGTAGAACTGATGAGCATTTCAGGAGGAAAAGGGGTAAAGCTGAGAGCTACCGTTACAGAATTCGGGCCGGTTTTATTAAGTAAAATATTAGAATTGAATGATACCCAGCAGAGTATTATGTCAATTGTTTTTAAATATTGTGATGATAAAGGACTGCCTTTGATCGACCTTAAAGACCTTAAGAAAGTTCTGCAGTACGTCACAGACAATGCTCAGGGAAAAGCTGAGCTGGCAGCCAACTACGGATCCATAGCGCCGGCTTCTTTAGGGGCAATTTTACGGTCAATCGTCGCATTGGAACAACAGGGAGCAGCAGATTTCTTTGGTGAACTAAGTTTTGATGTACAGGATTTGCTTGCCACAAGAGATGGAAAGGGAGTGGTGAATATTTTAAGGGTATCCGATATTCAAAATAAGCCGCAGCTCTTTTCTACCTTTATGCTTTCGCTTTTTGCGGAGATTTATATGACATTTCCTGAAGAAGGGGATAGTGGAAAACCAAAACTGGTATTATTCATTGATGAAGCCCACCTGATTTTTGATGAAGCGTCAAAAGCACTTCTTTCGCAAATTGAAACAATGGTGAAGCTGATCCGGTCCAAAGGAGTTGGAATTTATTTTATTACCCAGATCCCTGGTGATGTCCCTGAGAATGTGTTGTCTCAGCTGGGACTGAAAATACAACATGCGTTAAGAGGCTTTACGGCGAAAGATAAAAAAGAAATTTCCAAAGCCGTGGAAAATTATCCTACAACAGAATATTATAATGCTTCAAGTCTTATACAGAGTTTGGGAATTGGAGAGGCGTTTGTTACGGCTTTAGATGAAAAAGGAATCCCTACTCCATTGGTGCATACCTATCTTATTTCTCCGGAATCGAGGATGGATGTCCTGAACGACGCTGAAGTTTCGGAACTTACCGGAAAATCTGCTTTAGTAGCCAAATACGAAGAAGCATTGGATAAGGAGTCTGCTTATGAAATACTAACCAGCAGAATGGAGCAGGCAGCCCAAAATCCTGCCCCAACACAGAAAACAAAGCAGGTGAAAGAAGAGCCGGGGATGTTTGAACAGGTATTACAAAGCCAGGCAGGAAGAACCTTTACCAATACTTTAATGAGAGAAGGGGCTAAAGCTATTCTTGGTATGTTTGGACTGGGAGGACGGAAGAGATAATGCAATATATGGCTGTCTGCCATGTTTTGATATATTTTTTTGTTATTTTAGCAGGTTGTCTTTAAGAATGAGCCAATGTATGGAGGAATATTCCCTAAAGGCCGGCTTACTTAATGAGGACAAAAGCTTACTATAAATTTAAAAGCAGTTAACGGGAATTAAATGTATTCAATTATAGATATAGAAAGTAATGGTGCAGGTTATAGGCATGAATGCATTATAGATATTGCCATTTACAAATACGATGGCCAGAAAATTACTGACCAGTTTATCTCTCTTGTAAATCCTGAAAGCGACATCACTCCTTTCGTACAGAAGCTGACCGGAATTACTCCCAAAATGGTAAAAACGGCCCCGAAATTTCATGAAATTGCCCGCCGGGTGATTGAGATTACGGAAAATACTACATTGGTAGGCCATAATATTGAGTTTGACTACAGAATGCTGCGCCAGTCTTTTAAAAGGCTGGGGTATGATTTTAAAACCAATACGCTGGATACCATTCCATTGGCTAAGAAACTGATTCCCGAAGAGGTAAGTTACTCATTGGGGAAACTTGTCAAGTCATTGGGAATCCCACTCACGAACCATCATAGAGCGGAAGGAGATGCAAGGGCAACGCTGGAACTGTTCAAGCTGCTGATTTCAAAAGATACGGAAAATGAGATCATTCAGAAGCAGCATGAAGAAACCAATGCGAAAACCTACATCAATAAGATAAAAGAGCTAACCCAGGATCTTCCTAATGATAAAGGATTTGTCTATTTCCAGGATGAAGCCGGCCGTATTATCTTTTCCGATTATGTTCAGGATATTAATAAGTTTTCGAAAAAGGTTTTCAATTCCAAATCTAAAAAATGGGAACAGATTCAGAAGGATGTTGAACAGATCAATTTTGAACTTACAGGAACGGATATTATTGCCAAGCTGATCCTTAATTCTAAAAATATCAAAAAGAAAGAGGTACTGCCTTTCGGGCTTTATTTTAGGAACAATAAATATGTTGTCGAAAAAAATAAACTCAACAAAACAGAGAAGCCAATCCTGAAATTCAGGTCTTTCACCCAGGGAACAAAAGCCAGCCAGTTTATTGAAGCTATGGCAGAATTCGGAGATGCTGCCGTACTGAAACAGAAGATAGAATTCAAAAAAAGAAATGAACTCTGGCTGGGCGCGGGAAGGAAATTAGGAGAGAAGTTGTTTTTAATTATAGAAAACGGCAAAGTAATATCCTTTGGCTTTTATGAACTTTTCACCCAGATACAAACCCTCAGTAAGCTGGCTAAATTGAAAATTGACCTTCCGTTATCCTCAGCAGATCTGAACAACGAATTGCAGCTGGCACTGCTTCGTGGTGATTTTGAGACATTACCATTACCAAAATGATCAACAAAGAACAGGGTGCTTTTCCAACCAATTTCCTCAGAATAAAAAAATAAATAGTATTTTTGCAAAAAATAAAAGAAGCAATGCAAATTTTTAAACAAATTAAAACTGGAAAAAAGGGAGCTGTAAAGTTCTCTAAGGTTTGGAATATTTAAAAGACTTGTCTTGCATAAAAAATAATTAATGTGGCAGGCTCTTTTTCGAAGAATCTGCCTTTTTTTATGTTAAAATGAAATTATGAATTCAAAAGAATTATTAAAGATTGCCAATGAGTTTGGCACCCCGGTGTATGTGTATGATGCGGAGTCCATCAAAATTCAATACGAGAAACTTACATCTTCTTTTTTAAAACACACAAAGTTCTTCTACGCAGCAAAAGCGTTGACAAACATCAATATCCTTAAGTATGTCAAGAACCTGGGTGCTTCTTTGGATTGTGTATCTATTAATGAGGTTAAACTTGGATTAAAAGCAGGATTTCCGAAGGAAAAAATATTGTTTACCCCAAACTGTGTTGACCTGGCTGAAATAGAAGAGGCTATGACCTTCGGAGTTCATATTAACATTGATAACATTTCTATACTCGAACAATTCGGGAATAAATACGGAAACTCTTATCCGATTTTTGTAAGAATCAATCCGCATATTTTTGCAGGAGGAAACTATAAAATTTCAACAGGGCATATCGATAGTAAATTCGGGATTTCCATCCACCAGCTTCGTCACATTGAAAGAGTGATGAAGAGCACCAATGTGAATGTTGAAGGGCTTCACATGCACACAGGGAGTGAAATTAAAGATCCTGAAGTATTTCTCCAGGCTTTGGATATTATGCTGGAGCTTTCTGAACATTTCCCTAACCTGAAATATCTGGATATGGGAAGCGGTTTTAAAATTCCCTACCAGGATAGTGAAGAAGAAACAGACGTTAAAACACTTGGTAAAAAAGTAGAAAGAGTACTTGGGGAGTTTTCAAAATCAACCGGAAGAAAATTCGAATTATGGTTTGAACCGGGGAAATTTTTAGTGGGAAAAAGCGGATATCTTTTAGTGAAAGCGAATGTGATTAAGCAAACGACAGCTACGGTGTTTGTAGGAGTCAATTCCGGTTTCAATCACCTGATCCGTCCGATGTTCTATGATTCTTACCATGTAATTGAAAATTTATCAAATCCGAAAGGAGCTGAAAGAATTTATACAGTAGTCGGCAATATCTGTGAAACAGACACTTTCGCCTGGGATAGAAAACTGAATGAAGTACGTGAAGGAGATATCCTTGCATTCCATAATGCAGGAGCTTATGGCTTCGAGATGAGCTCAAATTTCAATTCAAGATTAAAGCCGGCAGAAGTTTTATTCTTAGACGGAAAAGCTCATCTGATCCGTAAAAGAGATGAGTTTGAGGATTTATTGAGAAATCAGATCGAAGTTATTTAAATCAAAACATATAAAATGAGCGGCTGTCCTTTGGGCAGCCGTTTTTGTTCCCAACTTAAAATATTATGAATTTTAGGTTTTGATAACAAAGAATTTCGTTGGTAAACCTAACAGGTTTTTCAAAACCTGTTAAGTTTAATGATAATAAAATTACAAATTTTTAACATTGAAATTCTACGGATGGTTCAATTTAATTGGTTAAATTTGATAGAAATACAGGGTTTAATGCTGTATTTCATCCAAAAAATAACCACCAAATCTATTAATATGGCTAAGAATATAGCAGAGCAGATTGTTGAAATGCTCGAAAACGCTAATGTGAAAAGAATTTATGCAGTAACGGGAGATAGTCTAAACCATCTGAATGTTGCAGTCAAAAAAAGCAGTATAGAGTGGATTCATGTGCGGCATGAGGAAGTGGGCGCCTATGCTGCGGCGGCTGAAGCAGAATTGGATGGTTTTGCCGTATGTGCAGGAAGCTGTGGCCCCGGCCATGTGCATCTTATCAATGGGGTATACGAAGCGCACAAATCGCACGTTCCGATGTTGGTTATCGCTTCAACGATTCCCAGTGATGAAATGGGAATGGATTACTTCCAGGAGACCAATACAATAAAATTGTTCGATGACTGTAGTTATTATAACCAGATGATTACAAGGCCGGAGCAGGTGCAAAGGATAGTGCAAACCGCCATACAGCATGCCATTTCCAAAAAAGGTGTTGCCGTTATCGGGCTTCCGGGGGATGTTTCTGAATTAGATGCCGAAGAAGCTACTACTTCTAACCGGGTTTTTAAAACAAATCCGGTAATCAGGCCTTCTGATGATGAGCTAAAGCATCTTGCCGCCCTCATTAATGAAAGTGAAAAAGTAACCATTTACTGCGGAATTGGCGCTGGACATGCCAATGCTGAAGTGGTACAGCTTTCCCAATGGCTAAAAGCCCCTGTAGGATATTCTTTCAGAGGAAAAATGGCCATCCAGCCTAATAATCCTAATGAAGTAGGCCTCACCGGATTGTTGGGGCTCCCATCCGCCTACCACGCCATGCATGAAGCAGATTTAGTCCTTCTTTTGGGAACAGACTTTCCTTACCAGAAATTCATGCCCGTAAAAAATAAAATCGTACAGATAGAGGAGAGTCCTGAGAGGTTAGGAAGAAGGGCAAAACTCGAGCTGGGGCTTACCGGTGATGTTAAAGAAACCATCAACGCCCTGTTTCCCCTTTTGAAAGAGAAAACAGATGTTCATTTTCTGAATGAGCAACTGGCCTTTTATGATAAAGTGAAAGAAAATTTAATGACTTATGTAAAAGACTATGGTAAGGAAGATGCCATCCAGCCGGAATATGTGGCCCATACTTTGGACCGGCTGGCTGAGAAAGATGCGATTTTTACTGTAGACACGGGAATGTGCTGTGTATGGGGCGCCAGATTTATTACAGGGACAGGAGAAAGAAAGATGCTGGGCTCATTTAATCATGGCTCAATGGCTAATGCAATGCCCATGGCCATCGGAGCAGCTTTAGCTCATCCCGGAAAGCAGGTGATTGCAATGTGTGGAGATGGAGGATTGTCTATGCTATTGGGAGATATGGCAACTATTTTTCAATATAAATTGCCTATAAAACTTATTGTTTTCAATAACAGAGCCTTAGGAATGGTAAAGCTTGAAATGGAAGTAGGAGGAATGCCGGATAACGAAACAGATATGATAAACCCCGATTTTGCGTTGATAGCGCAGGCAATGGGTTATCCCGGAAAGAATGTTCACAAGCCTGAAGATGTAGAAAATGCTATTAATGAATGCCTGCATTATAATGGTCCTTACCTTCTGAATATCTTTACTAACCCCAATGCATTGGCTCTTCCTCCCAAAATTGAATTGGATCAGGTGATAGGAATGACAAAATCGATGGCACAACTGATGCTTGGCGGTAAAATGGATGAGGTCCTGGAAACAGTAAAGACAAACTATAAACATATTAAAGGATTGTTGTAGTATCTCTTAAAATTTACTACAATAACCACCAAAGACTTCGTACACCGTGCGAAGTTTTCTTTTTTATAAGAAAGTTAAATATTTACCTTTGCCCAATAATTAATGAATAAAATAAAGTTATGAGATCTATACTTTTATTTTTTGCCTTTTGTATAGCTGGTTTTTCCTGGGCACAGGATCTTGAAGACAGGGATGATTCCTTTATCATAGAGAATAATAAAAATCTTTTTAAAATAGATATTAAAGAACCTTTCCTGCAGGTAGCGGTGAAATGCAATGATTTTAACCCGGCTTCTTTTGAAGGAGGAGCGTCCGCATACAAGGATATATTAAGCAAATATATGTACACCTATCTGAACGCAGACTTTTATACGTTAAGCGGAGACTTTACTTTTACATTAACGATTGATGCAACGGGAAAGGTAGTGGATGTAACAGGCTTTCCAAAGGTCCTGAACAGTGAGGTTTTTTTTTGATGATATGCAGTATGTGGTAAGAAGGATAAAGAAAAACTGGGCTCCTGCAACCTGTGGTCGGCAGCCTGTAAAATCCGAGATGAAGTTGAAAATGAACTTTTCTTCTTTATCTATTGATATGTAATTTGCATTGAAAGACCAAATAAAGGAGTTCTCATACAAACCGATTCAGAATATCCCTGATTTTTTTAATTGATATAAGCAGCATAAACCCCTGCCATTCTGTCACAATATTTTGTATCTTTGCAGACTCATCCGTTCGTATTTTAAAATACGAACCTTAATTTGATTGCTGTGCAGGAAAAATATATAGACGAAACAAAACAGGGAGAAGCTTTTGCAATTGCAGAAAGACCTGAGAATTCTAAAAAACTGTTTTTGGAAAGCTATGGTTGCCAGATGAATTTTTCTGACTCCGAAATTGTTGCATCCATACTTAATGAACAAGGGTATAATACCACCATGAAGGTGGAGGAAGCAGACCTTATTCTGTTAAATACATGTTCCATCCGTGAAAAAGCAGAACAGACTGTAAGGATGCGTCTTTCCCAATTTAAGAATCTGAAGAAAGAAAAACCGAATATGACGGTCGGTGTTCTAGGGTGTATGGCGGAGAGGTTAAAAACAAAATTTCTGGAAGAAGAGCAACTGGTGGATCTTGTTGTAGGACCTGATGCATATAGGGACTTGCCTAACTTATTGAAAGAAACCGAAGATGGAAGAGACGCTATCAACGTTATTCTTTCCAAAGAAGAAACCTATGCCGATATCAATCCGGTCCGTTTAGGAGGAAACGGAGTAACAGCCTTTGTTACCATTACCAGAGGCTGTGATAATATGTGTACCTTCTGTGTTGTTCCATTTACGAGAGGAAGAGAAAGAAGCCGTGATCCACATTCAATTATTGATGAATGTAAGGCTCTTTGGAACAGCGGGTATAAAGAAATTACCTTGTTGGGACAAAATGTAGACTCGTACTTATGGTATGGAGGTGGTCCTAAAAAAGACTTTGTCAAGGCCTCTGAAATGCAGAAAGCAACAGCGGTAAACTTTGCGCAGCTGCTTGATCAGGTGGCTAAAGCAGTACCGGAAATGAGAATCAGATTCTCAACTTCCAATCCTCAGGATATGAGCCTGGATGTATTCAGGATGATGGCAAAACACGACAATATCTGTAAATACGTACACCTCCCGGTACAGAGCGGAAGCAATAATATGCTGGCAGCCATGAACAGGCAGCATACCCGTGAAGAATACCTTGATTTAATTAAAAAGGCGAAGGAAATTGTTCCTGATGTTGCCTTTTCACAGGATATGATCGTCGGATTCTGTAATGAATCTGAAGAAGATCATCAGGATACATTAAGTTTAATGAGAGAAGTGGAGTATGACTACGGATACATGTTCGCTTATTCAGAAAGACCGGGAACGCCTGCGCACAAAAAAATGGAAGATAACATTCCTGCCGACGTAAAACAAAGACGCTTGGCAGAAGTTATTGCATTACAGGGAGAACTTTCCAGAAAAAGAATGAAATCTTATGTCGGAAGAACCCATCAGATTTTGATCGAAGGCACCTCTAAAAAGAACGAAAACCAATGGAAAGGAAGAAATTCCCAGAATGCAGTTTGTGTTTTTGATAAGCTTGAAGGACAGAAAATAGGTGACATTGTGGACGTTTTTGTCTATGACAATACCCAAGGCACACTTTTGGGAAAGATAGTTGAATAATTCAGAGCTATGAAAAGCCTGTATCTCTTTGCATTGTTTACTTTTATCCAGATGTCTTGTCAGGCTGAGAAAACCGTAAGCAAATATCCGGATATTGTAGGAGATATAGTCTTTGATGAAAAGCTTGATGAACCAGGTTTTAAGAAGTGTGGAGCCCGAAAGGATAAGCCTTTCAGCTTTCAATATTATCACGGGCCAAAGACGTTCGGGTATAAGGGTGAAAAAATCGCTATTATTGAAAAACTTAAAAAAGAAAATATATTTTCAGAAAAGAAGGTCAATGGTTATATTACCGTTAGATTTTTGGTAAATTGTGAAGGAAAAACAGGATTGTTCAGGCTCAGGCATATGGATTCAGATTTGAAAAATATTTCTTTGGACGAAGATCTGGAAAATAAGCTGTTGAAATTCACGCAATCATTAAACGGCTGGATGCCGAAAGAGATAGAAGGTTTAAAAGTAGATTACTATCAATATTTAACCTATAAAATTGAAAATGGAAAAGTTTCAGAGGTATTACCTTAGCTTTTTGTTCCTTATAGTATACACCAATACTATTGCACAGGTAAACTGTAATGCAATAGAGGGTGAGGACTGTAAAAAAGCCTGTGAACTTTACAACAAAGCTTCAGATTTACAGGGTTTCCGGGAATCGCAGGAAGACTTTGATAAAGCAATCGAGCTTTGTCCCGGTTTCTCCAATGCTTATATGGAGAAAGCGGTACCCTATCTCAAAAACGGTGATTTTGCAACCTGGAAAATACTGATTGATAAAGCAGTAGCCTTAGAACCCCAAAAACATTTGGGGTATAGAGGATGGTGCAAATTTCAATTTTTAGGAGATTATAAAGGCGCAATTCAGGATCTGGAAGAGTTTCGCAGATATTATCCTGAAGACCCTGGCAGATCTTTGAATGGAGATTATCATCTGGATGTGGTGAAAGCTATGTCCTACAGTGCTTTAGGACAGAAGGAAAAGGCTGCCGGAATTATCGAAAGGTTGTTGGCCACAAGAGGATATGTGAAAGGAATGTTCGATCACTACCAATTAGGAGTCACTTATTTCGAGTTGGGAAGATATGACAAAGCCCTGGAAAATTTTGAAAAACAAAGCAAAGAATACGACTTTGCAGAAAATATATACTTTAAAAGTAAAGTTTCTAAAATCAGAAACAAGGATTATTTAGATTTAAAAAGGCTGGCATTACAGACCTATGATGAGGGAAAGACTATGAAAGATGTCTACACCCATCATTTTAACAAAGTCTACAGAAAGCAGATTGAAGAGCTGTAGACAAACTTAAATCAATAATCAAAAATTTACTTATGAGCAACGAGTTACAAAACATAAAGAACCGCTTCGGCATTATCGGAAACTTTCCGGCACTTAACAGAGCTCTGGAAAAATCCATCCAGGTAGCTCCTACAGATATTTCCGTCTTAGTTATTGGAGAAAGTGGAGTTGGAAAAGAATTTATTCCAAAGATCATTCATTCCGAATCCAGAAGAAAACATCAGCCTTATATTGTGGTTAACTGTGGGGCAATTCCGGAAGGTACCATAGATTCCGAATTATTCGGTCATGAAAAAGGAGCTTTTACAGGAGCTACAGCAACCCGTAAAGGATATTTTGAAGTAGCTGATGGCGGTACCATCTTTCTGGATGAGGTTGGAGAATTGCCCTTACAGACGCAGGTCCGTCTTTTAAGAGTATTGGAGAGCGGAGAATTTATGAAAGTGGGGTCATCACAAGTCCAGAAGACGAATGTGAGAATTGTAGCAGCCACCAATGTAAATATGATGAAAGCGATTCACGATGGGAGATTCCGTGAAGATCTCTACTACCGTTTGAATACCGTTCAGATAGATATGCCTCCTTTAAGAGAAAGAAAAGGGGATATTCATTTATTATTCAGGAAATTTGCAATAGATTTTGCAGAAAAATACAGAATGCCTGAGCTTGAGCTTGAGCCCGGTGCAGTGCATTATATTGAAAATTATTCTTTTCCGGGTAACGTCCGCCAGTTGAGAAATCTTGTAGAGCAGATGACCGTTGTGGAAAGAAACAGAAATATAACGGCAGAGAAACTGGCTGAATATATCCCTATGGAAACTCATCTTCCTATGGTGGTGAATTCCCAGGCTAACGCGAAGCAGAGTGATTTTGGAAGTGAGAGAGAAATCATGTATAAGATTCTCTTTGATATGAGGAATGATATTAATGATTTAAAATCCTTAACTTCGGAATTGATAAAGAACAGAGGAACAGCTGACCTGAGCAATCATGAGAAAAACCTTATCAACAGGATTTATACTTCTGAGAATCAGTCGCAGGTGAATCAAGGATCTTTGCTGTATTTTGAAAAAAATAACGATGCGCCGGTTGTTCAGACACCAACAATTATTTCTAATCAGGACGACAGCTATGAAGATGTTGAAGATATAGAAGTTGAAGAAAACAGACCTGAGTCTCTATCTCTTCAGAATAACGAAAAAGATCTGATAATTAAAGCTTTAGAGAAGCATAAGGGCCGCAGGAACAGGGCGGCAGATGAATTGGGAATTTCACAGAGAACTTTATATAGGAAAATAAAACAGTATAACCTGGAAGACTAGACAACATCAATAATGAAAGTAAATTTAGCGCCTAAGCCCATCAATTTTAAGCTTGGAGAATACATCAACAAAGGATTTGATCTTTTAAAGAAAGACTTCGGAAATGTTTTTGTAGCATTTTTAGTATGCCTTATCATGTCTATTATTCCTTTTTGCGGGTTATTGGCAATGGGAAACTTATATAAATACCTGTATAAACTTAATAGGAATCAGCAGCCCGGTGCAGGGGAGATTTTTGACTTTAAAGATTTTATGCCTTATTTTATTATACAGTTGATTATTTTGGGCGGTGTTTTTATACTTTACATTCCATTGATTATTGTGTTGGCTTTAACGGGAGCTATGTCAGAGAATAATGAATATGATCCACTGGCAATGGTTTTTCTTATTCCATACCTGTTTTTAATGGTGGTGGCTATTTATTATTTTGTATTGAAAGCATTTTACATGGTTCCTTTAATCAGTCTTAAAGGAATTAAGGATATAAAAGAAGCATGGAATATTTCAAAAGTGATGACCAAAGGAAATCTGTTGTCGATTTTTCTTTTTTCATTCATTGTAGGTATTTTATCTCAGGTAGGAATTTTCGCTTGTGGAATTGGTATTTTTCTTACCATCCCATTTTTATATACTGCCAATTATTTTGCTTACGAAGATGCTATTCAACAAATTGAGTACGATGAAATTACTGAAATTGGATCTAAAAATGAATTTTAAAATTAAAAATATCAGTCTTAAACAGCCATTTATAATGATGGTGCTTTTTGCTTTGTTGGGTGTCTTACATTCATGTTACAGCTTTACCGGATCTTCCCTTACGGATGAGAAAACGGTTCAGATTAATGAATTCCCTAATAATGCACCCCTTGTAAATCCGGCATTATCACAGCAGTTTTCTATCGATATCCAGAACAGGTTCCTGCAAAGAACCACTTTGAAAGGAACGAAAGAAAATCCTGATATTCTCATTGAAGGAGA
Source organism: Chryseobacterium sp. P1-3 (assembly GCF_000738495.1). Classification (NCBI taxonomy): domain Bacteria; kingdom Pseudomonadati; phylum Bacteroidota; class Flavobacteriia; order Flavobacteriales; family Weeksellaceae; genus Chryseobacterium; species Chryseobacterium sp. P1-3. The sequence goes on from NZ_JPEQ01000010.1 coordinate 323,363, forward strand.
AATTTCAGATTATACCATTTCCCCTACCACGATCAGCTCCAATACCCAGACCAACCCTTCGGGAGGAGTAATCCAGCAGGCGCAGAATAAGCTGACCATCACGGTAAAGGTGCATTATGAAAATAAAATACATCCGGATTCCAGCTTTGACAGGACGTATACAGATGAGGCAACATTCAATAGTAATTTGTCACAAGCTGATATAGAGTCTTCCCAGGTGAAATTGGTAACAGAAAGAATTATTAATAAAATATTTAACGATATTGTAGCGAATTGGTAAGATGAATCCAAGAGTTTTAGAATTATTAAAAAATCCGAAAAATATTCAGTCAGAAGACCTCCATCTTTTGAAAGAAGAGATTCACACTTTTCCTTATATTCAGAATATTAGGGCGCTTCATCTGTATGGAGTGCATTTGTATGATAAAGATAACTATCAGAAAGAACTGTCTACAACTGCAGCCTACACTACGGATAAAAAAATCCTTTATCAGCTGATTAACGGGGTCATTCAACGAAGATCCGAACCTGAAACTGCCGAAGAAAAGCAAATTTCCAAAGGAGATGATACAGCTGTCCGGCACGCCTATAAAGATAAAGGTTTTCCTATCAGAAGAGAGCCGGATTTCAATAAAGGAGAACAAAAAGACAGTACAACATTTTGTATCTTACCTGCTTCGCATGAAGTGAAATCTATTTATGTCAATGGCGAACGGAACAGGATATTGTTCGAAGGAGAGGAAAATTTCCTGGATGACACCAACTCCGAAAAAATAGATTTAGAATCTACATTGGAGTCCGGGACTTTAGTTACCCAAAAAGTACATACACCAGAATCTTTTACTAAGGAAGAAGAAATTCGGGAAACTCAAACAGAAGAAAATACAGGCGAGAATTTTACTCCTGAGAAAATAATTAATGAGGATAAAATATCATCAGAAGCTGTAGCTGAAGAAGTTAATAACGAACATGAGGTAAGTTTCCATGAAACAGAAGCCTTGTTGCCTGAAATCAATATTGAGGAAGAAACAGGAAAACGGCAGGATCAGAAACTAGCTGATGAGCATGCAGAAATTTCCGGTCCAGATCAGCAAGAGGTTGCTCCGGACGCAGAACTCAGTTTCCATGGAACAGAAGCCTTCATGCCGGATGTCAAGATCCAGGCCAACAATGAAGAAACCCCTGAAGAAACCCCTGCTTCTCAATCCAGTGTAAACAAACACGAGGAAGAGATGAGACGCCTGATTGAAGAAGTTGAGAAAAAAATGAAAGAGTCCAGGTCCGAAGTTTCTGCAAAAACTGAAGAACCGGAAGTAGTTTCTGATCATGAAATCAGCTTTGCCGAAACTCAGAATTTCCATTTTTGGTCAACTGAAAAAGAAGAATTTCCAAAAACCGAAGAAATTAAAGAAGAAGTATTGGACGAGATTCGGGAGGGAGATAAAAATCCGGTAGAAAGGGAAGCAGCAGCAACTGAAGAGGAAAAAGCAGATACACAGGAGATACCATCCGGATGGAAACCAATGAGTTTTGAATCCAATGTGCCGGACTCTTTACTCAATAAGCCAGCAAAGACTTCTGATACTGAAAAACAGGCTCCTTCAGAAGAACAGATTTCTCCTGTTGCGGAAACAGAAATCAGTCATGCGGATAACCAGTCTTCAGATGATGAAGAACCTGTTGAAGAGGCCTTACCTATAGCTGAAGAAACCTCCGTGATGGAAGAAAATCAAGGAGATGAAGAAATTAACGATACTGGAAAGAAAAGCGTTGGTGAAGCTCCAAAAGAAGAAGCTCCGGTCATAAAACGTTTCATTCTTTAGTACAGATATATCCAGCCTGAATGTTGAAGAAAGGCAAAAAGAAAATAAAGAAGTGCCTAAAAAAGAAGAAACTATGCAAGGAGCTGTGGCAACAACTGTTACTCAATCTTCAGCAGACAGTAACGTTCCGGGATTTATTAATACCTGGCAGAACTGGCTGAAAATTGACAGAAAGGAAGAAATTGAAAAAGAAAAAGCTGAAATTAAAGAGAAGGCTATTGAAACCTTTATTGAAAATAACCCCCGGATAAGCCAGCTTAAAGAGGAAAGTACCTATGTTGTAAAAGAAAAGAATGCTGATATTTCACATTTGATGACAGAAACACTGGCTAATCTTTATTTTGAACAAAAGTTGTATACAAAAGCGATAAAAGCATACGAAATCCTCATCAACAAAAATCCGGAAAAGAAAGAACACTTCAAATCCAGAATTCAGGAGATTAAAGAGTTTAGAAGTAAAAATTAAGATAAAAAAGGTACTGTCAGGACACAGTGCCTTTTTTATTGTCCCGCAATTTGTTCCAAACTTTCCGCCCGAAAACAATAACAAGGACCAGTAAAACGATTGTTAAAATTGCTGCAATAACCGGCATTGCTATTGCCAGCACAGACATAATTCCTGCTCCTGCTGTTTCCGTAGTACCTACCACTGAATTCCCCAACCCACCGGTAGTAGCCGTAGACGCCGCACGTATCCCTGCAAAGCCCGAACTGATTGTAGCAGCAGTTCCTCCGCCTGCAATCAGCGCCAATGCCCACTGTGGAAAGGTTCCCAGATCGGCAAACTGGCTGGCGAATAACACGGATCCTGCAACAGTAGCCATAGGAATAGAAATCGTATCCAGCAGGTGATCTATAAATGGAATATAATACGCTAATATTTCTGCAATAGTGGCAATTCCTGTTGTGATAAGGGTGGGCAGACCTGCAAGCCATTCAAAATGATCATTCATAGGAATCCAATGAAAATAAGAAGCAAGGCTCACAATAAACATTGGCAGAAAGACTCTGAATCCGGTGGCTGCAGCCAATCCGATTCCGATAAATGCACTGAGTACATAGGAAAGGTAGGGAACATGATCTAACATATTAATTTTCAGATTTATTGTTTTCCTTAAAAATACAAAAAACAGGCGAGATAAGAATAAAATGAATTAAATTAGTTATGAGTGCATCTTTGATAAATCGCAAGAAAATAACCACAGATGGCACTGATTTACACAGATGTTTATGTTTTAAGTTTCTTGAGAAATTGGTTGTAATGTGTAACTATTATGGGCAAACGATTAGGGAAGATCTGCTTGCCGCAAGAAAATAACCACAGATGGCACTGATTTACACAAATGTTTATGCTTTGAGTTCTTGAGAAACTGGCTGTAATGCGTGATTTAGAGGTCTGCATAATCAGCAAATCGGCGAGAAAAAATGTCCTAGGTTGCGGGTGAATATCGGTTGCTATGAACTCTATTTCTTCTGTGTTTCACAGAGCTTAATAAACTGTGCTTCCACATCCTGATACTTTTGAGGCATTACAGGGGAAACCCAAAATAACATGGCAACCGTTTTTTCTCCAAAAGCAGTTCTGAAAAGATCTTTATTCAGACGATAGCATTCTCTCAGAAGTCTTTTCAGCCGATTCCTGTGAACCGCTTTTTTAAAATATCTTTTAGAAACAGAAACCCCGAACTTGCTGCTTTCTACAGGAAGAGCAGGCTTATCTTTTAAAATGATTATTCTTAGATTTCCAGAAGTTTTCCATTTACCTTTTTCGAAAAGTAAACTGATCTCATTATTTTTTTTGAGTTTTTCTGCCTTGGTGTATTTGAAGTTCTGCATTAATCTTTTTTCACTAAATAATTGATCACTTCAGCAGCGGCATACAACCCGAAAATAGCAGGGATAAAACTGATCGTGCCATAAAATGATTTTTTGAAGTTACTTCCGTCAGTCATTTTCAGACTTTCTTCCTTTTGAATTTCATTGGAAAATACACATCTGAACCCTTTATTGATTTTTTCCTTTTTTAATCTTTTTCTTACCTGCTTTGCCAGAAAGCAGTTGTGGGTTTTGCTGATATCGCGAACCATTACCATACTCGGATCAGTTTTTCCGCCAGCTCCCATAGAGCTTACGATTTTGATCTTTCTTTTTCTGGCAGCTTTTATAAGGCAGATTTTGGGTGTAACACTGTCGATACAGTCAAGAACATAATCAAATTTATCCCCATCAAGAATCTCATCCATCCTTTCCGGATTCAGAAATTCATTGATTCTTACCAAATGGAGATCAGGATTAATATCAAGAAGTCTTTCGGCAACAACTTCTACCTTATGTTTACCTACGGTGGAGTGCAAAGCAGGAAGCTGTCTGTTGATATTGGTAATATCTACCGTATCACCATCTACAATGGTCATATTTCCAATTCCGGCCCTTGCGAGGAACTCTGCTGCAAAAGAACCTACCCCGCCTAATCCTACAACCAGTACATTTGCTTTGATCAGCTTTTCTAATCCTTCTTCCTTAATCAAAAGTTCAGTTCTTTCCAGCCAGTATTTATCCATTTTTTATAGTGTGTAAATTTTCTAAAATCTGTTCATTGAGTTTGTCCAAAGAAATCCCTTTTATTTCCGAAACCTTTTGATACAATTCGCCGATGTTAAAGTCTTCATTATCAGTTTCAAGAAAGATTTTATTTAAGGGAGTGCTTTTTAAAATATCCTGCAAAGATAAATGATACAAAACAGCTTTTCCAAAACTCAGGTAAAAATTGTTGGCAATGAGATCTTCTGCAATTTGTCTTTTTTTATTAAAACCATGAATGATCATAGGCTGTTCGGCCTTTTTTTTTAAAAGAAATTACTTCGTAGAATTTTCTTACACAATGAATAATAACAGGTTTTTTGATCTCGTTGGCGATTTCAATCTGTCTTAAAAAAACTTCTTCCTGGACTTTTTGATCAACAGGCACCAGAGAATCCAGGCCGCACTCTCCAATGGCAAAGCAGTTGTGAAGTATTGTGTCTTTCATCCAATGCAGTTGTTTTTCTACATTATGAATGTCAATATCCTGGGGATGAATGCCGATAGAATAAGGGAGATCAGGCGGGCTTTGTCCAAAACCAAGATTATAGATTCCGTTCCGGATATATTTTTTATGATGGTGAAAATCAAAAAATTCCATTTTCAAAAATAAGATTATTTGGAATTAATATAAAATTATTAAACAAACGTTTATAAATGTGTTAAAAATTTCTTAACTTTACTCAAACTGCACTTTATGAAAAAAAAATTTACGGAAAAACAGATCCACATCCTGGATATTGCGGAGGAACTGATCGCAAAAAAAGGGTATGAAGGTACTTCTGTCAGGGATATCTGCTCCAAAGCAAATATCAACGTCGCAATGATATCCTACTATTTTGGCTCCAAAGAAAAAAATGATGTCTTATCTCTACCAGTATAGGGTATTGAAGACGAGGGAAAATTTTTCGGAATTTGCAGATACCATTAAAGAGGGCAAGCCGGAAATGCAGATGAGAGAGATGATTAAATATATTGTTTCCCAGCTATTCAAATATAATTACTTTCATGGGTTTGTTACCCAGGAGCTTCGTCATACGGAAAACCTGAAAGATGAGCTTCTGGATTTCTATCAGTTGTTTGTTAAAAAACTGGATGAAGTGATTAAAAAAGGAGTTGCTTCGGGAGTTTTCACTTTTACTCCAAAGCCTGAAGATATTCTGACCATGATTATCGGCTCTACTTTGTTTGTTATCCGGAACAAAAACTTCTATGAGCTTTATGTACCGAGCAAAAATGAAGAAACTTATGCAAAAGAAGCTGAGAAAAAAGTGAGAATGAATCTTTTATTGAGTGTTTTTGCAATTTTGGGATACGCTGCAGACTAAAATTACGTTAAATATTCATAAAAAAAAATCTATTGGCAAAAAAGTTATATTTTTGCAAATTAGTAAATCGGCTGTATAATCCGAAAACTGTTGAATTTTTTTATATGAAAAAATATATTTTTAGGTCTTTTTGCGGTAGCGGTGGTGACATCATGCGTAAGCCAGCAGGAAAGAGCAATGAAGAGTGCTGATAAAGATTATATCTTGAAGGTAGCTAATGAAAATTTTGCTAAGAAAAAGTGGAAGAATGCATTGGCGCTTTACGATAGGCTTGCCAACCTGGTAGCAGGAACAGATGACTTCCCTAATGTAGGCTTCAACACGGCTTATGCAAACTACTATGACAAAAGCTATAAGCTGGCAGGGCATCAGTTTAAGAATTTTGCAGTCAATTTCCCTAAAGATCCGAGAGCAGAAGAAGCAGCTTATATGTCTGCACTATGTTATTATGAAGGATCTATGGACTATAACCTTGATCAGTCCAGTACAGAATTAGCCATTAATGAGCTTCAGGATTTCCTGACCAATTACCCCAATTCTGAAAGATCAAAGAATATTACCCAGCTTATTGATGAGCTATCCTATAAATTGGAATTCAAAGCCTATGAGAATGCAAGACAGTATTTCAAAATGGGGGATTATAAAGCGGCAAACGTTGCGTTGGAAAACGTGTTGGAAGATTTTCCAGGCACAAAACTGCGCGCAAAGATTTATGACTATATCATGAAATCCCGTTATGAGCTGGCTATAAAATCTGTCTATGACCTTAAAGATGAGCGTATTGAAAGTGCTTTAACGTATACCAGGCTGATCGAAAAAGAATTGCCTAATACAGATTACGCTAAGTCAGCCCTTGAAATGCGTGCAAAACTGGAAAAAGAAAAAACAGAATTTTGCGGTTGTTAAAAAGCAAACTGAAGCAAGAATTGCAGCTTTAAATGCAAAACAGAAAAAAGAAGCTGAAAAACTTGCTCAGCAAAATAAATCAGACCAGCAAATGAAAGATCAGATTAATAATGAAAAGCGTGCAATGCAGATGCAGAGGGATAGTGCAGTACTTAAAACCCCACCTCCTGCGGCGACTTTCAAAATTCAAAGATAATTCGTAAATTTGCCATCTTAAAATAAAATAATTTTCTCAAAATGAGTGTAAAAGATACAAAAGCAGAAGTGAACACTATCACTTACGATAAAGATAAGATTGAAGATAAAGTAGGTTCAATCTATGAAGCTATTGTTATCATGGGAAAGAGAGCAGAGCAGATCAATGCGGAGATCCGTACGGAACTTCACAACAAGCTGGATGAATTTGCCGTTCATAATTCTACATTAGAAGAGGTTTTCGAAAACAGAGAACAGATTGAGATCTCTAAACATTACGAAAAAACTTCCGAAGCCAACTTCTATTGCAATTGAAGAATGGTTAAAACGACGATATCTATTTCAGAAAAACAGAAGATAGAAAATAATCATCTGTATCTTTAATAAATCAAGGTCATAAAAGAATAAAGCTCTTTTATGACCTTTGTTGTTTTAAAGCCTGATTGTGGGAAAAAATAAGTATTTTAGTATTTCAAAAATTAAAACTAAATGAGTGTTTCCGGTAAAAAGATACTTATCGCAGTTTCCGGAGGAATTGCAGCGTACAAAATTCATTTTCTGATCAGGGATTTTGTAAAGAAAGGTGCCGAAGTACAGGTAATCATGACTTCCGATGCAGAACATTTTGTAACGAAATTAAGCCTGTCTACCTTATCCAAGAAACCTGTTTATTCAGATTTTTATGGTGATAATGGTAGCTGGAACAGCCATGTGGAGCTCGCTTTATGGGCTGATGTGATGATTGTGGCTCCCTGTACTGCCAATACATTGTCTAAAATGGTGAACGGAATGTGTGATAATCTGGTTATTGCAACCTATATGTCTGCAAAGTGCCCGGTATTTATCGCTCCTGCTATGGACCTGGATATGTATGTACATCCTTCAACGAAGAAAAACCTGGAACTTGCGGAGCATTTCGGGCACAGGGTTATTCCGGCAGAAAAGGGTGAACTGGCAAGTGGTTTGGTGGGACAGGGAAGAATGGCAGAGCCGGCAACGATCTTAGCTGCGGTTGAGAACTATTTTGCATCTGGAATTCCTTTAAAAAGCCTTGAAGGAAAAACGGTTTTAATTACTGCGGGGCCTACTTATGAAGCAATTGATCCGGTAAGGTTTATCGGGAATCATTCTTCAGGAAAAATGGGCTATTCATTAGCAGAAGAAGCTTCAAAAAGAGGGGCAAAGGTAATCCTGATTTCAGGGCCTGGTTCTCAGACCGTTCATGATAAAAGTATAGCAGTACATAAAGTGACTTCCGCCAAAGAGATGTTGGCTAAAGTATTTGAATTTTATGACAGAATAGATATAGGAATTGCCAGTGCGGCCGTTGCAGATTATGCTCCGAAAGAGATTGCGAAGGAAAAAATTAAGAAAAATGATGAACATCTAACCATTGAACTGGTTAAAAACCCGGATATTCTTAAAACGATGGGAGATAAGAAAACCCATCAGTTTTTAGTGGGATTTGCACTGGAAACTCAAAATGAAGAAGAAAATGCCAAAGGAAAACTTGAAAAGAAAAATCTGGATATGATTGTTTTAAATTCTTTGCGTGACGAAGGCGCAGGATTTAAAAATGATACCAATAAAATCAAAATATTTACCAGGACGGATGAGAAAGAATTTGATCTGAAGTCTAAAGACGAAGTAGCCAAAGATATTCTCGATTTTGTTGAAGCTCAACTTTTGAAATAATTTTAATAAATTTCCGTTCTCAATTTTTAATAGACAATGAAGTCGTTATGATTCACAAAAGCCAATATCTATGAAGGTGAAGCGATTACATTTGACCTTTAAAAAACAATAAGTATCTCCATATGAAAAAAATTATCAGTTTATTTTTTCTGTTTTTTATATACAACCTTAGCTTCTCCCAGGAGCTGCTGGCTACTGTACAGGTAAATTCCCAACAACTAGGAGGAAGTAACCAGCAAGCTTTTAAAGCATTGGAAAAAAGTCTTAAAGATTTTATCAATAATACAAGCTGGACGGGGAAAAAACTCCAGAACTTTGAAAAAATCAAATGTGGTTTTGCCCTTGTTATCTCTGAAAGAGACGGAAATAGATTTAAAGGATCAATTGTTGTTCAGGCGGTACGTCCTGTATATAATACCACTTATGAATCTCCTTTGGTAAACCTCCAGGATCAAAGATTGTCTTTTGAATATGTGGAAAATGAAAACCTTATATTTAACGAGAGACAATTCTCGGGGAAAAACCTTACAGATGTCATCAGTTTTTATATTTATCTGATTTTAGGCTATGATGCCGATAGCTTCCAGGCAATGGGAGGATCACAGTGGTTTGCAAAGGCACAGCAGATTGCCCAGAACTCTCAAAATAGAAATTATGAAGGCTGGAATACTATCAATGAGCCAAGAAGCCGTACCATATTGATTAATGAAATCATCAATCCTAACTGGAACCAGTTGAGATCTACCATTTACACCTACCACAGGGCAGGACTGGATAATCTTTTTAATCAGGATCAGACTTCTGCAAAGAAGGTTATCTTTGATGCGCTGATGCAGCTTAAAATGTATGAAAATTCATTCCAGCAAAGCTATTTCTTCAACCTGTTTATGGATAACAAAAGTGATGAAATTTTCAATATTTTCAATTCAGGAAACAATGGAGGAATTATTCTGAATGACCTGAAGCAGCAAATGATTATCCTTTCCCCGAAAAATATTGATAATAAGTGGAATAAGTGGAAAACATAAAGTGTAAGCTTTCTTCTGTTGAATACTGAATCCTAAAGTTTTATATTTGCATTACTTAAAGTAACCGCTATTGATCCATGCTCTCGAGAATTTATATTAAAAATTTTGCCCTGATTGATACCCTTGAAGTATCACTGAAAAATGGTTTGCAGGTTATAACCGGTGAAACAGGAGCAGGAAAATCTATTATTTTAGGAGCCCTGAGGCTTATTTTGGGCGAAAGGGCAGATGTAAAATCTATTTCAAAAGCAGAAGAAAAGAGTATTGTAGAAACAGAATTTGCATTAAATAACCAATTTAAAAAGTTTTTCATTGAAAATGATCTGGACTATGAGCTTCAGACCATTATCAGAAGGGAAATATTGCCTTCCGGAAAATCCAGGGCATTCATTAATGATGTTCCTGTAACATTGGATGTGCTTAAGGAACTGTCTTCACAGCTGATTGATATTCATTCCCAGTTTGAAACATCCAATCTTTTTACTTCTGAATACCAGTTTAAAATTATAGATGGACTTTCCGGGAATAAAAAGGCTATTGAAGACTACCAGCAGGAATTCTCAGAGTTTCAGAACCTGAAGGTGCTTCTTAAAAAAATTGCAGACACAGCTTTCAGAAGTTAATAAAGAAAGTGACTATAAAGAATTTCTGTTGAATGAACTGGAAGAACTGAAGCTTGATGATGTGGACTACGAAGATGTCCAGAATCAATTGTCTATCCAGGAAAATGCAGGGATGATTTCGGAAAATATAGGACAGATCCTGTCAAGGTTCCATCAGGAAGAAATCGGGATTCTTTCTTTTTTTAATGAGGCCAGAAGTAAGTTATCAAAAATAGCTGAAGTTTCCACAGGTTTTGCGGAGCTTAATGAAAGATTTGAAACTTCATTCGTGGAATTGAAAGATATGATTTCCGAACTTGAGCATGAGGCGGAAAAGGTAGAAATCAATCCGGAAAACCTGATCATTCTTACAGAGCTTAATAATAAAATCAATGCTTTATTCTTAAAGCACAATGTTTCAGATATCGGTGAACTGATTGAGGTTAGGAACCAGCTGTCGGGAGATCAGAAAGGGGCTTCCGAACTGGAGGCACAGATTGCTGAAACGCAGGACAATATTTCTAAAAAGGAAAAGGAGCTTCAGGAACTTGCCGGGAAGCTTTCAAAGAACAGGAAAAAGAATATTCCTGTTTTTATAAAAAAAGCGGAAAACCTGCTTAAAAAATTAGGTCTTGAGAAAGCCAGGGTGGATATTGAGCTACAGGACGTTCAGGAGTTTAATGCATTCGGCAAAGAGAATATTCAGCTGTTGTTCCAGGCCAATTCCGGATTTCCCCTGAAACCTATCCAGACTGCGATCTCAGGAGGAGAAAGATCAAGGGTAATGCTTGCCGTAAAGAAAATTATTGCGGAAAGTGATGAGCTGCCAACTCTCATTCTGGATGAGATTGATACCGGAGTTTCGGGAAAGGTGGCCGAAGAAATCGGTATCCTGATGAGGGAAATGTCTGAGGATATGCAGCTTATTGTTATTTCTCACCTCGCACAGGTGGCGGCTAAAGGAAATGATAATTACAAAGTAGTAAAACAGGACGTTTCAGGGAGAACGCAATCTACCATCATTCCTTTGAGTGAAGAGGAAAAACTCCATGAGATTGCCCAATTGCTTTCCGGAAGTAAAATTACAGAAGCGGCTTTAGCGCAGGCAAAAGAGTTAATTGGCTAAGAGGCTGTAACATATTTTACATTATCTTTACTAATGTAAAAAAACTAACATATGTTTCTAAAGCTTTTAAGGCTGGAGATCAGGAGCTTCTTCAGGGGAACCTCTTTAGGAGTTAATCTTGCCATGAAAATTTTCCGTTTTATAGGGATTCTATACTTTATGGGATGCCTGGTAGGAGGCGCATTTCTCGCTTTTTTCTATGTACAGGAAGAAATGCATCAGGATCCTTTAAAGATCGTTTCAAAATTCCTGATTGTCGCCTGGATTATCGATTTAGTCATTAAATATCTCTGGCAGGAGATTCCTACGCAGAATATAAAGCCGTTTCTTACGATGAATATCAGAAAGAATACTCTGGTCAATTATATGCTGGGCAAGACTTTCCTTTCCGCTTTCAGCTGGCTGATTTCTCTCTTCTTTATTACCTTTTCTATAATTGCTTTATTCAACGGATATAGTATTCCCGGAGTGCTGGCATGGTTTGTAGGAGTGTCTTCCCTGCTCTATCTTAATAATTTCATCAATATCTTTTTTAACGGAAAAGAGACCGTAGCTCTCATTGTTGCAATTGTTTTTGCTCTTATCGGAGGATTAGGTTATTATCATATTATTCCGGTGCTTTCCTATTCGGAATCTGTTTTCTATAGTTTTTATGAGCGTCCTTACTTTTCTTTACTCGCTCTTGCGTTGTTTGTAGCGCTTTGGGTGTTGTGTTTCAGGTATGTACGCCGGTCATTTTACCTGGACGAGGGCCTTGAAGCAAAGAAAACAGAGGGAAAAACAGAAAATATTGCCTTTTTAAACAAATATGGGGCTATAGGAACATTTATTAATAATGATATTAAGATGTTAAGACGAAACAAGGTTACCAAAGGAATTCTCATGGGGAGTTTTATGTTTCTTTTCTACGGGCTTCTGATGTTTACTTCTCCACTATACAAAACTCCGGCAATGATGATGTTTATGGGGTTATTTGTAACAGGAGGATTTCAGTTCCTGTTTGGGCAGAGGGTGCCCGCCTTTGACAGTTCGTACTACCCATTGATGATGACCCTGAATGTCCCTTATAAGGAATATCTAAAAGCAAAATGGTGGCTGATGAATATTGTGACAGGGGCTTCCATTATTATTGCATTAATTTACGTTTACTTCGGATGGGAGTTATATATCACCTTTTTGGCGGCAGGATTGTATAATATTGGCGTCAATTCTCAGTTTACCCTTTGGTCGGGAGCCTTCAATAAAACCCAGATCGATCTTAATTCAAAAGAAAAAAGAATAGGGCAGAAGGGAAGCTTTAATTTAGTCGCCCTGCTTCTGCTGATTCCTAAAATGTTGCTTCCTATGGCGGCTTTTGCTGTTACCAAATATTTCTTTGGAATCACTGCCGGTGTCGTGTGTATTGCCATTCTGGGGTTAGCCGGGTTTATTATCAGGGAAAAGATTTTCGACATTATTGTAAAACATTATAAAAAAGAAAAATACAGTACGCTGGATGCGTTCAAAAATAAAAGTTAAGCCATGATCAGTATACATAATTTAACCAAAACCTACGGACCGGCGACGGTTCTTAATATTGAACACCTTAATATACCGGGCGGGGAAACATTTGGCCTTGTAGGAAATAACGGAGCGGGAAAGACGACTCTGTTCAGCCTGATGCTGGATCTGATCCAGGCAACAACAGGTTCAGTAAGTATTGACGGAATTAAAGTGAATGAATCCGAAGAATGGAAAAACAAGGTTTCCGCTTTTGTAGATGATACTTTCTTAATCGGATACCTGACTCCCGAAGAATATTTTTATTTTATCGGAGAATTGAGGGGGCAAAATAAAGCCTCTGTGGATGAATTCCTGAAACCTTTCCATGATTTCTTCAACGGGGAGATTTTGGCATCCGGAAAATATATCCGTGACCTGTCGAAAGGAAACCAGAAAAAAGTAGGTATTGTAGGGGCAATTATCGGGAACCCCGAAATTATTATCCTTGATGAACCTTTTGCCAATCTGGACCCATCTACACAGATCAAGCTTAAGAATTTAATCAAGGAATTAGCCAAGCAGGAGGGCGTTACTTTTCTTATTTCCAGCCATGATTTGTCCCATACTACAGAAGTCTGCAACAGGATTGTAGTGGTAAATAAAGGATTGATGGTAAAAGATATTCAGACAAATCCGGAAACCCTGAAAGAACTGGAGCATTATTTTGCTGAGCAGGTTTCCTCCGGACCGGAACCCTCATAAGTACCGAACTTTCAGAATGAATGTGATTAAATAATTTATGATCAGTAAAAAACTCCGGAATATTCCCGGAGTTTTTCTATAAGTCTATGAATAAAATTAGGTGTATTATTTCAAGCTGCCCACCATATCCTCAGGTTTTACCCACTGATCAAATTGTTCAGCAGTTAAAAAGCCAAGATTGATGGCTTCCTCTTTTAATGTGGTCCCGTTTTTATGAGCCGTTTTAGCAATTTTTGCTGCATTTTCATATCCGATATGAGTGTTTAAAGCAGTTACCAGCATTAAAGACTTATCCACCAGTTCTTTAATCCTCTCGTGATTCGGTTCAATTCCTACCGCACAATGGTCATTGAATGAAATGCAGGCATCGGCAATCAGCTGGGCAGACTGCAGGAAATTATAAGCCATTACAGGTTTGAATACGTTCAACTCATAATTTCCTTGTGTTCCCGCAAAAGAAATAGTCGTGTCATTTCCCAGAACCTGGGCGCAGACCATCGTCATTGCTTCGTTTTGAGTAGGGTTCACTTTACCTGGCATAATGGATGATCCCGGCTCATTTTCAGGAATGTAGATTTCCCCGATTCCTGAACGTGGACCTGAAGCCAGTAATCTGATATCCTGTGCAATTTTATATAAAGAAACGGCAAGCTGTTTTAAGGCTCCGTGGGTTTCTACAATAGCATCATGGGCAGCAAGCGCTTCAAATTTATTTTCTGCTGTTACAAAAGGGTGACTGGTAAACTTAGCAATGTATTCAGCTACTTTTACATCATATCCGTTTGGGGTATTCAGACCGGTTCCTACGGCAGTTCCTCCCAATGCCAGTTCAGAAAGATGAGGTAAAGTATTTCTTAAAGCCCTCAGACCGAATTCCAATTGTGCCACATAGCCTGAAAATTCCTGGCCAAGCGTAAGAGGAGTAGCATCCATAAGGTGGGTTCTTCCGATTTTTACAACATCTTTGAATGCCTTAGATTTTTCAGCTAAGGTATTTTTTAATTTTTCTACTGCCGGAATTGTTACTTCCACCACTTTTTTTATAAGCAGCAATATGCATGGCTGTAGGATAGGTGTCATTGGAAGACTGGGATTTATTGACATCATCGTTCGGATGGATTTCTGATTTTTCGCCTAAAAGTCCCGCCATTATTGATGTGAGCCTTATTTGAAATGACTTCATTGACATTCATGTTGGATTGAGTTCCGGAACCTGTCTGCCAGATAACCAGAGGAAACTGATCATTAAGCTTTCCTTCCAGAATTTCATCGCAAACTTTGGCAATCATATCCCTTTTCTCAGCAGGAAGCACACCCAAGTCCGTATTGGTATAAGCCGCCGCTTTTTTCAGATAGGCAAAAGCTTCAATAATCTCGTGAGGCATGGAACCTTCAGGACCGATTTTAAAATTATTTCTGGAACGCTCCGTCTGTGCACCCCAAAGTTTGTCTGCAGGGACCTGCACTTCTCCCATGGTGTCTTTTTCTATTCTGTAATTCATTGTGATGGAATTTTATAATCTGTTTTATTATTTACGGCACTTAGAGGTTAAAATCATTCTGCAATTGCTCATGGATAAGAGACCGAAGATTTCAAAAACCTGTATCCTTATCAGCAGTTAGTATCTGGATCTTAAAAAAACCTTAAGCGGTAAATACTTTATAGCCTGATTTATTTAGCTCGAATAAAGGTACTTATAAACTCAGAATTCTGCAATTTATAATCATTATAAATATCGATTTTAATGACTGATTTTACTCATATTTTTTTTAATGGAAGCCGTATTTTTGTGCAAACAAAAAAATTGAATGGAATTTAGATATCAGGATCCGTATCCAATTCAGAAAGATGATACGGTGTATAAAAAGCTTACATCAGATTATGTAAAAGTTGAAAAACTGGGAGACAGAGAAATCTTAACGGTTGATCCAAAAGGGTTGGAGCTATTGGCTGAAGAAGCGATGGCTGACGTCTCTTTCATGCTACGCTCTTCACACTTAGAGAGTCTCAGAAGAATTATTGATGATCCTGAAGCTACTGATAATGACAGATTCGTTGCCTATAACCTGTTGCAAAATGCAGCTGTAGCGGCTGAAGGAGCACTTCCTTCCTGCCAGGATACAGGAACTGCCATTGTTATGGGTAAAAAAGGAGAAGATGTTTACACGGGAGTTGATGATGGAGAATACCTTAGTAAAGGAATCTACAATACATACCAAAAAAGAAATCTGAGATATTCCCAGGTTGTTCCTTTAACCATGTTCGATGAGAAGAACTCAGGATCAAATCTTCCGGCACAGATTGATATCTATGCTAAAAAAGGTGATTATTATGAATTTTTATTCTTAACGAAAGGAGGAGGTTCTGCCAATAAAACATTCTTATATCAAAAGACAAAATCTTTATTGAACGAAAAATCCCTGGAAGAATTTATCAGGGAAAAAATTTCGGATCTGGGAACAGCAGCGTGCCCGCCATACCATCTTGCACTGGTTATCGGAGGTACTTCAGCAGAGGCCAATCTTGCAGCAGTAAAGAAAGCTTCGGCAAAATATTATGATAATCTTCCAACGGAAGGAAATGAGGCAGGACAAGCGTTCAGAGACCTTGAATGGGAAGCAAGAGTTCAGAAAATCTGCCAGGAAAGTGCAATCGGAGCACAGTTTGGGGGTAAATACCTGACTCACGATGTAAGGGTCATCAGACTTCCGAGACATGCCGCTTCCTGCCCGGTAGGAATGGGCGTTTCCTGTTCTGCAGATAGAAATATCAAAGGAAAGATTACCAAAGAGGGTATTTTCCTTGAGCAACTGGAGCAGGACCCAAAAAGATTCCTGCCTGCTACTCCGCCACACCTGGAAGAGGCGGTTGAGATTAATCTCAATAAACCAATGCCTGAGATTCTGGCAGAACTTTCAAAATATCCGATCAAAACAAGGCTAAAGCTGAACGGAACCCTGATTGTTGCCAGAGATATTGCCCACGCAAAAATCAAAGAAATTATTGATAGTGGTAAACCCATGCCTGAATATTTCAAAAATCACCCGATTTATTATGCAGGGCCGGCAAAAACTCCGGAAGGAATGGCTTCAGGAAGCTTCGGGCCTACTACGGCAGGAAGAATGGATGTGTATGTGGATGAATTCCAGAGCCATGGCGGAAGTATGATCATGCTGGCAAAAGGAAACAGAAGCAAAGAAGTTACGGAGGCGTGCAATAAATACGGAGGTTTCTATCTCGGATCCATCGGGGGCCCGGCTGCCATTCTTGCTAAAGACAATATTGTATCTGTAGATGTTGTAGATTTTCCGGAATTAGGTATGGAAGCCGTAAGGAAAATTGAAGTCAGAGACTTCCCTGCATTCATTATTACAGATGATAAAGGAAATGATTTCTTTGCTGATCTTGCTCACTAATAGCCTTAAACCTATATAGAATTAAAATAAATTAAAAAATAGGTCCTGTATCTTTTGTGTAAAAAAGAAAAAAGTTCTATTTTTGCCTAAAATCTTTAAGAGAATGATAACGATTTTATCAGCATTTTGGCCGTTCTACCAGTTCCTATGGACTATATTCTTCATTACGATGTTCTTAGTAGGATTCTGGTGTATTTTCATGTTCTTCGGATTAGTAATCCCAATGTGGTTAACAGAAGGTTTGAAAGAGTACTTCGGAAAAGTGAAGCCTTTCGATCCTGAAGATATCAGAAGAAAGAACATCTATGAGCAGGAAGGGGTAGAGGTTATTTATAACCAGCCTAAAGGGAACGGGCCTTTTATCCACGATCACGGACATCATCATTAATTGATTGTCATTGCTTTTTCACCTGAATTCTGAAAAAGTAATATCAAAGCAAAACAACATATATAAACCGCTTAATCCGTTAAGCGGTTTTTTTATTTCCCAGTGTCAGCTATTCCGGAAAGACTCGGGATTTCTTTTGGGTCAGTCTCAAAAATTTGGACATAATACATTGGGTCTGAATATAAAAAATTCTGTCCATTATTGATTAGCATCAAAATTATTGAGTTCGTTTTTCACGCAAAGTTTTAAAAAAAATAATGTCTATTTCAATTAGGCAAAAAAGGCAGCATAGCTGCTGATGAAGCGAAGACTTTGCATGCGCTTCATCAGAATCGATTAAAGATCAATTCATTTCTTAGCTTACCTAAAATAAAGGGTAATCAAAAAGAAACCCCTTGCGTGAATTTTAAAAATTAAATAGATCTAAATATTATATACCCCAACTTTTGTACTTGATCCTTTCTTTTACATGTATAAACAACTTCATCGGCAATTTCAGAGTCCATTCAATACAAATAAGAAAATTTAATATTATATTCGGTAAAAATAATACTATGAAAAAGTTTTATTCCGTTGTTTCCCTGCTTATTACAGTCTTTGTTTTTGGGCAGATCAATTATACCATTACTCCCAATCCTTTCAATGAAACGGATGCCATTACACTGACTATTCCCGGAGATCAGATTGATGAAGCTGCCTGGGGAGTTTCCAATAATGCCATTTATATATGGTCATGGTCATTTGACACCAATTATCAGAATAGCCAGGATTGCCCTACCAATGGGAGCTGGAACAACTCCAGCGATTTGAATAAACTCAGCTATGATGCTGTTGCAGACACTTATTCTCTAAGCTTCACCCCAACTTCTTTTTTCGGCAGAACAGGAATCGGAAAATTCGGATTCTTATTAAAAGATAAAAGTGGATCCCATCAGACATCACCCGATATTTTTGTTAATGTGGGAGTATTAAGTTTAAATCTGACAAACCCTGCAGCCAATAGCCTGACATCTGTTCCGGCTGGAAGCATTATCAATATTACAGCCACAACGAATGTGGATGCTACCTTCCAGCTAAAAGCCAATGGAACAGTGGTACATTCTACTACAGCTGCCTCATCGTCATATTCTTATCAATATACTGTTACACAGGATGCTAATATGGAGCTTAAGGCTATACAAGGTTCTGATACTAAAACAGCTTCTTTTATATTACAGCTTCCCAGAAATGTAATCTCAGAATCTATTCCCGGTTGGATCAGGCAGGGGATTAATTACCATCCAACAGATCAGACAAAGGTAGGGTTGGCTTTATATGCTCCATACAAAAACTTTGTACATGTAATAGGAAGTTTTAATAACTGGGCTGTAGACGATGCTTATTTAATGAAGAAAGATACCACAAACCCCGATCTTTATTGGATTGAGCTTAGTGGGCTCACTCCCCAGCAATTATATTCATTTCAATACAGAACAAATGATTTAAGAAAAGTAGCAGATCCTTACTCACCACAGATTTTATCCTCTTATGATGATCCTTCGATCTCTGCCGCAACATATCCGAATTTGCCTGCATTTCCGGCAGGACAGGATTTTGAAGTTTCTACGTTTGCAACCGGGCAATCTCCCTATAACTGGCAGGTGACTAATTTTCAAAGGCCTGCCAAAGAAAATTTAGTAATCTATGAATTGCTGTTGAGAGACTTTACCCAGGAAAAAAACTGGCAATCTCTGATTAATAAAATTTCTTATTTAAAAAGTCTAAATATTAATGCGATAGAACTGCTTCCCATTATGGAGTTTGACGGAAACCTTTCCTGGGGATATAATACATCGTTCCATTATGCCTTGGATAAGGCTTATGGAACCCCCGAGAAATTTAAAGAATTCGTGGACTTGTGTCATCAAAACGGAATTGCAGTAATCCTGGATATCGCGCTGAATCATGCAACAGGCCGTTCACCTTTGGTTAGGCTTTGGAATGTAGATCCGGATGGAGACGGTTATGGAGATGTAGCCCAGAATAATCCTTATTTTAACCAGGTTCCGAAGCATTCATATAATGTATTTAACGATTTCAATCATTCAAGCCCTTCCACTCAGTATTATGTGGAAAGATGCCTTCAGCAGTGGCTGACAGAGTATCATATTGACGGTTTCCGTTGGGATTTGACGAAAGGATTCACCCAAAACTGTTCTGAGAATGATGAAGCCTGTACCAATGCCTATCAACAGGACAGAGTGGATATTATGAAACATTATGCAGATAAACAATGGGCTATTGATCCTAATTCTTACATGATATTTGAACATCTGGGAACGGATGCCGAAGAACAGCAATGGGCCAATTACAGAGTGGCGGAAGGCAAGGGCGTTCTCCTTTGGAATAAACAGACGGAGCCTTACAATCAAAATACGATGGGCTATAAGGAAAACAGCAACTATGACAGGATGAATCATGCATTGCATGGATTTACCAATATGCATGCTGTAGGCTATGGAGAAAGCCATGATGAAGAAAGGCTGATGTTTAAAAACCTTACCTATGGAGCTGTCAATGGAAGCTATAATGTTAAAAACCTGAATACGGCTCTTGAGAGAATGAAAACTTTTGGAGCTGCATTTTTTACCATTCCGGGCCCGAAAATGATCTGGCAGTTCGGAGAGCTGGGGTATGAGTTTAGTATTAACAGATGTACCAATGGTACCATCAGTACTGGATGCAGAACCGATGAAAAACCTGTTGCTTTTGCTTTAGGGTATGATACAGATATGAACAGAAAGGCGGTATATGACACCTGGGCAAAAATCATTAATCTCAGAAATACCAACGGGATCTTTACAACAAAAACATACAGTATAGAATCAAATAACCTGGCGAATGATCCTGATGGCCTCATTACAAGAATATACCTTTATGACAATACCATCAATGGAATGAAAAATGTAGTGGTTCTGGCTAACTTTACAACTTCCGGGCAAAATGTAGTTCCATATTTTCCGTATACAGGTCAATGGCAGAACCTTATGGATAATTCGGTTTTGAATATTGCCTCAACCACCGCTCCGATAGCATTACTTCCGGGTGAATTCAGGATCTTCGGAAATTATGCAGGAGCTCTGTCAACCGATGATATAAACGCATCCCACAAATTATCTCTTCAAATAGCAGATAATCCGGTAAAAAAGTGGTGTTGCAAAACTCATTTACAGCAAAGCCAGAAATGGTGAAATAACCATTTCTGATATGAACGGAAAGAGAATCGGATCTTTTAAATTATTGAATGAAAGCGGAACCCATGAATTGAAAGTCCATTATCCGGCCGGGACCTATTTTATTCATCTGAAGTCGGATACAGGGATAGCCATTCAGAAAATGATCATAAGATAAACAGAAATCAGCATTATATAAAAATAAAAGGTAAATGAGCACACCTGCACATTTACCTTTTGCATATTAGAAAAAATAGTCTACTTTTGCAGTAGATTTATCAAGAAAGGTGGAGGGATTTGGCCCAATGAAACCTTAGCAACCGACATGATTCCAGAAGTGTAAAGGTGCTAATTCCAACCCGAGGGGAAGATAAGTGAAGTCAATATTCTGATGTGAATTCCATTTCTTGATGTCTTGTATATCTGCGGGGTCGAACCGCAGGAATATTTTTTAATTGCAAGAACAAATGAAAAAAATTAAGTATAGCAGTGTTACTGTTGGGAACTATTATCGTTACAGCCCAGGAACAGGAAAAAGGAAAACAAATCGAGGATATTATTATTGTCGGAAACAGGAATGCCAAAAGAACAAAATTGGAAACACCCGTTCCGGTAGATGTCATCAATATTGAAAAAATACAGAAGGCCTCTCCCCAGGTTACTGTTCAGGATCTTCTGAATTATGTAATTCCATCATTCAATTCTGTAAGGCAGTCGGCATCGGACGGGACGGAACATATTGATCCTGTTACCTTAAGGGGAATGGGGCCTGACCAGGTGCTGGTACTGGTTAATGGAAAAAGAAGGCATACGACTTCTTTAGTGAATTACCAGAATACCGTAGGGAACGGTTCCGTAGGAACAGATCTGAGCACGGTTCCGGTGATCGCCATAGACAGGATAGAAGTCTTAAGAGACGGTGCCGCAGCACAATATGGTTCAGATGCTATTGCGGGGGTTATCAATATTATTCTTAAAAAGAATCAAGGCGCTACAGCGAGCATTACTTATGGGCTCAGCGGTAGAAATGATGGGGATACCTATCAGGCAGGAGCAAATTATGGCGCCTCTTTAGGAAAAAAAGACGGCTATATCAATCTGTCATTACAGGTAAGCCACAGAGGGAAAACAACAAGAACTCAAAATCATGATCTGGATATTTTCGGAGATAATTTTGCATACCCGTTTGCAGATGATCCGGATGCAGCCAGAGCAGCAGATGATGAGGAAATAAGAAAAAGAGGGTTAACCCGCGATGATTTCAATTTTCAGATCGGAGATGCCCAGATCAGGCAGGGACAGCTTTTTTTTAATTCAGAATATCCTTTTAATGAAAACTTTAAACTTTATTCCTTCGGAGGGTTCAGTATCAAAGAAGGAAAAGGTTTTGGTTTCAGAAGACTTCCCAGTGAAACATTCAATGTGGTTTCTTCAATCTATCCAAACGGCTTCCAGGCAACCCTCGGATCCCATGTGTATGATGTTTCTTATGCAGTAGGTGCAAAATATACAATCAATAATTGGTTGATTGATCTTAGCAATACCTTTGGCAGCAATACCTTTAATTATAACGTAAGCAATACCAATAATGCTTCACTGGGAGCAAAATCCCCAACCCGTTTTTATGCAGGAGCACATAGTTTTCTGCAAAATACGGTTAACCTGGATGTTTCTAAAAGTCTGAACAGGTTTAATATTGCATTTGGTGGTGAATTCAGGTTTGAACAATACCAGATCAAAGAAGGGGACGAAGCATCTTACACCCAGTACGATA
The DNA here is from genome assembly GCF_000738495.1 of Chryseobacterium sp. P1-3. Classification (NCBI taxonomy): domain Bacteria; kingdom Pseudomonadati; phylum Bacteroidota; class Flavobacteriia; order Flavobacteriales; family Weeksellaceae; genus Chryseobacterium; species Chryseobacterium sp. P1-3. Next base: position 345,681 of record NZ_JPEQ01000010.1, read on the forward strand.
TCAATGGAAATATTGCAACTCAGGGATCAACTGTAATAGGAGCAGGTGGCTCCCAGTCTTTTATAGGATTCTCACCTCAGAATGCCTTGAAAAAAGACAGACATTCCACGGCTGTATATGCTGATGTATCATATGATCTGGATAAAAAGCTTAATATTGATGTGGCAGCACGATTTGAAAATTATTCCGACTTTGGCAATACCCTGAACGGAAAATTGGCTGTACGATATGAATTTGTTCCGGATTATGCAGTAAGAGCGGCCGTAGGAACCGGCTTCAGGGCGCCTTCTCTTCAGCAGCAGTATTTTAACAACTCTTATGCAGATATCTCGACTTCCGGGGCAGGAATTGTGACGAAAGGAATTTTCAGGAATGACAGTGATGCAGCCAGGATTTTAGGATTTGATAAACTAAAACAGGAAACATCAGTCAATGCCAGTGCAGGATTTACCCTGAAACCATTAAACAGACTGTTCATTACAATAGACGGATATTGGATTAAAGTCAAAGACAGAATTGTGATTACCAGTAATATTACAGATCCCAGACTGGCAGATTATGGCGTAGAAAGTGGAAGGTTTTTCACAAATGCGGTTGATACGGAAACCCAAGGGGTAGACGTGGTTATCTCCTATGATTGGAAGTTAGCAGGTGGAAACTTAAACATTAATCTGGCAGGAAACTATACGGAGACAAAAATTACAGATTTCCATTTTCCGGAAAACTTGGGAACTCCCCAAAATGAATTCTTTGGTCCGGACCAGATCAATATTATAGAATCTTTGTCACCCAAAACCAAAGCATCCTTAGGGTTGAACTATGGAATAGGAAAATTCAATTTTCTCGTAAGAAATACCTATTTTGGCAAAGTCATAAGAGACGGCTATCCGTTTGGAGGTGTTCAGGAATTTTCACCCAAAATCGTGACAGATCTTAGTGTGGGATATGATATTACAAAAAACATCAACTTTACCATTGGAGCTAATAATGTATTTGATGTCTTTTCAGATCGCCAGATATATGAAAACTCATATTATGGAGTGTTCAAATATGCGCCGGTTCAGATGGGGACTCTGGGAAGCTATTTCTTTGGAAGACTAAATTTTAATTTTTAATTATCAGATGAGCACAGCTTCACATCAGATCGGCTGGAAAACAGCCGCCGCCATTGTAGTTTCCAATATGATCGGAACCGGGATTTTTACCACGCTGGGGTTTCAGCTATCCGATATCACCAATACCTACAGCATATTCCTGTTATGGATAATAGGTGGGATTCTGGCTTTGTTCGGAGCCTTTTGCTATGCAGAATTGGGATCCCATTTTAAAGGGAATGGCGGCGACTTTATTTACCTTAAAGAAACATATCATCCTTTATTTGGTTATCTTATAAGCTGGATTTCTTTGATTATCGGATTCTCTTCCCCTGTTGCGTTAGCCGCATTGGCCATGTCTAAATATCTCTCTGTATTTGATTATACTTTTGGAAACGGTTTTGCAATGATGGCCATTTTTCTGGTTGCCACTACTTTATCATTCAGCTTAAAAAACGTCGAGCCGTTTTCATAACTTTTTCACTTTTATTAAAATAGCCTTTATTATCATACTGGTTATAGTAGGAGTTGGTCTTTCAGGATCTCCGCAAATAGGGAACAGCCTGAATTTCAGTAATAGCTGGCAGAAGGAGATTATGCTTCCTGCTTTTGCCACCTCTCTGGTTTTTGTGACTTACTCCTATACCGGCTGGAACTCGGCCTCCTATATTGCCGGAGAAATAAAGGAGGTTCAAAAAAACCTTCCCAAATCACTGATTATAGGAACTGTTTTTGTAACGTTGAGTTATTTGCTGGTTAATTACATTATGCTGAAACATGCTCCGGTAACCCAGCTGGCAGGAAAAGAGGATGTCATGGGAGAAGCTGCCATTAATATGCTGGGGATCAGTTTTGGGAAAATAGTAAATATTTTTATTGCATTACAGCTGATAGCCACCATCAGCGGTTATTTATGGGTGGGATCGAGACTGACTCAGGCCTTTGCCAGAGATACACACATATGGAAACCGCTTTCTAAGGGAAATAAAAAAGGAATTCCGGTGAGGGCAATCTTTGCCCACGCTGTAATTGCTGCCATTATTATTCTGACAGGAAGCTTTAAAGAAATCTTTGTGTATACCGCTTTTATTCTTCAATTATTTGCAAGCCTGGCAATTTCCACGGTATATTTCCTTAAAAAGGAAGACCGTACAATATTCAAATCCAATGTTTTTTATATTTTTCCGACTGTTTTTTTGCTGTTCAGTGTTTATATCCTTTATTTCACCTTTATCCATAACCCCAAAGAGAGTATGATAGGATTAGGAATAATAGCGGTGGGGATTATTCTGTATGTCATTGACAGAAGACTCTCAGGAAGCAAGAAAGACGAAGGGAATGCCCCTGAAGAAAATTAAGTAAAGGGTAAATCTGCTTTTTGCCGTTTCCTCTAGTGTTCAAAAATTTATGCTCATTTGGGATTTTAATTTTGAATTAATAATCCGTATCTTTGCACCCACAAAATTTCTACAATGTCGAAATCATTAATTCCAAAATTAGAAGCTATAAAACAAAGATATAATGAGGTTGCAGACCTTATTATACAGCCTGATGTCATTTCAGATCAAAAAAGATATTCTTCTTTGAACAAAGAATATAGTGACTTAGGGAAAATTGTTAGGGTGTACGATCAGTACAAAGGAGCTTTGGATTCTATTGCAGAATCTGATGAAATTATTGCTGATGGTTCAGATAGAGACTTGGTAGATCTTGCTAAAGAAGAAAAATTAGAAGCACAATCCAGAATTCCGGGATTGGAAGAAGAACTTAAAGTATTGTTGATTCCTAAAGATCCTGCAGATGATAAAAACGTTATCGTGGAATTACGTGCGGGAACAGGAGGTGATGAAGCTGCAATTTTTGTAGAAGATATCTACAGGATGTATACCATGTACTTTAAAGCAAAAGGATGGAGACATGAAGTGACAGATTCCAACGAAGCTGCAAAAGGTTACAAGGAACTGATCATGAAGGTAGAAGGAGAAGGGGTGTACGGAATCATGAAATTTGAATCAGGTGTACACCGTGTACAGCGTGTGCCGGAAACTGAATCCCAGGGAAGGGTACATACCTCTGCCATTACGGTTGCGGTTTTACCTGAAGCTGAAGAAGTAGACGTAGAAATCAATCCTGCTGATATTGAAATGCAGACTTCCCGTTCAGGAGGTGCCGGTGGTCAGAACGTAAACAAGGTTGAAACTAAAGTTCAGCTGACACACAAGCCTTCAGGGCTGGTAGTAGTTTGTCAGCAGGCCCGTTCCCAGCTGGCTAACCGCGAATTGGCAATGGAAATGCTTCGTGCCAAATTATATGATATCAAATTGCAGGAAGTACAGGGAGATATTGCTGCTCAAAGAAAAACAATGGTTTCTACGGGAGACCGTTCTGCAAAAATCAAAACGTACAATTATCCGCAGGGAAGGGTAACAGATCATAGAATCAACAAATCCATGTATAATCTGGATGCATACATGAACGGAGACATTTCTGAAATGATAGATGCGGTAATTATGGCGGAAAATGCAGAGAAAATGAAGGGCGAAGAAGAAAACTACTAAAAGTTTTAAAATACAATATAGCCTCTGAATTTTCGGAGGCTTTTCTTTTTAGATTACTTAATTAAAATCTTAAATATTAAACTATGAAAAACTACAAAATTATTTTGTTTCTGTTGTTGGCTATGGCAGGACAACATCTTTCGGCTCAGACAGAGGTAAAAAAACCTGCGGAAGCATTTGAAATGTTCTTTGGCACCTTTGTGAACAACGATGAAACAGCGCTGGGTAAACTTAATGACTACCTGAGACCTACAGTAGAAGGGCAGAATGCTTATCAGGTTAATTTTAAAGAAACTTCAGAAGAAATGCTGAAAACCAGTGTGGATAACTTCCTGGCGGCTTTTCCTAAAGCAACAGCTTCAGCGTGTAAAAAGGAAGCAGAAGATTATTTCAGAGAAATGCTCAATAATTTCAAACAGGGAAAACTGACGATTAAGAATGTAAAAGTAGTTCCGAACGAATATGTTGAAAATGAGAAAATTGCTGAGGTCACTTATTCCGTAAGCTTTAAAGTTCCTTCAAAATTAACTTCCGGGCCTACAGGAGATACCAAAAAAGTAAAGCCTGAGGTGCTTAAGCAGTATCTGACCCAGGCTGCCCAGGAGTTTAAAAATGCAGATAAAACAGTAACTACCGATCAGCAGTTTAGTTTATATGAACTGAAAGAAGGCGGGAAAATATACTATTGGAACGGAAGTCCTGATGAGATTGTTTCCAACCTTACCGATTTTTACTTCGACAGTTTCGGATCAAAAGAATAATACAATAACTAAAGCTTCGGATTTCCGGGGCTTTTTTTTATGTCACATACTTTATGTATTTTTGAGAAAACCGTTTACTATGAATTTTAAACCGATGTTATTAACGGCTGGAGTTCTTTTTTCAGCATCTTTTTATTCTCAGAAAATGAATTATCCTAAAGCATTAAAAGGAAATCAGACAGATACTTATTTCGGAACCACAGTATCCGACCCGTACAGGGATTTGGAAAACGATTCCGAAGCTACAAAAAAATGGGTAGATGAAGAAGTGGCCTACAGCCAGAATTATCTTTCGAAAATTCCCTTCAGGGACAAAATTAAAAACCAATTGAAAGAAATATGGAATTACGAAAAAATTTCTGCCCCTTTCAAAGAAGGAGATTACACTTACTATTATAAAAATGATGGTCTTCAGGCACAGTCTGTTTTGTATAGAACCCACAACAAAACAAAGGTTACAGAAGTTTTTTTAGATCCTAATAAATTTTCAGAAAAAGGAACGACTTCCCTTTCCAACCTCTCCTTCAACAAAAAAGGTAATCTTGCCGCCTATTCCATCTCTGAAGGAGGAAGCGACTGGAACAAAATTATCATTATTGATGCCGTTACCAGAAAACAAATTGACGATACTTTATTGGATGTAAAATTCAGTGGAATTTCATGGCAGGGAGACGAAGGGTTTTATTACTCAAGCTATGATAAACCGAAAGAAGGAACCGTGCTTTCCGGAATGACGGATAAACATAAGGTATATTTCCATAAACTGGGAACAAAACAGTCTGAGGACAAACTTATTTTCGGAGGCGAGAAAACGCCGAGGAGATATCTGAGTGCAGAGGTCTCCGAAGATCAGAGATACCTGATCATTTCCGCAGCGAATGCTACCAATGGAAATGAATTGTATATAAAAGATTTAAAAAAAGGTGGAGATTTCGTTCAGATTACCAAAGGATTTGATATCAATGCAGGAATTGTAGATACACAGGGAGATGAGCTTTTCATCTTCACGGATAAAGATGCACCGAATATGCGTCTTGTAAAAACAACGATAAGTAATCCGGCCCCTGAAACCTGGAAAGATGTGATTCCGCAGACAGAAAATGTATTGGGAATCTCTTCCGGAGGAGGATATTTCTTTGCCACTTATATGATTGATGCAATTGATCAGGTAAAACAGTTCGATAAAACAGGAAAACTGGTCAGAGAAATAACACTTCCCGGGAAAGGTAATATTTCCGGTTTCGGAGGAAAAGAAAAAGAAAAGGATGTTTACTATTCTTTCAGTAATTATATTACACCGGGAACAACCTATAAATTCAATGTAGATTCCGGTAAATCTGAAGTATACCAGAAGCCAAAAGTGAAATTTAATCCTGATGATTATATTTCGGAGCAGGTATTTTATACCTCAAAAGACGGTACGAAAGTGCCTATGATGATTAATTATAAAAAAGGAACTAAACTGGATGGTAAGAACCCGACTATTTTATATTCATATGGAGGTTTTAATATCAGCTTACAGCCTTCTTTCTCTGTAGTCAATGCTATCTGGATGGAAAATGGAGGAATCTATGCAGTTCCGAATATCCGTGGTGGAGGTGAATATGGTAAAAAATGGCATGATGCCGGAACCAAACAGCAGAAGAAAAATGTTTTTGAGGACTTCATTGCTGCCGGAGAATATCTACAGAATAAAGGATATACATCAAAAGAATATATGGCACTCTCAGGAAGATCAAATGGAGGACTATTGGTAGGGGCAACCATGACAATGCGTCCGGATCTTGCCAGAGTGGCCTTCCCTGGAGTAGGAGTTCTGGATATGCTGAGATACAATAAATTTACAGCCGGGGCGGGCTGGTCATATGATTACGGAACAGCTGAAGACAGTAAAGAAATGTTCGAATACCTTAAATCTTACTCTCCGGTACATAATGTAAAAGCCGGAACATGTTATCCATCCACAATGATTATCACCAGTGATCACGATGACAGAGTAGTTCCTGCCCATTCGTTCAAGTTTGGAGCAGAACTTCAGGAAAAACAGGCTTGCAAAAACCCTGTTTTGCTGAGAATTGAAAAGAACGCAGGACATGGTGCCGGAAGATCAACAGATCAGGTGATCAGTGAAAATGCAGATCTTATATCATTTGCTTTGTATGAAATGGGAATAAAACTTTAATATTTAAACCAGGATACTATCCTATATAATGAGTGTCTTGCCAGGTTTATAAAAACGAGGCATAGAATATATAATCATAAAGACCGGAAGATTGTCCGGTCTTTTCTTGTCTAATAGCCAGAACTACAGTATATTAACAGGAGTTTCATGTTTCGTTCAAAAAAAATTAACTTTACGGAGACAAAAATTATTGGAATGCGAAAAACAATTTCTGTGAAAAAACCGGATTTTAGTGTATTACCTCAGGAAAGGGAAATCTATACTTTTGAAAAAGACGGATTGGAACTTAAATCCTCCTATGAGAAAAAAGATGTTAAAGATCAGTCATTAACACAAACTTCTCCGGGGATTGAGCCTTATCTGAGAGGACCGTATTCCACAATGTATGTTCAAAAACCCTGGACAATCCGTCAATATGCAGGTTTTTCTACCGCTGAAGAATCCAATGCGTTCTACAGGAGAAACCTTGCAGCAGGGCAAAAAGGGCTTTCCGTAGCCTTTGACCTTGCCACTCACAGAGGATATGACTCTGATCATGCAAGGGTGGTAGGAGATGTAGGAAAAGCCGGAGTTGCCATAGATTCCGTTGAAGATATGAAAATTCTTTTCAACGAAATCCCGCTGGACCAGATTTCTGTTTCCATGACCATGAATGGAGCCGTACTCCCGATTTTGTCTTTTTATATCGTAGCCGCAGAAGAACAGGGGGTAAAACAGGAATTGCTTTCAGGTACCATTCAGAATGATATTCTGAAAGAGTTTATGGTAAGAAATACTTATATCTATCCGCCTGCACCTTCTATGAAAATCATTGCGGATATTTTTGAATATACTTCTCAGAATATCCCGAAATTCAACTCAATTTCCATTTCAGGATACCATATGCAGGAAGCAGGGGCCACTCCGGTACTGGAAATGGCATATACCCTTGCAGATGGCCTGGAATATGTGAGGACAGGGATTAAAGCCGGAATGAATGTGGATGATTTTGCACCCAGATTGTCTTTCTTCTGGGCCATCGGCATGAACCACTTCATGGAAATTGCAAAAATGCGTGCCGCAAGATATATCTGGGCCAATCTTTTAAAGCAGTTTAACCCTCAGAATGCAAAATCATTAGCATTAAGAACCCATTCGCAAACTTCAGGCTGGTCCCTTACAGAACAGGAGCCTTTCAATAATATTACCAGAACTGCTATCGAGGCATTATCTTCGGCATTAGGAGGAACACAATCTTTACATACCAATGCGCTGGATGAAGCAATTGCGCTTCCTACAGATTATTCAGCCAAAATTGCCAGAAACACCCAGATTATTCTTCAGCAGGAAAGCGGAATCTGTGATGTAGTAGATCCGATGGGTGGAAGTAATCTGGTAGAAAGTCTTACCCAGCAGATGATTGAAGAGGCGATGAGGTATATTGATGAGGTAGAGCAGGAAGGAGGTATGACCAAAGCCATAGAAGCCGGAATTCCTAAAATGAGGATTGAAGAGGCTGCAGCGAAAAAACAGGCTAAAATTGATAGCGGAGAAGAATTCATCATTGGAGTCAATTCATTCAAAACATCATTACAACAGGATGCCATAGAAATTCTGGATATCGACAATACAGAAGTTCGCAGAAAGCAGATTGAAAGACTTAATAAAATCAAAGCTGAAAGGAATACAGAAGCGGTTGAGCAGATCCTTGGTGAGATCCGTGAAAGTGCTAAAACAGGAAAAGGAAATCTTCTTGCATTATGCATCGAAGCAGCAAGAAGAAGAGTAACCCTTGGCGAAATGAGTGATGCCATGGAAGAAACTTTTGGAAGATATAAGGCCAATATTAAAACAATTTCTGGTGTATACGCTATGAATGCCGGTAAAAACGAATATTTTGAAAAAGCCCTTCACCTTACTCAGAAATTTGAAGAAGAAGAAGGCCGCCGCCCAAGGCTGATGGTGGCGAAAATGGGGCAGGATGGTCATGACAGAGGCGCTAAAGTGGTTGCTACTGCCTTTGCAGATATGGGATTCGATGTTGATGTGGCTCCCTTATTTCAGACTCCTGAAGAAGTGGCTAAACAGGCCGTTGAAAACGATATTCACATCTTGGGAGTATCCTCCCTGGCAGCAGGACATAAAACATTGGTTCCACAAGTAGTGGAAGAGCTTAAAAAGCTGGGTGCAGACGACGTTGCTATTGTGGTGGGAGGTGTAATTCCGCAACAGGATTATGAGTTCCTGTATGCCAACGGGGCGGACTTTATCTTTGGCCCAGGAACCAATCTACCTAAATGTGCCGTAGAAATTTTAGAAAAAATGTTAGCCCAGTCATCCGGACTTTAAAATTTAAAAATACAAATAAAGGCTGTTCCCAAAAGAAACAGCCTTTATTTTATATGTCAGACAGGTGCTTTATTTTACCGTCATCCATGATCTGATAATTCGTATAGGTGGTTTTTTGAGTCTTTCCATCGGAAGTATGGTCCGTTTTTACCGTGATCTTACCGTTTTTACTGATCTCATAGCTGCTGACTTCTTCCAGTTGGTCATCTTTTCCGGGATCAAACCACACGCCTTCCACATAAGCCTCTCCGGCTATTTTGTTTTCATGTACCGTAAGGAGATAGTACCGGTATTCAAAATCTCCGCAATCCATCGGTACAAGAATTAGTTCAATATTTTTATAACGGGTTAAAGGGAAATACCGGAATATAGGATTGCCGCAGCTGTATTCCTGGGAACCCTTTATCAAAAAATCTGTTTTCTGGAATTTTACTTCTGCTTGTGGCAGGCTTTTAAGAGGTAAACTATAATTTCCGGGCTTCAGAAGAGATTCCATTTTAGAGGGCTCGCTTTTACGTTTTCTCCATTCCTCTATAGAAATATATTCTCCGGAAACAGGTTCCTGGATTTTTAAGGTATTACACTGATCACTTGACGCATGGAAGACATGATAGGTTTCAAAACGATCCGGGCCGTTATAGCCCGCAGAAATAGAATAGTTCCAAATATTGTGAGCCTTTGAGCTGTCTACCACAAAGCCAATGCTTCCCTTTCCTTTCGTCAATGAATCAAGGACTCTGGCCTGACTCTTCATTTCTTGTAAATTAAGAATCTTTTTCATAAAATAAGGTGAAAAACAGCCCTTTTCCGTTACCTTTATTTTTTCTTCTTCTTTTGCCGGAGTTTCTTTCTTACATCCAACAAAAATCAGTGGAAGTAAGCCCAATAAAATTTTATGTATACTCTTCATAGTACAAAAATAAGATTTAAAAAGAATTGGAGATTGAAAAAAATAATTCTATATTTGCATCTGTAAATCAAGTTTAACCATTAAAAAAACAACGAAGCAATGTTCAGAACAAAGCAGAATTCTACAGTTGGATTACCCCTTATGGTGGTAAGGCTTCGTGGTTTGGTACACTCATAGAATAACAGTACAATGAAATATCAACACCCGAAGTCGTAGAGATTTCGGGTTTTTTATTGCGCAATATTTAAACTAAGTTTCCCGAATCTTTAGTGTCATAAAGGATCAGATCATAGAATTTTACAATTCAAAAAATTCATGGAGGTCATCATTGTTAACTTATTCAACTAGTTTTTTAGTTGAATGAGAGTGCGTCCGGAATTTTGGATCTGTATGATATCCTGTATCTGAAAATGAAAAATGATCATTCTGTCTTTTCGTATGAGAAGTCAGAAGCAGAAAAGAACGATTAAAAAGATATAATAAACAAGAAAATATCAACGGAATAATGAATTTTGATTATAAAATAAATATTCCGTGGATTTTCAAGCAATATTTCTTGAAGCAATAAGAATATTGCCGTACAGGTATACATGCATTTATGCGTTACCTGCACCATATCTGCGAGAGATTGCAGAAAGCTTTCAGGACGTAGAAGTCCAAATAATGTAAAAAAGGAAACAATGGGAAATTTAAAACTAAAAGGAAAAGATATATTAAAACTCGGATATCCAAATAACCAAAGCGTCAATGTCGCCTTGGAAGTGATGAAGAGAAATTTTGCCACCAAAAATATCCAGTATGTGAAATCGCTTTTGAAAGAAATTTTGCTGAACCCGGAAAACTTTGAAAAAGATCTGACTTTTGGCCAGATTGCAGAAACACTGCTTTCATCGAAGAAAACAGAAAAAAGAATGCTAAATGCACAGCGTGCTTCTTTTCAGGTCTTTGGAAATACTATCTCAGAAGAGGCAAAAAACCAGCTGTACACAGCACTGAAACTTCCAATATCAGTTCAGGGAGCTTTAATGCCAGACGCCCACAGTGGCTATGGTCTTCCGATAGGAGGTGTTCTCGCTGTAGAAAATGCAGTGATTCCGTACGGAGTAGGAATGGATATTGGCTGTAGAATGAGCCTGAGTATTCTGGATACGCCTGTTTCATATCTGGACGGAGCGAGAGATAAATATGAAAAAGCCCTTGCTGAACACACCAAATTCGGGATGTATGAAACCCATAAATCTCATGTAGATCATGAAATTTTTTGATAGGGATACATTTGATCTGATCCCGATTTTAAGAAGACTAAAAGGAAAAGCTGTTAAACAGATGGGAACATCAGGCGGCGGAAACCATTTTGTAGAATTCGGGGAAGTGGAAATCACGGAAGTCGATGAACAGATAGGGCTGCCTGCAGGAAAGTACCTGGGTATTTTGTCGCATAGTGGCTCAAGAGGATTAGGGGCAGAAATTGCCCAGTATTATTCCAGGGTAGCGGCAGATCAGTGTCCCCTTCCCAAAGAAGCTCAGCAGTTTGCCTGGCTGGATTTAAGTTCCCATATGGGGCTAGAATACTGGACGGCAATGACGCTCGCAGGAGATTATGCATCAGCGTGCCATAATGATATTCACAGGAGATTAATAAAAGCTGTAGGAGGAAGAGTGAAAGCAAGAATTGAAAACCATCACAATTTTGCATGGAAAGAAGTTCACAACGGAAAAGAAGTGATTGTTCACAGAAAAGGAGCAACTCCGGCTGATGAAAACGAACTGGGAATGATCCCGGGGTCTATGACCGCTAAAGGATTTATCGTCCGTGGAAAAGGAAACCCGAATTCTCTTAAATCTGCTTCACATGGTGCCGGAAGGTCCCATTCAAGAGGAGAATGCAGAAGCCTTTTCACCCAGAATGATATCAAAAAAGAATTAAAGCTGAAAAATGTTACACTGATAGGCGGAAATGCTGAGGAAGCACCAATGGCTTATAAAGATATTTACGAAGTCATGAATGCCCAAAGTGAATTGGTGGATATATTGGGAACATTTCAGCCAAGAATTGTGAGAATGGACAGGTAGTCAGTCTCAATTAAAGAAAACAAAACAATGGGAGCACCTCATAATACAAAGAGATATGGAGAAGTCTGGCCGGAATTCAGAATCCGGTCCGGGCTTGAAATTTTAGAACAATTAAAAGAGAAAGTTATTATATCAGGAGGCTGGGCATGGCATTGTATGTCAGAGCCCGGACATACCGAATATAAACATGCTCATGATCATAAAGATATTGATGTTTTTGTAAAGAAAGAAAATGTAGCTGAAACGGTTATGATCCTTCAGCAGCAAGGATTCCGGAAAGTCTGGACCCGCTATGACCACCTTCCGGGTGACGAAAACTTCAGGAGGTATGAGAAAACAGTGGAACTGGAAGAAGGAAAATTTCACAGGATTACTATTGATTTCTTTGAAAGAAATGATCTCGAGACTATTGAAGCCAATGGGTTTACTGTGGTAAGGCCGGATATTCTGCTTTCATTTTACAGAAATATTCATTCCAGCGACAAATGTTGGGCAGTAATGGCTGCAAAAGAATTATTACAAAAGGGTATAGATCCGGTAGGAAATCCCTTATTGAGCAAAATACCCCAATAGTAATGGAAAAATTAATACAGATCACTTCCGGAAGAGGCCCCCTGGAATGTCAGTGGGTGGTCGCCAAGGTTTTGAAAACCTTTTTAGAAGAAGTAAAACAAAATAAAATAGAATATGAAATCATTCACCGTGAAAACGGTGATGAAAACCTGGCATTGAAATCCATAACCTTGCTTTTAAAAGGAAAAGATACAGCTGAATTTCTTAAAAGCTGGGTAGGAAGTATTTGCTGGACAGGGAAAAGTATGTTCAGAAAGCTGCATAAGAGAAGTAACTGGTTTATAGGAATTTTTGAGCTGAAAATAGAAGATGCTGTTCGGTTTGATGAAAAAGATATCCGGTTTCAGACAACAAGAAGTCAGGGAAGTGGAGGACAGAATGTGAACAAAGTAAATACGGCAGTCCGTGCCACACACCTTCCTACAGGCCTGTCTGTATTTGTGCAGGATACACGCTCACAATTAGAGAATAAGAAACTGTCGGTGATAAGGTTAAAAGAAAAGGTTATGGGACTTCATATTCAGCAATTGGAAAAGAAAATGCAGGAAACATGGAATAATCATCTGCAGGTACAGCGTGGAAACCCGGTACGTACATTTTCCGGAACAGATTTTAAAAATAATTATCAGGATAAGTCCTATAAAAAGCAAAGGAATATCCTTAAACATGAATTAAAAAATGATAGCAATGACCTTAACTAAAAATAAATACTATTTTGAAGCGTTGGAACACTTTCCTTATAATATGTCCGATTGCCTGGATGCCCTGAATTATGCCCTTTCCTATGAACCAGAGGATGCAGATAGCTTGTGTCTGATGGGTAGGATACATTCAGAGGTCCTGAAAGATTATGAAACAGCAAAAAAAATACTTCGAAGAAGCAATGCAAAGCAATATAGGAAACGTGAATACTCCTAAATATTACATTGAATGCCTTTTAAGTAATGAAGATTACGAGGAAGCCGAAAGACTTATCAATTATGCTTTGAAGATGAAAGGTATCGACAAAGCAGAAATTCTTTTGGGGAAATCTCTTTTGTTTGAACGGAAAGGAGATTATGATACTGCATTGGAACAGATCAGGGAAGCCAGAAAATTCAGCTATTGCAGAAACATGATGGATATCCTGGAGGACAGAGAAAAACTTATTCACGACAAAATGCCTGAAAGCAAAAAAGAAGAAGTAGCTGAATAACTGTATAGAACTGATGGTTATCCATAGATTGTATATTGTACATAAAGAGAGACCAGGGAAAGGTCTCTCTTTTCAGCTTAAATAAAATAATAAGCTTCCTATATTGAATTTGTGTTTTTTCTTACTTTATCATACTTGTGGACATGATGTAACAGATGGTTCAGGCTGCTTTTTGGCATAGTATACACCGGTCAGGATAATAATAATTCCCAGGATTTCTTTAATTGTCAATATTTCAGAGAAAAGAAAGTAGGCATAGATGGCAGCAAATACAGGCTGGCTGAGAATGATAACTGAAGAAAGAAGAATGCTTATTTTCCCTAAACAGTAGCTTAATAACCCCTGTCCCAATATTTGAGAACATAATGCAAGTCCTAATAAAATCCCTATTTCCCTCGAAGTCTGTGGAATCATAATCCCTTCTATTACTCCCGCCGTAAGAAACAATACCGGAATAGATCCCAATCCGCTGATAAACATAATAGTAGCAGCATCTGCCTTTGCTCTTACCTTATACACACTTAGCAGGAATAATCCGTAAAAAACAGATGCTAAAAAAGCTAAAAGATCCCCTTTATAGCTGCCATTTCCGGAAATATTAAACTTTCCCCACATCAGGACCATAATCCCTATGACAGAAACGGATAAACCTATCAGGAAATTTTTTCCCGGTTTTTCTTTAAATAAGAAATAAGATAACGGAACGGTAGTAAAAGGAACCAGATTGACGAAGAGATTGGCATTGGCTACGGATGTATAATGGAAAGAAGTATTCCAGAGAATAAGATCTATCGCCAGGAAAATTCCGCTGAACAAAATGATAACCCATGATTTTTTATCAATAGCCCGTATCTTCTTATAAACAAATGGAAACAGAAAAACCAATGAAAATAAAATCCTGTATAAAGCTGTATTGATGGGAGGTAAACTGCTCAGTTTTACAAAAATTCCGCCGGTAGCCAGGCTCATGACCGCTAAAAAGGCCAAAATTATATTGATATTAGATTTCATCAGATTGTTTTTTTATATTGCAAATCTCCGTATTTGCAGAAAACCCATTACTTTTGTAACTAAAGATTTAAATAAAAAAACTTTCATTTCTAAATAATTATGCAGCTAGATCAATTACATTATGCCATTTTAAATGAACTGCAGAAAAATTCCCGATTATCTAACACAGATATTGGAAGAAAAATTGGTCTCACTGCTCCTGCCGTGGCAGAAAGAATCCGGAAGATGGAAGAAGCCAGGGTTATAAAATCATTTACTGTTAATCTGGATTATGAACAGCTAGGGTTTAACGAAAATGTAATCATAGGAATTGATATTCCGTATTGCGATATCCCTCCCTTTTTAAAGGAGATTGAAAACATAAACGGCATTCTTAAAGTGATGAAATCCACAGGAGATTTTTGCCTCATTGTGCATTTGGTAGCCAAAAAGGTTTCCGAGCTGGAAGAAATCATTACCCGCTTCAGCAAACATGGGAATACTTCTACCTTTAGAATTCTGGCCTTTCCTTTAGAAAGGGACTGTGTTGAACTGGGCAAAAATAATCCTAAGTCATAACAATAAAACTATCTTCCTATATGAACACCCCATAAGCTGCAATCGGCA
>NZ_JPEQ01000011.1:0-65881 GCF_000738495.1 Chryseobacterium sp. P1-3
AAACTTCTTTTACTTTATTGGCCCATTTTTCACCAAAGTAATGGTGTCCCACCCTTTCCTTTAATATGGCACTAAAATAAATTTCTCTTTCTCTGGCACCTTTTGCGTCTTCAAGGCTTACCTTTCCCAGATTGTAGATGATTTTAAATAGACGGTCAGGGTTATTATCATCTCCAAAGGTATTATAAGCCCTCAAGGTTTCATCAAAAGATCTCCCGATTAAAGAAGAAAGATGGATAAGAGCAACCTCTTTTTCTTTCCTGCTGAATTTTTTCTCTCCTTTTACTACCTCTTCAATAATTTTAAAGGCCCTTGTTGGTTTCCAGTTTTCATCCTGGATGAAAGCCAGATTACGGATTTTATCCGCTTCTATAAACAGGAATGTCAGGTGGGTAAGTATGTCATAAATTTCGGAACGGCCCAAAAGAACCTCAATATTCATCTGGTGTTCGTCTATTCTATAACAGTTTCTTCTTCTTTTCTTTGGAACAATAGGTTCGAAACTTCCTTTATCAAACCCTTCATCTGATGTAAGATGAATAAAAGCGCATTCTTCAATCCCCTCAGGAAGTCTGTCTAAAACATACATCAAACCGTCAAGCTCCAGTTTATTCGGAATATTCATTGTCCCGTAAATCTCCGGATTGATGGTTTTTAACAAGCTCCTGATACTCTCTCCTGAAACACCCGCTGGCTTGAAAAATCCTCTATAAAATAAATGTCTCATAGAGATATATAGTCTTTCAATAGCCTCTGTTGTTTCTCTTGCTCTAGAATTTGTCATAAAATAAATTTCACACAAATATACAAAATCTTTGAGCATTTTATTTTAACTATCTTTTAATAAGTAGCTTAATACGTACCGTATTCTACCCTCCATACAATAAATGTATTTGATGTCATGCCCCTTTAAAATCTGACCTGGACAGTAATTTTTTAAGTTCTGCATTATGATCACCCCTATTGAAGAACACCAAACACACGTTTAAATAATGTAAATTTTAATTAGACCCCTTATTTTTTTAGGGTCAAAATGATTTTGTTTTGTTTTTTTTGTAAATTTGCCCTATCAAAATCAACCCAAATATGTCAACCTTACGATTCAAAGCATTAGAAACCCTGCCATTTAAGGACTTCAGAAAAGATAATTCTGTTGAAATCCCGGCAAAACTATCAGAGCTATTCTGCAAAAATGTTTTCTCTGAAGAAACGATGAGAGAATATTTAACGAAAGAGGCTTTCAGCTCTATTATGGACGCGATCAAGAAAGGAACTAAAATCCAGAGACATATCGCAGACCAGGTAGCCGTAGCAATGAAAGACTGGGCAATGAGTAAAGGAGTAACGCATTATACTCACTGGTTCCAACCTTTGACAGGAACTACAGCAGAAAAGCACGATTCATTCTTTACCCCGATTGAAGGTGGAAGAGCCATTGAAAGATTCAGCGGGAATATGCTGATTCAGCAAGAACCTGATGCTTCTTCTTTCCCGAACGGAGGAATCAGAAATACATTTGAAGCAAGAGGTTATACTGCCTGGGATCCG
Organism: Chryseobacterium sp. P1-3; assembly: GCF_000738495.1. Taxonomy (NCBI): domain Bacteria; kingdom Pseudomonadati; phylum Bacteroidota; class Flavobacteriia; order Flavobacteriales; family Weeksellaceae; genus Chryseobacterium; species Chryseobacterium sp. P1-3. Next base: position 1,549 of record NZ_JPEQ01000011.1, read on the forward strand.
ACTTCTCCGGCATTCATTATGGGAACTACATTATGTATTCCATCCATATTTATCTCTTATACAGGAGAAACTTTGGATTATAAGGCCCCACTTCTGAGAGCTTTGAACGCTGTAGATGAAGCAGCAACCAGCGTAATGCAGTATTTTGATAAAAATGTAACGAAAGTAACCCCTACTTTAGGTTGGGAACAAGAATATTTCCTTGTAGATTCAGCATTATACCAATCCCGTCCGGACCTTGTTCTGACAGGAAAGACTTTACTGGGACATTCTCCTGCAAAAGGACAACAGCTGGATGACCACTATTTCGGTTCTATCCCGACAAGGGTGATGAACTTCATGAAAGAGCTGGAAATTGAATGTATGAAACTGGGTATCCCTGCAACTACAAGACACAACGAGGTTGCCCCTAACCAGTTTGAACTTGCTCCAATGTTTGAGGAAGTAAACGTTGCTGTAGACCATAACTCTTTATTGATGGACATCATGGCAAGAGTAGCTCACAAACACCACTTCCATATTCTTTTCCACGAAAAGCCATTCGCCGGAGTAAACGGAAGCGGTAAGCACAACAACTGGTCTTTAGCTACTGATACTGGTGAAAACCTGTTAAGCCCAGGAAAAAACCCTAAGAAAAACCTTCAGTTCTTAACGTTCTTCGTGAATACCATTAAGGCTGTTCATGAATATGCAGATCTTTTAAGAGCAAGTATTGCCTCTGCAAGTAATGATCACAGACTTGGTGCTAACGAAGCTCCACCGGCAATTATTTCCGTATTCATCGGAAGCCAGCTGTTCAGTGTTTTGGAAGAACTTGAAAAAGTAACAAACGGAAAATTATCTCCGGAAGAAAAAACAGAATTGAAATTAAATGTAGTGGGGAAAATTCCTGAAATCCTACTAGATAATACGGATAGAAACAGAACCTCTCCATTTGCCTTTACAGGAAATAAATTTGAAATCAGAGCCGTAGGATCTTCTGCCAACTGTGCGGAATCTATGACGGTGATGAATACCATCGCTGCTAAACAGCTTAATGACTTCAAAAAAGAAGTAGATGCTCTTATCGAAGGAGGATTAAAGAAAGATGAAGCCATCTTCAATGTATTAAGAGAATACATCAAACAATCCAAGAATATAATGTTTGAAGGCGACGGGTATTCTGATGATTGGGCTAAAGAAGCGAAGAAAAGAGGATTAAATAACCTTAAAACCACTCCTGAAGCTCTTAAGCAGGAAATGGACAAAAAATTCTTAGACCTGTATGAAGAGATGGGAATCTTCACCCACAGGGAAGTGGAAGCAAGAAATGAAATCAAGCTGGAAAAATACTCTACCGTTATTGATATCGAAGCAAGAGTTTTAAGTGATATCGCAAGAAACCATATTATCCCTTCTGCTTTAAACTATCAGAACAGATTGATTGAAAACGTTAAAGGTCTTAAAGAGATCTTTGGAGATAAAGAATTTAAACCATTGGCAAAAGAACAAATGAGTTTAATTACCAGCATTTCCGAAAATGTTTCTAAAATTAAGCTTGGAGTTGAAGATCTTATTAAAGCCAGAGAAGCGGCAAAAAGCATATCCGACAGCCAGAAGCAGGCAGAAGAATACTGCAATAAAGTTAAACCATTATTCGACGGAATCAGAGAAGCATCAGATGCTCTTGAAATGATGGTGGATGATGAGCTTTGGCCTATGACAAAATACAGAGAAATGTTGTTTACAAAATAGTATCTGTAAAGTTCCATATTAGTTTAAATTCCTCGGTTTTCCGGGGAATTTTTTTATTTTTTTAACAACCCTGAAATTTAGAGTTTTAATTGAGAATCTCCGGTTTATAGAAGAATATCTACATATTTTGTTAAAGAATCTTAATAAAAAAAACCGCTTACTTGCCAAAAAAAGGCAGTTGCGGTTTATTTTTCTTTAACATACGTAAATAATATGTTAAAGTGTGTTAAAGTCAGATCCTGATAATAATCATATCAAGGGTCTTTTACTCGGAATCTATACTTTTGTAATGCTTTTGAAAATAAATATTCCTTTTAACACGGTTAATCAAATATATATGAAGAAAAGAGTTTTGTTTTATTTAGTTGCTATTGTTACTACAGTGTCAATGCAATCGTGTGCTACGAATTATGTAGTTTCAAAACCAGCAACTTACGCTAAAGAATACAAAACAGATGCCAAACTAGCTTCTATTGATAACAAAAAACTAGAGCAGGATAAGCAAAAATTGATCGACTCTTTCCTTGCGGAAAAGGCTGCTTCTATAGCTAGTGCTAAAAAGGCAATTAAGAATTCCGAGATTGCAAAAGCAATCAAATACAACAAAACAATTGATGGTATCCTTGCAGAAGCTGAAACATACCTGGGAACTCCTTACCGATATGGAGGGACCACCAGAAGAGGTATAGATTGTTCAGCTTTCGTTCTTTCTGTATTTGGAGCTGCAGCAGGACTTAATCTGCCAAGAGTGGCCGCTTCTCAGGCTCAGGAAGGCGAAAGAATAGAAAAAGGAGACCTTCAGAAAGGAGATTTAATCTTCTTTTCTCATGGAAGAAGAATTTCTCACGTAGGTATTGTAGAAAGTGTTTCTGAAGATGGTGAGGTTAAATTTATTCATGCAGCAACGTCAAAAGGAGTTATGATTTCTTCATTAAATGATTCATATTGGGGTCCTAAATACAGATTTGCCAAGAGAGTAATCAACGAAGAAGGAGATGCTTATAACAATTTAGCAGCAACAACTCCAGCTACTTCAGCAAATTTTTAATTTTTAAATAATTGATTTAAATAATGAAGCCATCAGATTTTTGATGGCTTTTTTTATTGTTTATAAGTTAGGCTATAGACCGTCTCTGTTGTACTGGATCAAGCGCAAAAGTCGGGGGCATATAATATTTAGATCTATTTAATTTTTAAAATTCACGCAAAGGTTTCTTTTTGACTACTCTTTATTTTAAGTAAGCTAAGAAATGAATCGATCTTTAATCGATTCTGATGAAGGGAACACTTTGTATGCGCTTGGTCAGCAGCTATGCTACCTTCTTTTGCCTACTTGAAATAGAACATTATTTTTTTTTAAACTTTGCGTGAAAAACGATCTCAATAATTTTGATGCTAATCAATAATGGACAGAATTTTTTATATTTAGGCCAATTTATTATGTTCCCAATTTTTGAGACTGATCTGTTGAACTGTTATACATCCCTTTATTTCTTGCAATTTTGTATGAAGTTTAAATATATGCCTCCTCCAACTCGCACCTGATCCATTTACTTCTCTATTTCTATATCCAGCTTATACAAGAGCCCGTACACTTCAGAAAGTGAAAATTTGGCCTTTTTGAGCTTATTTGAAGCCGGATCTATACAATAATTGAAGGAAGATCTAAAATCAGCTTTTTCGAGGACTGTATCATCAAAAACAGCACCCGAAAGATCACAATTGCTGAAAACAGCGTTAGAGAGATCCGATTCCGTAAAATCCACTTCAATCAGTTTAGAGTTTTTAAACACCGTTTTTTTTAATGGAAGTCTGATAAAAGACCGAATTATTCAGTGCACTGTCTTCAAATGTGAAGGACATACCAAAAGCATTACAATCGGTAAACTGGAGACCAAACATTTTACATTCTTTAAAGAATACATCACGGAAAGCTGTTTTAACCAGTTTCGCCATGCTGAGGTTACAGGTTACAAAATCACAACCGTTAAAACTAAAACCGGAAAGATCCATGTATTCAAAATTGCAGTTCCTGAAAGTACAGTTCTCATACTCTCCTTTTTCCAGCCGGGAAAGATCTGCATTGTCAAAATCCTGGTCCTGAATGTAAACTTCTTTCATTTTGTATGTTTGTCAATAGGTATATTGTCTGCCATCCTGCAGGATTCCACAGAGTAAATTTGGTTTTACCGTTTGCCTTCAAGAGACGAATTACACCAAGCTGTTTTTGTCAGAATAATTAAGTTTAAAGAAAATAAAAGTCATCATGGAAAAGGCCAGCAAAGAACTTCCTCCGTAACTGAAATACGGAAGAGGAATTCCTACGGTTGGAAAGAGCCCCATAACCATCCCTAAATTGATTGAAAAGTGCATCAGCAGAATGGATGCAAAGCAATAGCCAAATACGCGGTTAAATGTAGATTTCTGCTTTTCCGCCAGATAGTAAATACGTCCTATATATACCATATAGCACAATACCAAAAGCGCACTTCCTACAAATCCCCATTCTTCCCCTACGGCGCAGAAAATATAATCTGTCTGCTGCTCAGGAACAAATTTCCCCTGGGTTACAGATCCTTCACGATATCCTTTCCCCCACATTCCTCCTGAACCGATTGCTGTTTTAGAATACAACAAATTATATCCTGAAGTATCTCTGAATGCTTTTTCTCCTTTATAAAGAACCTCAATTCTTTCTCGCTGGTGCTTGGGAAGCTTTTCTAAAATATAAGGCGATCCAAATGCCAGGGCACATAGCAACAGAACAGACCCTGCAATCCCCGAAATAGTAATAACATCCCAGGACATCCTATGATAATTCATAGCGATCAGAACTCCTATAATCAGCAGAATCGCAATCACAACGTATACAGGAGGAACTGCCAGCGACACTAAAAATACGGCAGCAAAAAGAAATCCAATCCCAAACAGGAGTCCATTAAGCCCTTCCCTATACAATGCAATAAAGAACGCAATGAATACAAGCATGGAACCCACATCCGGAATAGCTAAAACCACTACAGCCGGAATCCCTATAATTGCTAAAGAAGTCCAGAGAGACTTTTTATTTTTCAGGTTAAAATCCGGCCCTGAAACATAGTTGGCAAGCATAAGCGCTGTCCCTATTTTAGCAAATTCTACAGGCTGCATCGTAAAACTTCCGAATTTATACCAATTCTTTTGTCCCAGGATCTCTTTTCCAAAAGGAAAAAGCCCTATCAACAGTAAGACTCCGCCAATATAAATAATCCCTGCCATATTCTCGAAGAATTTACTTCTTCCAACGAATATTACAAGGCCTACAAACAAAGAGATACAAAAGAAGATAAATTGTTTCTCCCCAAGTTTCTGGTCAACACTGTAAATATTTGCAATCGCAAAAATGCAAAGCAGGAAATACAGCCCAAGGCCCAGTTTATCTATTCCTTCCATCCATTTCATTGCTTCGCAGATTTAGTGTTTTTGGTTTCTTCTTCTATTCTTTGCTTTAATTTGGCTTTTTGTTGTTTAACAAATTCCAAACTATCCTGTACTTTTTTGCGTTTAATGGAATCGGTTTTAGGGTCTACATACAGGCCTTTGCGTTTAAGATCTGCAACCCATTGCCTTTTATATTCAGGCATGAAGCTGGCACTGGTCATTTTCTTATAAAGATGCTCCCTCTTCAGGTCTCCTGTAATATATTTTTCAGCAATCACCGTACAGGCAGGTCCTGCCCAGGTTGCTCCAAAACCAGCATGCTCCATTACGGCGGCCACAACAATTTTAGGCTTGTCGGCCGGAGCAATCAATACAAAGATTGAGTTATCTTTTCCTTGCGGAACCTGTGCTGTTCCTGTTTTAGCCAGTTGGGTAAAATCATTTGATTTTAAACTTCTGGCAGTACCTCTCAGCACCACGGCTTCCATTCCTTTCAAAACAGGTTCAAAGTGCTTAGGATCTACCAGGGTTTTATGCTTTACCTTGAATCTTTTATCAGGATTAGGCTTACCATCAATTGCTTTTACAATGTGAGGTGTATAATACCATCCTTTATTGGCAATAGCTGCTACAGCGTTAGCCATCTGCAGCGGGGTAAGCATTACATCTCCCTGTCCCATTCCATTAAATACAGCTCCTGTGGCCAAAGGGTCCCAGTTTTTAAAATCTTTTTTACCACTGTATTTATTTAAAGCTTTTTGTCTTTTTTCGTAAAATTCACCACTTGGGATTCTTCCTTTGGCTCCGGAAGCCAGATCATTATTTAAAAATACTCCTACTCCAAAACTATTCATGATGGCTTTCCATTCATCCACTCCTTTGGAAGGATTTCCCGGATATTTGTTCATAATAGCCAGATAGGCATGGGAAAAATAACAGTTACTGGATACCTGGATGGAAGGAATCAAAGGATCGGCACCTCCATGCCCTTTAATTCTTAAGCCTTTATAGTAGAATCCGCCTCCACAAGGGAAAATCGTTTTTTCATCCATCACTCCCATCTGCATTCCTGCCAAAGCAGTCAGCAATTTGAAGGTGGATCCGGGAGGATAAGCCGCCTGTACCGACCTGTCAAACATTGGCTTATTTTCATAAATCGTATCTTTATTTAAGGCATAGATATTCTTGGATTTATAAGGACCGGTAAATAAATTAGGGTCAACATCCGGACCTGTGGCCAGCGTCAGGATTTCACCGTTATTAGGATCAATAGCTACAATAGCTCCGTGTTTGTTTACCAACATTTCTTCTGCCATCCTTTGAAGATCATAATCAATGGTCAGAGTAATATCTTTTCCCGTAACAACATCTTTATCCAGTGTCCCGTTTTTATAGGACCCGATACTTCGAAGTTTGATATCCTTTTGGATATATTTTACGCCTTTAATCCCCCGAAGCTCTTTTTCATAAGATTTTTCCACTCCTTTTTTCCCAATGAAGTCACCTGGCAGATAATAAGCAGAATCTTTTTTGATTTCCGCATCATTTACTTCACTGGTATATCCCAAAAGGTTTCCGGAAGTAGAGACTTCATACTGCCTCTGAGGACGTTGTACAATAGTAAAGGCAGGATATTTGAAAATAATTTCCTGGACTCTCGCAATGTCTTCTCTGCTGAGGTCCTTCAGGAAAGTCATCGGAGTCAGCTTAGAATAATATTTTTCTTTCCTGATCGTATTGATCCTATTGATAAAGTCTGCTTTACTGATTTTCATCAGGCTACAGAATCCCAAAGTATCGAAATCCGGCTTCATCAGGGCCTGAGTAAAAGAAATTTCGTAAGCAGGTTGGTTTCCTACCATGATTTTACCGTTCCTGTCAAAAATAACTCCACGCTGAGGAATGATATATTCAGTTTTAATAGAAGTATTGGCCGCATTCAGTGCATAACGGTCCGTAAACAATTGCAAATACGCCAGCCTCGCCACAAAAATAAGGGCGATAACAACAAGGATGGAAAAAAATTTTTAAATAACGTGTGTTCAAACTTTCTGTTTGATTTTAAATATTAATGCGTAAATAACTATAAATATAAACGAAATTACACTAGTTACCAATACATTAAATAATATTTCAAAAAACCTACTCAACTTAAAGAACTCAATATACTGTACCAGAAGCTGATGCAGGAAAATACTTGAAAATAAAAACAACAAAAACTGAGCCCATTGCAGGGATTGAAAAGAGAAAAAATCTGTTGAAGTATCTGTTGAAGTCCTGAATATCAATGTCCTGAAGTAAGCAATCAGAGTGGTTGCAAATGCATTAATTCCCCATGAATAAAGAAATCCGTCAATTGATAGTCCTATTAAAAAGCTTAACGCCAGGAATTGAAACTTATTTCTGAAGAAAGGATAAAACATGACGAATACGGGATATAATACCGGAGTATATTTCCCGAAAATAGTAATCCTGTTCAATACAAAAATCTGTAATGCAACAAGAAAAATCATGATCAATATGTCGGTAAATAAAGTCCTGCTAATCATTTTCCTTTTTTATTACAGCTTGCATAGTATCCTGAATCTTCTGTACTTCGGCCTTTTTAAGATTCTTTACTACGTATACTTTATTCAACGCTCCCATCTTTTCACTCAGTTCCACGGAAATATCCCAGAATCCTGTTTTGTTATCTACAGAGTATCCTGCAATGGTTCCGATCATCACACCTTTAGGGAAAATAGCAGATTTACCGTCTGTCACCACAGTATCTCCAATTTTCAATGCTACATATTTCGGGATATCGGCGAGGTGCATCACCCGGGAATTATCTCCGTTCCACGTTAATGTTCCAAAATAACCTGAGTTTTTAAGAGAAGCATTAATTCTGATCTTATTGACACTCAATACAGACTGAACAAGTGCATAACTGTCTGTAGCATTGATAACAATCCCTGCGATACCTTTTGGTGCCATCACTCCCATTTGAGGAAAGACCCCGTCCCTGCGGCCACGATTGATCGTAAAATAATTGTTTCTTCTGTTGATGCTGTTGGAAACAATTTCTCCATCCACAAAAGTATAAATCTGACCTCCTCCTATGGTATCATGAACCTTTCTAAAAACCGGCTTTTTTATGCCTTCTTTGCCATAAAGCTCCAGCATAAGTGCTTTATTCTGAGCGACAAGATCCTCATTGGTCTGTTTAAGCTTCAGGTAAGAAACCCCTTCATCAATATATCCGGAGACCCATGAATTAAACGCGGCTGTTTGCCCCGCAATCCAGGATCTTTGCATGGCATTTCTGGAGAATATCAGAACCAGAGCAATAATTTGCAGGAATATAAAGAAGACGAAAAGAGTGTTCTTCGAAAATAATCTCAGCAAAAATCCCATTCAGATATAGAGTCGTAAAAAGTTAAAATTATTTAATTAAGAAATTGAATTTATCCATATTCTTAAGAGCAATACCTGTTCCTCGAACCACAGCTCTCAACGGATCTTCAGCTACAAATACAGGAAGTCCTGTTTTTTTGTGAATCCTATCCGCAAGACCTCTCAATAGCGCACCTCCCCCGGCAAGATAAATACCTGTTTTATAAATATCAGCAGCCAGTTCCGGTGGAGTAAGGGAAAGTGTTTCCATTACGGCATCCTCAATTCTGATGATTGATTTATCCAATGCACGGGCAATCTCTTTATATCCAACCATAATTTCTTTTGGTTTACCTGTAATAAGGTCTCTACCCTGTACCGGGATATCTTCAATATCCACGTCAAGGTCTTCTACAGCAGAACCTACTTCAATTTTAATTCTTTCAGCGGTTCTTTCTCCAATATAAAGATTATGGTGAGTTCTTAAGTAATAAGCAATATCGTTGGTAAATACGTCACCTGCAATTTTCACAGATTTATCACATACAATACCTCCTAAAGCCACTACAGCAATTTCTGTGGTACCACCGCCTATATCAATGATCATATTTCCTTCAGGCTTCTGCACATCGATCCCAACTCCTATTGCTGCAGCCATTGGCTCATAAATCAATCGTACTTCTTTTGCGTTGACTTTCTGAGCAGAGTCTCTTACAGCTCTTTTTTCAACTTCAGTAATACCAGAAGGAATACAGATTACAATTCTCAATGCAGGCTGTATGAATTTACCTTTGATACCAGGGATTTTCTTGATAAATTCCTTGATCATATGTTCAGAAGCATGGAAATCTGCAATAACCCCATCTTTCAATGGACGGATTGTTTTGATATCCTCATGAGTTTTACCTTGCATATGCTTTGCCTGTTCACCTACAGCAATCGGCTTACCCGAAGAACGTTCAATTGCAACAATTGACGGTTGATCTATAACAATTTTATTATTATGGATGATAAGGGTATTAGCAGTTCCCAGGTCTATCGCAATTTCTTGCGTAAACATATCAAATAAACTCATATTTCTCTTCTGATTTTAAGTTTACAAAGATATAAATTTAACACTACTAAAGAAATTTCACAACAACATAATTTGGTTAAAATTTTATTAAAATTTATAATTCTTTATTAACTTTTACTTTAGACATTTACAGACTTTGAGTTCAACTAAAATTAACAGGGTAACAAAAGGACGAAAAAGCGGAATCTCAAAACGGTGAAAAGGCGGGCAAAGAAGACCGGCTGTACAAAAAATATGCTAAAAAGCACTTCCTATTTTTTTCAATGAAAACAGCAAAGTTTTATACATTTCAGATTATTTTTTAATTTCTTTAATTACAACACCTTGAAATGGCTCTTTTAAACACCACCAGAATTGTTATTCTTGCTGTATTTTGCCCTTTACTCCTTATAGTTTTTTACGATAATTATCATATACAGTATCAGAAGACCATTAATTAAAAAAAAGCGTAAATTTGCCACTGCTTATGTTACAGTATTCCAACATCCATCAAACATCAAATTTTGCCGTGCTTTCTATAAGCTACGAAAAAGCTGATGTAGAAACGAGAGGAAAATTTGCATTCTTTGATGAAAACATTAAAAGCTTTGTTTCCCGGGTCCATCAGAAAGATCTTGGAGATGCATTTGTGGTTTCCACATGTAACAGGACTGAAATCTACACTACTTCATCCAATTATCTTTTAGTAGCAGAAGAATATTGCAAAACCATTGGAGTAAATCTTACAGATTTTCTTCAGTTTGCTAATATCCTGACTAAAGAAGAGGCTTTAATACACCTTTTCAGAGTAGCTGCGGGGCTGGAAAGCCAGATCATCGGGGATTTTGAGATCATCGGCCAGATCAAAAAAGCATACAACCGCTTCAAAAAGGAAAGGCAAAACTCCAACCCTTACCTGGAAAGAGCAATTAATTCCGCCATCCAGATTTCCAAAAGGATAAAAAATGAGACAGGGATTTCCAATGGAGCAGCTTCTGTTTCCTATGCTGCAGTTCATTACATCCTGAACAATCAAAAGAGAATTGCGGAAAAGAATATTCTTCTTCTGGGAGTAGGTGAAATAGGACAAAACACCGTTGAGAATCTTGTAAAACACGTTTATCAGCCAAAGATTAAAATTGCCAACAGGACACAGGAGAAAGCTGAAAAAATTTCTCAAAAATATAACATTCCTCATGTTGATTACTCTGATTTTGATAAGGAATTAAAAAATACGGATATTCTTATTGTGGCAACCGGAGCCAAACACCCCATCATCAATCAGTCCCACTTCCCGAATGGAAAAGAAACACTGGTTATTGATCTTTCAATCCCGCATAACGTTGAAAAGAATGTTACGGAAAATGAAAATGTAACCTTAATTGATGTTGATGAGCTTTCAAAACAAATCCAGGAAACCATTCAGCAGCGGGAAAAAGAAATCCCAAAAGCAGAAAAAATCATCAAAGAACTGATGAAAGATTTTATGGAATGGGAGAAAAAAAGAAAATTAGCACCAAACATTCACCATTTCAAAGCTGTTTTAAAGAATATGGAACGCAATGAAATGCATAATTTTTATAAGAAGAATAAATATATAAACATCACGGATATGGAGCTTTCTGATAAAATGATCCAGAAAATTACCAACCGTTTTGCAAAATATATCATTGATAATCCTTTAAAAGCCGAAGAAATTAGTAAATTAATGCACGAAATATTAGTTGAACAACCAAACAACGAATTCAATGAAAAGCATTAGAATCGGAACAAGAAATTCCGCACTTGCACTTTGGCAGGCAAGAGAGGTTGCGAGGCACCTTCAGAACAACAATTATTTAACGGAAATCGTCCCAATCGTTTCTTCGGGTGATAAAAATCTTAATCAGCCGCTATATTCTTTAGGAATTACCGGAGTCTTCACAAGAGACCTCGATGTTGCCTTATTGAATGACGAAATCGATATTGCTGTACACTCTCTAAAGGATGTTCCTACCCAGTTACCTCAAAATATTGAGTTGATTGCCTATTTGGAAAGAGATTATCCTCAGGATATTTTAATCAGAAAAGAATCTTCAAGAAATAAAGAATTCCACGAACTGAAGCTTGCGACAAGCAGCCTGAGAAGAAGAGCGTTCTGGCTAAGACATTACCCTACTACTGAATTTTCTGATATCCGCGGTAATATCCAGACCCGTCTTCAAAAACTCGAAGATGGAGATTTTGATGCTACAATCCTGTCATTGGCAGGGATCAAAAGAATGAAAATGGAAACCGATTATGAAATGCTTCCATTAATGATTCCGGCTCCTTCACAGGGAGTAATTGCCGTTGCCGGACACTCCGGAAAACCTGAGATTATCGAAATACTAAAACAGATCAATCACAAGCCTACCCAGATCTGCGTAGAGATTGAAAGAAACTTCCTGAGCACATTGGAAGGAGGCTGTACTGCCCCTATCGGAGCCTTTGCAGAAATCATCGGACCTCAGATCCGTTTTATTGCGGCGCTCTGTTCCCTGGATGGTAAAAACTGTATTGCAATCGATGAAAACTTCGAGTACAATTCTGAAGAAAAATTTTGGAGAAAAGTTTGCAAAAGTTGTTCTGGAAAACGGAGGTAAAGAATTAATGGCAGAAATTAAAAGCCAGATCTAAACCTATTTAGATTTTAAATTCAAACTTTCTCACCACACCTTTTCATTTTTAATTTTCAAAGACATGAAAATCTTATTTACCAAAAATATAGACCCGGTAATAATATCCAAAGCCCTAGGAGAGGATATTACGGCTGACTGTGTTGAGGTAATTAAGACAACACCTATAATAATCCCCCCGTTTGACCTGAAAAATTATTCATTAATTTTTACCAGTGTCAACGGAGTGGCAGCTTTCTTCAAAAACCGCTTCCGCCCAAACGAAGATTTCACGGCTAAAAACTACAATAAAATTTATTGTGTAGGAGATAAAACAAAGAAGGCATTGAGAAAAAACGGGTTTGGAACATTTAAAGTCCTGAAAAATGCAGATGTTCTCTCTCAGTTTATCATCGGGCATTGCCAGCATGAACAGTTTCTCCACTTCTGTGGCAATCTTGCCATCAATGTCCTGGATAAAGATCTGCCGTTACAGAATATCAAATACAAAAAAGTCACCATATATAATACGGAGGAAATCAATCCTTTAATAACTGAAAAATATCATGCTGCAGTATTTTTTTAGTCCGAGTGGAGTTCGTAGTTTTGCAAAGCAGAATTCTCTGGAAAATATGAAGCTTTTTTCCATTGGAGAAACTACATCCGGAGAATTAAGAAATTATACGAAAGGAAAGATCTTTACTTCGGAGGACAACAACCTGACTTCTATCTTTGAGCTGATAAGAAAAGAAGCCTGGAGTAATGATTAAAAACTGGTATTGCCATAAACATTGACAATATTATCAGTTAGTTTAAAATAGATTATGATTAAAAAACGACCTATATTTAAAAGCGCTTCGCGGAGACACCGTTGAACGACCTCCTGTCTGGATGATGAGGCAGGCGGGAAGATATCTGCCGGAATTCATTGCCCTGAGAGATCAGTACGATTTCTTTACAAGATGTCAGACCCCTGAACTTGCTGCTGAAATCACATTACAGCCTATCCGTAGATTTCCTTTGGATGCTGCGATTCTGTTTTCTGATATCCTGGTAGTACCCCAGGCAATGGGAATTGATTTCAAAATGAAAGAATCTGTTGGTCCATGGCTGGATACTCCGATCAGGACAATGGAACAGGTTCAGAATATTGAAACTCCGGATGTGAATGATACTTTAGGATATGTTTTTGATGCTATTGAGCTTACATTACAGAAATTAGACAATGAAATTCCGCTGATCGGTTTTGCCGGTTCACCATGGACCATTCTTTGTTATTGCGTGGAAGGAAAAGGAAGCAAAGCTTTTGATATTGCCAAGTCTTTCTGTTTCCAGCAACCTGAAGCAGCTCATCTGTTACTTCAGAAGATCACTGATACTACAATCGCCTATTTAAAAAGAAAAGTAGAAAAAGGGGTATCTGCCGTTCAGATTTTTGATTCCTGGGGTGGGATGCTTTCTCCAACAGATTACCAGGAGTTCTCGTGGCAGTACATCAACCAGATTGTTGAAGCGCTAAGCCCTCTAACCCATGTAGTAGTATTCGGGAAAGGATGTTGGTTTGCACTTGAGGATATGACCATGTCCAAAGCTTCTGCACTTGGCGTTGACTGGACTATTAAACCGGAATTCGCAAGAACATTGACTAATCATACAATGACACTGCAGGGAAATTTTGATCCTGCAAGACTTCATTCTACTCCTGAAACTATCAGGAAAATGGTAACCGAAATGATTAGCCGGTTCGGAAAAGACAGGTATATTGCCAACCTGGGACATGGAATCCTGCCTAATGTTCCTGTAGAAAATGCGGAGGCATTCATCAGAGCGGTTGTTGACTGGAAACCTAATCTGTAAAAAAAAATCAGTCTTCACCTCGAAAATATAAGATAATCCAAAAGCCCTATCATTGCTGACAGGGCTTTTTTATATATTTGATTTAAAGTATTACTAACTCAACATTCGCTGTGCTTTCTTAACTCCTTCCACCAAAAGATCAATTTCCTCAAAGGTATTATAAACCGCAAAACTTGCCCTTACGGTACCTGCAATATTAAAAAAGCTCATGATAGGCTGTGTACAATGATGTCCTGTTCTTACTGCAACTCCCATTTTATCAAGGATCATCCCTACATCAGAGGAAATTCCTACTCCTTCAAGATTAAAAGAAACAACACCTGTTCTCTTAGCTTTCTCACCATAAACTTTAAGTCCTTCTATCTCCAAAAGCTGTCTTTGAGCATATTCTAATAAAGCATTTTCATGATTTTGAATATTCTGACGTCCTACTTTATTCATAAAGTCAACAGCGGCTCCCAAAGCAATATTCCCGCCTACATTAGGCGTTCCGGCTTCATATTTAAACGGAAGCCCTGCATAAGTAGTTCCGTCAAAAGAGCAGGTAGCAATCATCTCACCTCCTCCATGGAATGGCGGTAGCGCTTCAAGTATTTCCTTCTTACCGTACAATATACCGGTTCCCATCGGAGCATACATTTTATGGCCGGAGAAAACAAAGAAATCACAGTCCAGTTTTTGAACATCAATATTGAAATGTGGTGCAGATTGAGCACCATCAATCACAATATAAGCATCTGTATTTGCTCTTGTTTTGGCAATAATCTCCTCGACAGGATTTACAATTCCCAATGCATTGGAAACCTGGTTTACCGAAACCACTTTTGTTTTTTCACTTAAGAACTCATCAAGATACTCCAGCTGAAGAACCCCATTCTCATCAATAGGAATTACACGAAGCTTCGCACCGGTTCTTTCACAAAGCATCTGCCATGGAACGATATTGGAATGATGCTCCAGATATGATATAATGATCTCATCATCCTTTTGTAATTTTTGTGTCAGAATATAAGCGATAAGATTAAGGCCTTCCGTGGTACCTTTGGTAAAAATCACTTCAAAATCATGCTCTGCATTAATAAACTTCTGAATCTTTCTCCTTGAAAGCTCCATTGCTTCTGTGGCTAATTGGCTTAGGGTATGAATTCCTCTATGCACATTAGCATTAATCTCGGTATAATATGCATGACAGACTTCTAAAACCGAATCGGGTTTCTGGGAGGTAGCTGCATTATCCAGATAAACCAGGGGTTTACCGTTCACTTCTCTGTCCAATATAGAAAACTGGCTTCTTATTTCCTGAATGTCAAACATTTTATTTATTTTTTTTAAATTAACAGGTCCTTATTTAGAACCCTTCAAATTTACGGCTTTTTTTCCGAAAGGAAGCACAAGGTTGGCTAGTGATCATTATCAGCTGATAGAAATATTCGATAGTATATGGCGAAGAAAACTGATAAAGCAAAGTAGCAAAAACAAGCCGTGTAAGGCAGACCGCCCATTTGCTGAATGGTTTTCACATTTCTAATAATAAAAAAAACCTGCCAACAGATTGACAGGTTTTTATATCTTTAAATAAGCAATACTTATTCTGCTGCAGTTTCTTCTGCTGCCGGAGCTGCTCCTTCTGCTGCAGTTTCTTCTTCATCTTCATCATCCATTGCTGCTGCACCTCCTTTCATTGCATTTCTAGACATCTTAACAGCAACTACTACTGCATTGTCCGGGTGCATGAAAGAATATCCTTCAGTTTTGATATCACCGATGTAAAGTTTGTTACCAATTCTTAATGGAGTAACATCTACAACGATTTCATCTGGCAAGTTAGCAGGAATAGCTTTTACTCTCAATTTTCTGAAAGACTGACGTAAAACACCACCAGCTACAACACCTTTTGAACGTCCTGTAACTTTTACCGGAACTTCCATGATAACAGGCTTATCATCAGCCAGTTGATAGAAGTCAGCGTGAAGAATTCTGTCAGTGATTGGGTGAAACTGAATATCCTGAAGAACAGCTGGAATTGTTTTTCCGTCAACCTCAATAGATACCGTGTGTGCTTCAGGAGTGTATACTAATCCTTTGAAAGCTTTCTCTTCAGCAGAGAAGTTCAAAGGGGCTTCACCTCCATAAACAACACAAGGAACTAATTCAGCATCACGTAAAGCTTTTGTAGACTTTTTGCCCACGCTTTCTCTTTTTGTACCTTGAATTGTAATAGATTTCATTTATAAAAAATTTAAAAAATTGTTTTTAATTTACTTTGCAAATCGCTAGAAACCAATCAGATAACAAACTTACTGCTAATTGATTTATGCTCATGAACCATGGTCATAACGTCTGCAAATAATGGGGCGCAAGATAGCACTTTTATTTTAGATGACAAATTATTTTTAACAGGAATTGAGTCAGTTACAATAACTTCCAGAATTTTTGAGTTCTCAATATTCTCGTAAGCCTTTCCTGAAAGCACTCCGTGAGTCGCCATCGCTCTTACAGTCTTTGCTCCTTTTTCAATCAGGATATCTGCTGCTTTACAAAGCGTTCCTGCGGTATCAATCATATCATCGATAAGGATAACGTTTTTACCTGTCACATCTCCAATAAGGAACATTTCTTCCACAACGTTTGCCTTTTTTCTTTCTTTGTAAGCAATTACTACTTCTGCCCCAAGGTGACCGGCATAGTTTTTCGCTCTTTTTGCGCCTCCCATATCCGGAGAAGCAATCGTAAGATCCTCAAGATTCAGAGATTTGATATAATCTACAAAAATTGTGGAAGCATACAGATGGTCTACAGGGATTTCGAAGAATCCTTGAATCTGATCCGCATGGAGATCCATTGTCATAATTCTTGTTGCTCCTGCTGCAGTCAGAAGATTAGCAACCAGCTTAGCCCCGATTGGTGCTCTTGGTTTGTCTTTTCTGTCTTGTCTTGCAAGCCCGAAATAAGGAATTACTACAGTAATGCTTTTTGCAGAAGCTCTTTTTGCTGCATCAATCATTAGAAGAAGTTCCAAAAGATTGTCCGCAGGAGGGAACGTAGATCCGATTAGGAAAACTCTTCCCCCTCTTACAGATTCATCCAAAACAGGCTCAAATTCCCCGTCACTGAACTCCTGAAAGTTGATTTTCCCTAATTCTTTCCCATAATGCTGGGCAATTTTTTCTGCCAAGTCCCTGCTGGTTCTTGTACAAAATAGATAACTTAACTGATCGGCCATTTTTACTTTTTAAAAGATTTTGCAAATTTAAAAAAAAACCACAAGAATTACTCTTGTGGCTTCTAAGTTTTTATTTTATCAATGATTAAGGGAATTTAACTCCTGAATATTTGTTCGCTTCTACCAGAGGTAAAGTCGATCTATATTTCGCATTAATAGATTTAATAAATTCATTGGCAACGATACCATAGCCTCGTCCCGTCAAATGAACGCCATCCAGGGAGAAGGCTCCGCCGGTTACGAATTTGGCGGTATACCTTACACCATCAAATACAATTCCGGACTGACTGTTCAGCTCAACCATTTTCTTGTTGGCATCCACAAATGCTAACCCGTAGGAATCTGCAAGCGATTTTATAGAAGCATTGTAGGCATCTGTTGCCGTTTTTACATAAGCAGCCTCTGTTTTTGTTAATACATGCTGGTTTTGTAACGGATAAGAAATTCCATAAATATTTACCGGAGCCGGTGCACCTGGCGCGGTGCTGTTAATCACAGAACTGGTAGAAAGAAGGATATAATCCTCAGACGTTGCTTGTCTTGCCTGTCCGAAGATCTGTCCGAAAACCGTTGCTGTCGGTAAACCTAGAGACGGAGTTAAAGCAGCTGTTAATTGCACTGATAAATCCTGCAGAGCAACATCTTTAATCAGAACCGGATTGGGAGCAGTAGTAGAAAGTAAATTAATTCTATCTCCGGCTCCAAAAGCAGTAAGCGCTTGTTTTAAAGGTCCATATAAATTAGTATTAAGAGTTGCTAAATTAGCTCCTAAAGCCGCAGGTGTTAAAGGGTTATAGGGCACCGTTGTAAAATATGGAACTGATGTGACATAAGGAATATTGGCAATCACACCTTTTGTAGTTCCTACGCTTTTAAGACCATCTAAAACCGCTTTTATAGAACCTGCCACAACAGCAGGATCAGAAATATCATTTGATTTATAATTCGCAACATTAGTATTTCCTGTCTGAACGGTAGCAGGAGTATAGGTAGTAACACCTCCTACTGTCTGTGAATTGGTTCCTCCGTTAGTTGCATAGGATAATACATCATTATTTCCTATCCACAGAGAGAAAAATGTTGCTTTTTGAGCCATGGCATCAGCTAAAACACTGGTTGTTGCTGAAGAAGCAAATCTTACAAAATAAGGATTAGCCGTTCCCGTTGAAAGTCCAGCCTGGCTCCCATACCCAGGGGCAACCAAATGATAAGATTTTGCTCCCGGAACCCCCATATTCTGATAAGAGCCTCCGTTAGGTAAAATATCCAATGCTGCTGCCGGAGCGCTTGGTACTGGAGATAAAGCCCCACCAACAACCTGAAGCGTCAATTTTCCTGAAAAACCAGGAAGACCGATAAATCCTCCCACATCATTCGGCATCAGAGGCTGTTTGAATTCTCCTCCTCCAGCAAGTTTCATCTGCGTGGCAATCATACTTGGATAAGATTCATTCTGGCCGCTGCTGTATAACGCATTATCACGATACCCTGAAGTAAGTGAATTTCCTAAAGAAATATATTTTGAAAAGTCTGCATCTCCTTTTGTAACCGGAATATCTTTCACATCCGTATCGAAATCCGTATTACAGCTTGTTACTGTAAAAAGAAGTGCAGAAACTGCAATTGTCGATATTATAATTTTTTTTCATAGTCTTTTAAAAATTAAAAAAGGATTATAAGATAAACCTAGACCAAAGTAAAACGCTCTTGCTTTTGCCTGTCCGTAGAATCCAAGGTTAGCGTTGTTCACATTTCTATATTGAGGCATAGCATATCCTCCCGCAATATCAATTCCGAATTGCTTCAGCTTAAATCCTACCCCACCTGTAATCACATAGGTATCAAATGAAGGGGTTTCCGGAATAAAGTTTTCGTTGGTATAAGGTGATTCATCATAATAAGCACCTAATCGTCCATAGATCATATTGCTGAATGCATACTGGGTCCCCAGTCTGAATGTTTTTGAATTTTTAAAATTCTTAGGATTCACAAGAATCGTCGGATCTGCCTGATTTCCAATCGGTGCATTGGCAAAATCTAAAGTCAGCCTGCTGTATCTTTCCCATCCGTGATAGTTGAAATCTGCAGAAACCTGCCATTTCGGAGTTACTTTATAAGTTAACCCTATTGTATATTCTTCAACCAGTGGAAGTGTTGCCGAGAAAGCATCCTGTCCGGCAGCGTTGAGTTTCAGCTGGGAATAAACAGACTGCGACGGGAATTTGAAAGTCGCTGTACCGTTTTTGGCTTTCATATCCACCGGTGAACGGTAAGCCACACTTACATCCAGCTTAGGATCAGGCCTGAAGTAGAATCCGAAACCATATCCGTGTCCGGTTGCTTTTTCATCATTGATATTAACCTGACCGTCGAACTGCGTTACCGCTTTATCCCAATCTACCTTTCCTCTCGCATAGATATAGCTTGCACCGAAAGATAACCATGGAGCCAGCTTCACAGAAACCATGGGCTGAAAATAATAACTCTTCAATTCCATTTTTTGTACCATTTCCTTACCTTCCCAGTTTTCAGGCCATTGAATGGTACTTCCGAAAGGCGTTGAAAAGCTGAAACCTACTGATAGGTTTTCCAGTGGTTTATAAGTAATCGCTGCATAGATAGGAGTCCCTAAAGGGTTATCCGTTTCTGTACTTTGTAACGTATTTAAGTTTTGAAAAGTAACTTTATTACTTGCACCAAACCCTCCTGCTACTATACTCAGCTTGGAAGGGATAAATGACATACCCGCCGGGTTAAAGAATGTCACACTCGCATCTTCGGCATGAGCACTAGTATGCGCCATTGCCAATTGCTTTACCCCTTGCAGAGATACCCTGAAGCCTCCTGCGTAAGATAAAAAACGCCCGCCAATAAAGCAGTTGATACTAATATTTTTTTCATAGACTATTATTATATAATCCAAATATAAAATTATTTTGAATAGGTCTGTTAATATTTCCCAACATTTTAAACAATATCTTAAAAGAAAATTATGTTTAAAATAATACTTCAGGAAAAGTTTTATACAAAAGCATCGTTATTAAACATTTGTGGGTATTCTAAAGTCACATTTATTGGAATGTTTAATGTTAAACAATGCTGTTATGGAATATTTAACTATTTTAGAATTGCATAAAGATAAAAATACATAAATTTGCAAGATTATAAATAATAGTAATATGAGTTGTGGATGTAAAACATCCGGCGATTCTGCACATTCTTGTGGTCCTAAGAAAACCGCAAGTGGCTGTGAAAATGTAAATACCTGCGGGAATAGTTATAAATTAAGTGTTTTTGACTGGCTTTCTAACATCAACAACCCTGCACCAAACAGGTGTGATTTTGTAGAAGTTAGGTTTAAAAATGACAGGAAATCTTTTTATAAAAATGTAAATAATATCCCTTTACATATAGGCAGCGTAGTTACAGTAGAATCAAGTCCGGGACACGATGTAGGCGTTGTAAGCCTTACAGGAGAATTAGTAAAGATTCAGATGAAAAAGAAAAAGTTTTCTGAAGAATCTGCACTCAAAATATACAGACAGGCCAACCAAAAAGATCTTGAGGTATGGCAGGAAGCAAGAAAAAAAGAAGACGGCGTAAAGCTTGAGGCAAGGAAAATTGCTCAGAGACTGGGCCTTGAAATGAAAGTTACTGATGTAGAATATCAGGGAGATGCTTCAAAAATCACTTTTTATTATACTGCTGACAACCGGGTAGACTTCAGACAGCTAATCAAGGATTACGCCGGGTCTTTCAGAACGAAAATCGATATGAAACAGATCGGTTTCAGACAGGAAGCAGCCAAGGTAGGAGGCATCGGCTCTTGTGGACGTGAACTTTGCTGTTCCACGTGGCTTACTGATTTCAGATCAGTAAACACAAATGTCGCAAGATATCAGCAATTAAGCATCAATCCTCAGAAGCTGGCGGGGCAATGCGGAAAACTCAAATGCTGTCTTAACTACGAACTGGACAGTTACCTGGATGCACTAAGCCATTTCCCTTCCTCCTCTACAACACTGGAAACAGAAAAAGGAAAAGCATTCTGTATCAAAATAGATGTTTTCAAAAAGAAAATGTGGTTTGCTTACGTAGAAAACTCTATTGCCTGGTATGATTTTGATATTGATCTTGTCAAAAAGCTGATTTCGAAAAATAAAAGAGGTGAAAAAACCCCTCCTTTGGAAGAATTGAAGCAACCTGAATCTTCTGTGCAAAGTATTGACCTTATTCAGGAGAATAATATGGATCGCTTTGAAAAGAAAAACAGGGGAAATAGAAACAAAAACAATCAAAACAGGCAAAATAACAATCAGCAGGGACAAGGACAAAAAAGAAACAGACCGGAGAGACAGGAACGGACTGAAAAATCTGAAAATCCTAATCCTCATACAGGGAACCAGAATAAACAACAAAAGCCTCAGCCTCAGCCAAAAGCCGCTGTAGAAAAGGCAGAAGTTAATACAGATGCTGATAAAAAGCCACAAAACCCGAATAAGAAAAAGTTTAAAAAGAAATATCCTCCAAAAAAAGATAAAAATGCATAAAATTTTAGGATTATTTTCCCTTATCTTTTTCTTGGGCTGTAATTCTTCCCAGGGAGAAGACATTATCATGAATTCTGTTGATAATAAATGGAATAAGAAAAGCGAGCAAAAATTTAATCTTGAAATTTCAGATCCGCAGAATCCTAAAAATATTATATTTGTCGTAAGAAACAATAATGATTACCCCTATAGCAATATAAGGTTAATTGTTAATTTCACCGACCTTCAAAATAAGAAAAAGGAGACGGACACTTTAAATTATATCCTGGCAAAACCAAATGGAGAATGGCTTGGTACAGGCTTTGGTGACACAAAAGAAACATTGTTTCAATATAAGTTGAAGTACAGGTTTCCTGCAAAAGGAAAATATGAAATCGGCCTTATCCAGGCGATGAGAAATGACAACCTTCCGGGAATAGAAGATATTGGAGTAAAAATAGAAACGGCTAAACCGTAACCATAAATGGAAGAAAACAAAAAAAATGCAGGAAGTAAGGGGAAAACGTTTCCTCTGCCTCCCAAGAAAAAGAAAGATACCTCTTGGAAAAAATGGGTCTCATTTATTTGGATTGGACTCATTGCAGTAGTTTTAGGAATTTCAGGACTTTTCTTTGCTGTTTCTCAAGGATTTCTTGGGGAAATGCCGGATGTAAAGGAACTTGAAAATCCGGACATCTTTGTCGCTTCTGAAATTATCTCTTCAGACGGGGTTACTTTAGGTAAATTTGAAAAAGAAAAAACACAACCTATAGTTTATAAAGATCTTCCTCCCTATCTTATTTATGCTCTTCAGGCTAAAGAGGACGAACGTTTTAAAGAACATTCAGGAATTGATTTATATTCCGTTGCCAGAGCCGTAGCATACGGTGGAGGACGTGGTGGAGGTTCCACCATTACCCAGCAGCTTGCCAAACTTCTTTTCACAGGAAATGCTTCTCAGAACAAACTTGAAAGAGGTTTCCAAAAACTTAAGGAATGGGTAGTGGCCGTAAGCCTTGAAAAAAGATATACAAAAGAGGAAATCATCACTCTTTATTTTAATAAATTCGACTTCCTTTTCAATGCCAATGGTATTGAAATGGCGTCCAGAGTGTATTTTAACAAAAAAAACTTCAGAGCTAACGCTGCCTGAAGCTGCTACTTTTGTAGCAATGCTTGAAAATCCCAGAAAGAACAATCCTTACAGGTATCCTGAAAAAGCAAAGGAAAGAAGAAATGTAGTATTGGACCAGATGCAGAAAACGGGCTATATTGATGCTGCAACCTATGAAAAAGCAGTCAATACACCTGTTGAGGTAGATTTCCACCCTATTAAAAGTATTACTGACGGATATTCTGCATACTATAAATTCTATCTGAGAAAAGAGATCGACAAATATCTTGAGGCCAACGAAAAAGAAACAGGCAAGAAACTGAATCTTTATAAAGACGGACTAAAAATATATGTGACCCTTGATTCTAAAATGCAAAAGTATGCTGAAGAAGCAATCAAAGAGCACTTAACTGATCTCCAGAAAAGATTTGATGCGGAACAGAGAGGCAGGAAAAACAGACCTTTCTATTACCTTACAGACAAACAGATTAATGATGTAATGGTTCAGGCCATGAAAAGGACCGGCCGCTACAAATTACTGAAAGCTGACGGTATGCCTGAAGACTCCATCATGATGGAATTCAAGAAACCGATCAAAACATCAAGATTTACATGGAACGGAGAGGAAGAGGTTGAAATGTCACCTTGGGACTCTATCAGATACCATAAACAAATTGCTCAGGCAGGACTAATGTCAATGGTTCCGGGAACCGGAGAGATCAAAGCATGGGTAGGTGGTATCGACTGGCAGCACTTCCAATACGATCATATCAAACAAGGTAAAAGACAGGTAGGATCTACTTTCAAACCTTTCGTATATGCAACTGCCATTATGAAACTGGGAATGACACCTTGTTCAACCGTTTCCAACGGGACCTACGATCACAAAGGATGGCATGTACCGGGAAGAGGAGGAATGCTTACGTTAAAAGACGCATTGGCACACTCTCAAAACCCTGTTGCTGCAAGACTTATTGAAATGACGGGCGTAGATGCTGTTATTCAAACTGCAAGAGATCTTGGTGTCACAGAAGATATTCCAAGAAACAACACTATTGCCTTAGGTTCATCAGATATCACTATTTATGAGATGCTTGGAGCCTACAGTACTTTTGCTAACTATGGTAACTATAATAAACCGGAAATGATCTGGAGAATTGAAGACGCCAACGGAAGAGTCATCAAGGAAGTAAACGTAGAGCCGAAAGAAGTAATGAACCCTATGTATGCCTACACCATGATTGAACTCATGAAAGGTGTTGCGCAATACGGAACCGCTTCCGGTGAACTGGGAAGAAGAGGAATTTCAAAAGCAGTAGAGATTGCTGCCAAAACAGGTACCACTCAAAATAACTCTGACGGATGGTTTATGGGAATCACTCCTAAATTAGCAACCGGAGCATGGGTTGGATGGGAAGATAGAGCAACCCACTTCTATGGTACAGGTGAAGGACAGGGAGCCAGAATGGCATTACCAATCTGGGCCATCTTCATGAAGAAGGTCTGGGCGGATAAGAGCTTAGGAATTACACCTGATGATAAGTTTACCAAACCTTCTGACTGGAAAGACGGATGTTCAAACCTTAAAGGCCTTGGAGGAGGATATGGGGATGACGGAAGCCTTCAGACCATCGATGAGATTAAAAATCCAAGACCGATAGACCCTACTCCTAAAAAACCGGTAGAAAAGAAAGAAGAAAACATTAATGAAAATCTTCACTCGAATGATGAGATAGACTTCAATAAATAAATTCTCTTTTAACAATATATAAGACCTTTCAATAATCTGGAAGGTCTTTTCTTTTATTATTAATACCTTTGAAGTATGAATATCGAACGCATCAACCAACCTTTCATAAGGAAATTCCCAGGAGATTTTTCCAATAATCCCATGCAAAGAAATACTCCCAAAGTAGTTTTTGCCACCGTCAACCCTGCAGGATTTGATCATCCTCAATTAATTGCTTTTAACGAAGCGCTTTCTGAAGAAATAGGATTAGGAAAATATGAAGAAAAAAGACCTGGGCTTCCTGGTAGGAAATGATCTTCCTGAAAATATCCAACCCTATGCAACAGCTTATGCCGGTCATCAATTCGGGAACTGGGCAGGCCAGCTTGGAGACGGAAGAGCTATTTTTGCGGGAGAAATCATTAATGATACAGGAAAGAGAACCGAAATACAATGGAAAGGCGCAGGTGCAACCCCCTATTCAAGACATGCGGACGGCAGAGCTGTATTAAGGTCTTCCGTAAGGGAATATCTGATGAGTGAAGCCATGTACCATCTGAGAGTTCCTACCACAAGAGCATTAAGCCTTGCATTTACAGGAGAGGATGTTGTACGTGATATGATGTATAACGGAAATCCGCAACTGGAAAAAGGAGCCGTTGTCATCAGGACTGCCGAAAGTTTTCTCCGTTTCGGACACTTCGAGCTTATGTCTGCCCAGAGAGAATATAAAACCCTACAAGAACTTGCCGACTTTACTATTGAAAATTACTATCCCGAGATCACTTCGACTGATCAACAGAAATATAAAGATTTTTTCGAAAGTATCTGTATACGTACCGCCAATCTCATTATCGAGTGGTTCAGAGTAGGATTTGTACATGGAGTGATGAACACAGACAATATGTCTGTTTTAGGGCTTACTATTGATTATGGGCCCTATTCAATGATGGATGAGTATGATCTGAATTTTACTCCTAATACCACAGATCTTCCCGGCAGAAGATATGCCTTCGGGAAACAAGGCCAGATAGCCCAATGGAATCTCTGGCAGCTGGCCAATGCCCTTCACCCTTTAATTAAAGATGAAAAATTCCTGGAAGATACTTTGAATCATTTTGGCTCCTATTTCTGGGAAAACCATGATAAAATGCTTTGCCAGAAATTCGGATTTGACCAGCTTCGAGAAGATGACGAAGAATTCTTTACCAACTGGCAGGCTTTAATGCAGGAGCTACAGCTGGATTATACCCTGTTCTTCAATGAACTGGAAAAGTTATCTGATAATACTCATAGCCCGGAATACTTTAAGCAGCTTTCTTACCTTCCATGGGATCAGGAAAAGCAAAGAAAACTTGAAAACTTTTTTACATCCTATCAAAACAGAATAAGTTTAAATGTAATTTCAAAAGAAGATTCTCTGATGATAATGAGAAAAGCAAATCCCAAATTCATTCTCAGGAATTACCTGCTTTATGAATGTATTGAAGAGATTAGCCAGGGCAGCACAGAAATGCTGGAAAAGTTAACGAAAGCATTGGAAAATCCTTATGAAGAGCTATATCCTGAATTTTCCACCAAAAGGCCAACCGGCTACAATGGCATTAGCGGATGTTCTACTCTTTCCTGCAGTTCCTGATAAAAATATATTTTATCAATCAATTTATTGAATTCTTGTTACCGTATTTTTATTTTTATTAAATTAGCAAAAATCTAAAACATGAAAAGAATTCTACTCTCTATTACTGCCTTATTTATAGGCTCATCTGCATTTTCTCAATATTGGGGCACTCAAAACTCCGGGTTTGCGGCTCCATCAAGAGGAATTAGCGGACTCGAAGTATATGACGCCAATACCGTTTGGGCATTTGCCCTTGATGGAATAAGCACAACCACCAATGTACAGGAGTTTACAAAAACCTCTAATGGTGGTACCACATGGACGGCAGGAACCATTAATATCGGTAATCCTGCTTTAAGAATTACCAACATTTCAGGAGTAAGTGCTACCACAGCCTGGGTAGGAGCATTCAATAACAGCACCGGGATCGGAGGGGTCTGGAAAACCAGTGATGGAGGAGTAACCTGGGTGAACCAAAAAATGTTGAACACCCCCGGTGAATCCTGGACCAACTATGTTCATTTCTTCGATGCCAACAATGGCATTGTCGGAGGAGATCCGGAAAACGGAGAATTCGAAATTTACACAACGTCTAATGGAGGCACTACCTGGACAAGGGTTCCTGCTGCTAACCTTCCGGACCCATTAGTTGATGAATATGGATATAACAACGGATATTATGCGGTGGGAAATAATATTTTTTTCTATACAGACCAAGGCAGAATCTATAAATCAACAGATAAGGGTCAGACGTGGACCGTACTGGCAACCAACACACTCATCAGCGACTTTGGCGGAAGCGCAGAAAGCGGAGATATGGCCTGGAGTGATGCCAACACAGGAATCATTCTGAAAAGAACCACAACCACCTTAAATCTTTATACCACAACTGACGGAGGTGCAAACTGGGCTCCCGTAACTTTTACAGGAATCACAGCAGCTAACAAAATCAATGACATAACTTATATTCCGGGTACCAATATTCTTGTCGCTACAAGTTCAGATGCTACCGCCGGCGGTTCCTGGAAAAGCACCAACAACGGAGTTACATGGACAGCCCTTGATACAGGTGTACAACACCTGGGCGTAAGATGTTCCGACGCAAACACCTGTTACTCTGGAGGATTTAGTACTTCTGCAACGGTTGGAGGAATGTTCAAATCTCTTCAGACACTTTCTACAGGCGAAGTTAAAAACATGATAAAACATGCTATTTCCATTTATCCTAACCCTACAAAAGGTGAAATTACCATTAGAACTGATAAAAAAATAAAGAAGACCTCAGTTCTTGATATGTCTGGCAAAACCGTTACTACGAACGATTCCGGAAATGCAGATATTTCCTCACTTCCAAAAGGTACCTATCTGCTAAAGGCAGACTTCTCAGACGGAACTTCTACAACAGAAAAAGTAATAAAACAATAACAACGTTAATACAATCTTCATAACCACCAGTTTTGGTGGTTTTTTTGTTTTACTTTTGCAAAAAAATACAACCAGTGCCTTTTATCAAAACAAAAATCATTAATTTTTTTAAACTGATTTTCCCTTCCACTTATTCCGAGCTGGCTGTTTTCCTGTTTTTTATAACCTGTTATGGAATTTTAGGCTCTTATATTGCCTTTCATTACAGAATTATATTTGACAGCAGAATTCCATGGGATGCTTATTTCAGCTTTGACAACAAATCTATTCTTATGACAGGAGGAAGCTTTGAAAGACATCCTCTCTCCTATTATTTTTTCAACTGGATCCGGGAATTTGCCCTGTTCATTTCAGATGGGAAAACGGATGTTACCTTCAGATTAACCCTGGCGTGGCTCAGCAATCTTATGATTAGCCTTACTATGGTACAGGTTTTTAAATATTTAAAAAATATCATCCGCCTTCCTCAAAGGGTAAGCGTTCTTATTATCTTATTCTTTGGTATTTTTTCAACCAATATTATTTTGTCCTTTACCCCGGAAAACTTCACCTACACTCTGTTTTTGCTGACTTTATACAATTATTATGCAGCCATAAAGCTCAGAAAAGAAGAAAAGACACCTGCAACTGCCCTGTCACTGGCTGCAATTACCATTGGAGGGCTTACTATAACCAACTTTGTAAAAGTTTTCATCCCGGTACTTTTTGAAAAAGGGCTTTTTAAGAATTGGAAAAGATCAGGCAATGCTGTTATCAGGGTATTTATTGCAACGGTTTGCTATGTATTACTGTATCTGAACAGGATTGATTTTAAATACGAAAACATCTTTTCGAAAACCAACCAGCAGTATGAAAAGTTCTCCAATGTGGAAACCATGCCGACATGGGATATGATTATGTCTTTCTTTTTCGGAGGAAACATTTTATTTCCAGGGTTTATTATGACAGACAAACACAACATGAAAGGTTTTGCCTACAAAGGTCTTTATATGGATCTGTATTCCTCGGCATTTTCTTACTTGTTTATTGTCATACTATTGATCCTGATCTCATGGAGTTATCTCAAAAATTTCAAAAACAAGTGGGTACAGGTTATTATGATTTCTTTTTTCATGGATATTATCATCCACTGCATTATGCGATTTGGTTTGCATACTTCGTACATCTATGGCGGTCACTTTGTTTTTATTTATCCATTGATGATAGGATGGCTTTTTTTATGCCTACAAAACATCACCCAAAATCATGTCACTCCTGACTTTAACGATAAGCCTGCTATTCATATACCTGTTCTTCAACAATGGTTTCAGAATGTCGGAGTTCTTCTGGTTTATGGAAACCTATTACCAATAAAAAAAGCTGAGAAAGTAGTTCCCAGCTTTTTATTTATTTTTTTGATAAAAGAATCTTATTTAGCTTCAGCACAGAAAATTCTATACTGTACTGCAACAGCAGATTTGAAATATTCTTTGATCCTGGAAAGGTCGGCTGCAGCACTTTGCTTGGTAAAATAGCTTCCTGCCAAGATCTTATAATTAGGACGCAAAGAAGCGTCTGTTTCTACTTTCAGATTAGGGAATCTTTTTCTAAAATAAGATTTCACTTCATTGGCTTCTTCATTACTTTTTACAGTTGTAATTTGAATTTTATACCCTAAAATTCTAGGATTTTTTTTGCAAATTTCGGCATTGGTAAGTTCCCTGCTCGGCACATATATTTTGGCAGGTTTCGTCACCCCGCCTGTGGAAATAGTATTATCGTTATTGCTGAAATCTCTGCCGGAATTATTGGTGACAACTTTAGAACATTTTCCTTCAATTCCTTCCAAAGCAGCATTAATTTTTGAATCCATTGTCATGACAAGCTCTGTTCCTGAAAGCGTATCTTTTTTAACAACCTGCTGTGCTTCAATATTATAAAATCCAAATAATGATAATATCGAAAATATTTTGATCAAATTTCTCATTTAAACTTGTTTCCGCAAATTTATACAAATTAAAAAACTATACCAAACAGGTTATTTAGAATCAATACAAATTAAACGTAAATGATATTTTCCCTTTTGCATATGCCGTTAAATTTCTGTTAAAAATATTATTTTTGCGGAATTGATTGAATGTTCAATAATTTACTAACATAAGATAATTTAAATGATTAGTTGGAGAAAGCATTATAAAAAAAACGTTGATCGCAATAGGCTTATTGCTATCAACCAGTGCTTCATTTTACGGGCAAGACGGCGATCCTAAAAACGGAGAGAAACTTTTCAAAGCGAATTGTACTGCATGTCACGCGCTGGATAAACAAGTGATAGGACCTCCTTTGAAAGGGGTTGTGGAACGTGTAAAGACAGAAGGTGGTGTAGACAGGGATTGGCTTCACAAGTGGATCAAAGACAACAAAGCTCTTAGAGCTTCAGGAGACAAATACGCCAATGAAATTTTCGAAAAGTATAATAAAACTGAAATGTTGCAGTTTCCTAATCTTACCGAGAAGGATATTGACGACATTTTAGCATTCACAACTAATCCGCCAGAGCCGGAACCAAAGAAGGATGATGCGAAAGCTACTGCTGATGCCGGTTCTACTACTGCAGCTCCTGCAGACAAAACTACTACAAACATTGTAATCATTTCACTTTTAGCGATCGCAGGATTGTTAGTCTGGATCTTAGTTAAACTAAGACAGCTGGTAACACTGGGTCAGTCTGAAGAATTAGCGGGTCTTAATGAAACAAGAGTTCGCTCATTCAAGGAAATGTATGAGAAATTCCACTATGTAGGTAAAGCATTATTGGCAATTCTTGCTGTTTTAGCGGCTTACGGAGTATGGAACTGGTTAATGTGGATCGGGGTATACAAAGGGTACAAACCAGAACAACCTATCTACTTCTCTCACAAAATCCATGCTGGAGAACAAAAGATTGACTGTCAGCTTTGCCACTCCAGTGCCAAATACGGAAAAGTATCTGAAATCCCTTCTATGAACGTTTGTATGAACTGTCACAGAACAATTTCTGAATACAACGCGGATCATTACATGGAACCTGGAAAAGATAAGGCTTTCTATGACGGAGAAATCCAGAAGATCTACGCGGCAACAGGTTGGGATCCTGCAAAACAACAGTACACAGGAAAAACACAACCGGTTGAATGGACAAGAATCCACAACATGCCGGACTTCGTTTACTTCAACCACTCTCAGCACGTAATTGCTGGTGAACAGGCAATCATCAATTCTTTCAACAAAAAGAACCCTAACAACAAAATTGATGTTGTATGTAAAGCTTGTCACGGAAAAATTGATACAATGAATGTTGTTCAGATGGCTAACGACTTTACTATGGGATGGTGTATCGAGTGCCACAGAACTACTGAGGTTGATATGAACAACGGTTATAATAAAGAGTACTTCAAGAATCTACATGACAAGTTGAAAAAACAATATCCACAAGATGGAGGTAAAATCACTGTAGATGCAATTGGAGGTCTTGAGTGTGGTAAATGTCATTATTAATAACTAAAAAATTAGAAGTATAAATGGCTTCAAACAAAATACAATTCAGAAGTATTCATGAACTTAAAGATCCGGCTTTAAATAATAAGCTGGCTCAGAAAGAGTTTCAGGAAGAAATTCCGGTAGAAGATTTCCTTGGAGATGCTGAGAAAAACGGATCAAGTACTTCAAGAAGAGATTTCTTAAAATTATTAGGATTCTCTACAGCAGCTGTAACATTAGCTGCCTGTGAAGCTCCGGTAATCAAAACGATTCCTTACGTGGTAAAACCACATGATATTATTCCGGGAATCCCCAATTATTACGCTTCAACATTCTTTGATGGTTTCGACTTTGCCAGTGTTTTAGTAAAAACCCGTGAAGGTAGACCTATCAAAATAGAACCTAACCCGGCTGGTGGCGACTTAGGTAAAACTAACGCAAGAGCTCAGGCAAGTGTACTTTCTCTTTATGATAATGATAAAGTAAAGCAGCCAAAATTAGACGGGAAAGACGAAACTTTCGATAAAGTAGACAGTTTTGTTATCAAAGGTTTGGAAGAAGCTAAGGCATCAGGCAAAAAGATTGTGGTTTTATCACACTCTTTTGCTTCACCTACTTTCAAAAAGTTATTCGCTGAATTCAAAGCAAAATATCCTACTGCAGAATTAGTAACTTATGATGCTTTCCCTTACTCTGCACAACTGGATGCAGCTCAGGAAGTATTCGGACAAAGAGCTTTGCCTGTTTATGATCTTAAAGGATCCGAATTGGTAGTTTCTTTCCAGGCTGATTTCTTAGGAGATTATAATGCTTCAAGCTTAGAAACTTCTTATGCAGCTGCTAGAAAACCGGGACCAAACATGTTGAGACACATCCAGGTGGAATCCAATATGTCATTAACGGGTGCTAACGCTGATTCAAGATACAGATTAAAACCAAGTGCAGTAAACAAAACATTAGTGGAGGTTTACAATGCAATCGTAGGTGGCGGAACTTCAGATAAGACAGCTACTGAAATTGCCAACGAACTGAAAGCAAAAGGAAGCAAAGCTGTTGTTTTCGCAGATGGTTCCAAAGGAGCACAGGTTTTAGCACACTTAATCAACCAAAAACTAGGTTCAGTAGCTTTCACAGGTAAGGCTAACTTCCTTAAAGAATTTGATGGTGCAAGATACCAGGAATTCCTGGGATGGGTAAATGGTGGCCAGGTTGGCGTATTGATCGCCAACAATGTAGACCCTATCTACTCTCATCCAAAAGGAGAAGATTTCAAAAAATCTTTGTCAAAAGTTCCTTATGTAATTGCTGTAGCAGATAAAAAGAATGAAATGTACAAAGCAGCGAAAGCTGTAATTCCGGTAGCCAACTGGCTTGAGTCTTGGGGAGATATCGAACCACAGACAGGAGTATATTCATTAATGCAGCCTACTATCCAGAAAATCTACAAATCAAGACAGATTGAAGAGTCTCTATTGGTGTGGAAGAATGGTAAAAACAACGCTGCGAACAACTACTATGATTATTTAAAAGCAAATGCAGCTTCTCTTTTAGGAGGTACTTCATTCAACAAAGCATTATATAACGGTATCAATGCTTCTACTAATTCTACAACACTGTCTTACGCTGGTGGAAACGCTGCACAGGCTGTTGCTGAATTAGGGAACTTCAAACCTTCAGAATTAGAGCTGGTATTGTACACTAAGACATCTATGGGAGATGGTACTCAGGCCAACAACCCTTGGCTACAGGAGTTACCAGATCCAATCACAAGAATGTCCTGGGATAATTATTTAACAATTTCTCCAAAAGATGCAGAAAAGTTTGGAATCGATAACGATCTTAATGCGAGAATGCAGCTGGATGGTTCTATCGTAAACCTTACTGTAAACGGAGTAACCATAAAAGACGTTCCTGTATTCGTACAACCGGGACAAGCGGAAGGATCTGTAGGTCTTGCCCTTGGTTATGGTAAGAAAAACTCAGGAGCTACGGCAGATACCGGTGTAAATGCTTATCCGTTATTTGATGGTTCTAACCTTGTTGTTTCAGGTGTTAAGATCGAAAAAACAGGAGAAGAGCATGAGTTTGCAGGTATCCAGCTTCAAAATACATTAATGGGCCGTTATGAAATCGCTAAAGAAGTTCCTTTAGCAGACTTTATCAACGTAGCTTTCGATGATGAGCACAAAGGGTGGAATAAACCTTTGGAATACCACACGATCAGTGGGGCTCTTCCAGCAAGAAAAATTGACCTTTGGGATGCATTTGATGATACGGACGGACCTCACTTCAACTTATCAATTGACCTGAACTCTTGTACAGGTTGTGGAGCATGTATTATTGCCTGTCAGGCTGAAAATAACGTTCCTGTAGTAGGTAAAGCGGAAGTAAGGATGTCCAGAGATATGTACTGGTTAAGAATTGACCGTTACTATTCTTCAAGACAAACTGTAGAAGTATATGAAGGATTAAAAGAAGGAATGGCTGTACCAGAATTATACGGTACTGCATTCAATAAAGAAGGTGGAGCATTGAACCATCCTGCTGATAATCCGGATGTAATCTTCCAGCCGGTAATGTGTCAGCACTGTAACCACGCTCCATGTGAAACTGTATGTCCGGTAGCGGCTACTTCACACGGTAAGCAAGGTCAAAACCATATGGCTTACAACAGATGTATCGGTACAAGATATTGTGCAAACAACTGTCCGTACAAAGTAAGACGTTTTCAACTGGTTTACTTATAACCTAAATGACAAGTTCGATTTCAACATGAACAATGATTTAGGAAGAATGGTACTTAACCCGGATGTAGTTGTAAGAACCAGAGGGGTAATGGAGAAATGTTCAATGTGTATCCAAATGACTCAGAATACTATTCTTGAGGCTAAGAAAGAGGGAAGAAAAGTGAAGGATGGTGAATTCCAGACTGCTTGTTCTAAAGCTTGTTCTACTGGTGCAATGACATTTGGAGACATGAATGATAAAGATTCTGAAGTAAGAAAGCTATATGCTTCAAACAGAAGATATTATTTACTGGAGGAGATCGGAACAAAACCAAATGTGTTCTATCACACTAAAGTAAGAAACAGAGTAGAAAAATAAAGTTTAAATAATAAATAGGTAAAAAATGTCAGGACATTACGAAGCTCCGATAAGGGAACCTCTAATTATTGGTCACAAAACTTATCACGATATCACAGAAGATATTGCACGACCTATCGAAGAAAGAGCAGGTAAATTATGGTGGATCTCATTATATGCTGCCTTAGTTCTATTCATCTACGGGTTCGGATGTATCGCTTATACTATCGGAACAGGTATTGGAGCATGGGGGCTTAATAGAACTATTAACTGGGGTTGGGATATTACCAACTTCGTATGGTGGGTAGGTATTGGTCACGCCGGAACCTTAATCTCAGCGGTATTATTATTATTTAGACAGAGATGGAGAATGTCTGTAAACAGATCTGCAGAGGCGATGACGATCTTTGCGGTGGTACAGGCGGCAATCTTCCCGGTAATTCACATGGGTAGAGTTTGGGTTGGATATTGGGTATTCCCATTACCAAACCAATTCGGTTCTCTTTGGGGGAACTTTAACTCTCCTCTACTTTGGGACGTATTTGCAATCTCCACGTATTTCTCAGTATCAACTGTATTCTGGTTCATGGGACTTATCCCTGACTTTGCAATGATCAGAGATAGAGCTAAGACTCCTTGGACGAAGAAAATTTATACATTCCTTGCATTCGGTTGGGGTGGTAAAGCAAAGCACTGGCAAAGATTCGAAGAACTTTCTTTGGTTCTTGCAGGTTTGGCAACTCCACTTGTATTCTCAGTACACACTACCGTATCCTTCGACTTCGCGACTTCAGTAATTAAAGGATGGCACTCTACAATCTACCCTCCTTACTTCGTTGCCGGTGCGATCTTCTCAGGATTTGCAATGGTACAGACCTTATTGTTGGTTGCAAGAAAAGTTTGTCACTTAGAAGAATATATTACCATGTATCATATCGAAATCATGAACATCGTAATCATCTTAACGGGTGGTATGGTAACTGTAGCTTACGCAACTGAATATTTCATCGGATGGTACTCAGGATCCAGATTTGAAGACTTTACGTATCTTTCTCCGGGTGCTGCTGTAGGTCCTTACTGGTGGGCATTCTGGTCATTGATCATCTGTAACCTTGTTGTTCCTGCTTCTTTCTGGTTCAAGAGACTAAGAACGAATATTATCTGGACATTCATCGTTGCATTGATCATCAACATCGGTATGTGGTTTGAGCGTTTTGATATCATCGTTATCAACCTTTCAAGAGACTACTTACCAGGATCATGGACAATGTTTAAACCAACGATCATTGATGTGGGGGTATACTTAGGAACAATCGGATTCTTCTCTGTATTATTCTTATTATACGCAAGAACATTCCCTGTAATTGCACAGGCTGAATTAAAATCGATTTTGAAAATCTCAGGTGAAACTTATAAAGCAAAAGAAGGAGATGAGCACCACTAAAATTGTATACGGACTTTATGCGGACGACGACGATTTGATGAACGGCGTTAAAGCATTCAACGATAAAGGAATCAAAATAAACGAGGTTTATACTCCGTTTCCGGTTCACGGACTAGATAAGGCTTTAGGGTTAAAGAAAACCAGAATTTCTGATGCTGCTTTCATCTACGCTTGTTATGGAGTTACCATTGGTGCTACTTTAACATGGTACGTAATGAACCACGACTGGCCTCAGAATATCGGTGGTAAACCAGCATTTGACTGGGGACACAACATGCCGGCATTCGTAGTTCCAATGTTCGAATTAATGGTATTCTGTGCAGCTCACATGATGTCTTTAACTTTCCTGGTTAGAAACAAAATGTATCCAGGAGCTCCAGCTCAGAACCCGGATCCAAGAACTACTGATGATAAATTCATGATGGAATTTGTAACTGATGATGTAGAATCTGTAAAGCAGTTACTTATTGAAACTGGAGTTGAAGAAATAACTGTTAAAGACGCTTAAAATGAAAAAGAATGTATTAAGAATTACAGCAGTTTTAGGTTTAACAACAGTTTTACTTAACTCTTGCGGACCAAAGGAGAACACTCCATTGGTTTATTTTCCGGACATGTATTTTCCGGTAGCCTACGATCCATTGATGAAAGCTCAGGATGCTTATTCAGATCATGAAAATGAAATTCCCGCTTTCGTTAAAAATAATGGAGCAACAGGTCTTTCTCCTGTAGAAGGATCAGTTCCTCAGAATAAAGATGGAGTTTTTGAAGAAAGCTTACTTCCTAAGAATGTAGATGAATACAACGCGGGATATGATGCTTCCAAGAAACTGACAGTATCTCCTCTGAACCCGGCTAATGCAGCCAAGGATATTGAAAGAGGTAAAGTATTGTTTGACCACACCTGTGCTGCTTGTCACGGAACAGGAGGTGATGGACAAGGACCTATCGTGCAAAGCGGAGCATTCTCCGGGGTACCAAACTATGCTGACAGAGAGCTTACTGTAGGATCTGTTCATTATGTATTAACAAACGGTAGAAACGCGATGGGATCTTATGCCGGACAGCTAAACCCTGGTGATAGATGGAGAGTGGCTATGTATGTGATGAGCGCTTTCAAAAAAGGAGCAGCAGCACCGGCAGCAGCTACAGCGGCGGCACCAGCGACTGAAACAACTACCGAAACTAAAAAATAAGAAAAGAAATGTATAGTTTTTCACCAAAATTAAAATCAACTTCTATAATACTTCTTGTTGTAGGTTTAGTTCTTTTCGGTATTGGTTTCTTTATGAACAAAGGAATTTCTACTGAGCAGATAGAACACATGATGGAAGCTGTTCATGCTTCCGGTCATACAGCACCTACACACTCAAGTGAAATGGTTGGACCTCAGGATCACGCAGCTCACCTTGAGCATGCTACCATGCAGGTACACAACCAGCCTTTAGCAGCAATACATTTTGTAGCTGTATTTTTCTTTGGAGTAAGCTGCTGCGTATTATTCTTCTATTCTATTCAGCACGCTGCCCACGCAGGATGGCCAATCATCATTACAAGAGTAATGGAAGCTATTGCTTCTTACATTCCTTACGGTGGTGCAATCTTAGTAATCCTGATGATCTTAAACATCACTCATAATGGTCATTTATTCCACTGGATGGACCCTGAATTGACAAATCCGGATTCTCCGCATTTTGATGTGATCTTATTCGAGAAGAAAAAATTCTTAAATATACCTTTCTATGCAGTAAGAACTTTGATCTACGTGATCGGTGCTTCATTCTTTGCCTGGAAATTAAAGGCTCAGTCTAAGAAAGTAGACGAAACTAAGTCTAAAGTAGAGTATCAAATGCTTTACAGATGGTCAGTAGGATACATCGCTTTCTTCGGATTTGCATCTGCAGCCTGGGCTTGGGACTGGTTGATGTCTATTGACCCTCACTGGTATTCTACAATGTATATCTGGTATTCAATGGTTAGCTGCCTTTCAAGTGGTATTGCTGTAATCATTCTGTTAAGTGTTTATCTTAAGAAAAATGGTTTCTTACCACAGTTCAATGACAACCACTTACACGATTTAGGAGTATTCCTTTTCGCTACAAGTATGCTTTGGACGTATACATGGTTTGCTCAGTTCATGCTTTACTGGTATGCTAACGTACCGGAAGAGGTTAATTACTTCTTCGGAAGATTCCAGCACTACTCTCCTACTTTCTTACCAATGCTGATTATCAACTTCTTATTACCACTATTGGTATTAGTAAGCAGCAGCATCAAGAGAAACTATAAAGTAGTGACTACAATGGCTGTAGTAGTTCTTTTAGGACACATTCTGGATTACTTCAACATGGTAATGCCTGGAACCGTAGGACCATACTGGAAAACTCCTGAAGTATTCTTATTAATCTTAGGAGCGATCCTATTCGTAGCCGGATTATTTATGTTTACTGTACTTTCAGCTTTATCTAAACTGAAATTAATTCCTACAGGAAACCCATTCTTACACGAATCTGAAATTTATGAGTATCCTTTCTAAGGGCTTGTAACAAAATAAAATTCTAAAAGACTGATTGTTAAACGATCAGTCTTTTTTTGTACAATGATGTGGACAGGACGCCCTTTTAGGTTACTTTCATCCCTTTACATTAAAGTCTGGTTTAATAGTAAACACCAAACAAATATTGCCATGAAAAGAATATACCTGTTTTGCATCATGCTCATCCTGGTCTCTGTTTTCGCAAACGCTCAAACCATTACTTTCATCTCTGAAAAGACCAATAAACCTCTTCCCAAAGTTTCCGTATTTGGAAAAGACGGAAATATTCTTGCCTATTCCGATATTGACGGGAAAATTGAAAAGCAATCACTATCTCCTTCTCAGGAAAAATTCCAGATCGTTTATAACAGTTTTCCGGTGGCTAGCCTTTCTTATTCGGATATGGATAAAGACGTGATCAGGATTAATGATCAGTTTAAAGAAATTGAAACCATCATTATCAAGAATAGTAAACCTGCCAAATATATTCATATAAAAGGAAACTTTAATGCCTATGTAACGATGAATAACAGACTAAATAGCTATACGGACGGGGTTATAACGTATATTTTTGACAACAAAACAAAAAAAACTGAAGAGTGCAAATATTGAACAATACAGGATATTTCATTTAGCAGAATGCTAAAAATGAAAAAAAAAAATAGTATCCTCGTGGGACACCAGCAGCTCTCTACGACTGCCAGAGCTTAAGTACGTAGGAAATCCTGAAGAGTATAAGACAAAAAGAAATGTCATAAAAGAATTGAAAGGAGATCATAAAGATCAGCTTGAAGTAACAGGAGAAGCTCTACAGCAAAAAGAATTCTCTATTTTCGGATTCAGGATCTTTGATCTCAGGACCATCCTTAATATGTCTTTTGAAAAAAATTCAGAAAAAAGCCTAAAAGATTTTTTAGAATACAACGAGGTTATTTCCTTAAAACTAAAACACAAAAGCGAAACCGACTATAACCAGATTATTACATACAATAATTTTTATCCTGCTGAATTAAGCTTTAGTGATGAAAAAGATATTGAAAAAGTAAAATTCAATAAAGATTACAGCAATTATAAAACCCAATTCTGGAATTCTTCTTCCTTTCCGAATATGCAGTCCATTTTCAGCAGCTTTTTTAAAGATGATCTGAAGGAAAAGCCTAATAAATAATTGCCACAAATCCTTTCTAAAATTAAGATTAAAACTGAATGCTGTAACTACTATTAGTCATACTAAACTTTTATATGAGCGCCACACTTGTCATCTTCGTATCTGAAAAATAATAAATCTTTTCAGGTCACTATGGTTTCTGCAATTATTCGCATCTTATCTTCTGATCTATAAATCTCAGGCACATACTCCTAAAAAAACATAAAATAAAAATAAAAACTTACTATTAATAAAGGTTTTACTAAATTTGCAACAAACCAAATAAAAATGAAAAAGTTTTCTTTTCTACTTGTTTTCAGCCTGTTGCTTTTTACAGCATGCAAGAAAGATCATGTAGATGCTACGAATACTAAAACACTGCAGTCAAGTATCAATGACATGACTTCCAGTCTACCTACCATTAAGCAGATTAAGTTTAATGAAGCTCTTTATATCCTTAAAACATTTGGTGTAGAGGCTGATGGTGATATCAACGAGCTAAAAGCCCTTGGAAAACTGATCAACGGGAAAAAAAGTTCCTGAAATCATGGCTCTGGCAGACGAAGTTGCAAAGAAAAATGGAATCGAATGGGCCAGTACTGCCCCACCATCACTGGGAGAAATGAATATCTTCGGAGATGACAAAGCTAAAGAAACGGACCCAAATGATGTAAAAGCAGGCGCTTTAAGCCTTGTTACGAGACCTACAGGTGATGACGGAACAGGCTCGCCTACAGCTATTCAGATTATTCCAAGACTGGTGGATGCTGCCGGAAATCCCATATCTTTTACAGGCGCCGGGCTGGAAGCTACCCTGGAAGTTTTCAGTAACGGAGTAAGACTTTCTACTGCGAAAAATCTTATGCAGGATAATAATTTTAAAGGTTTTAACCTTAAGTTCTCTTCTATTCCTGCTTCAAAAGTAGTGGATAATAAAATTGACATTACTGTTTCTGTAAAAACAACTGCCAAAACATTCAAAATGTCAAAAATCGGGCTAGATGTTAACGCTGCCGCTTTAAAAGTACCTGCAGTGCCAAAAACAGATACTACAGCCGTCGCCCAACAGCCAAGTGCAGTGGTGGATCCTAATAATCCGGCAACCACTACAACACCTTCCACAACAGAACCTGGCAATACTAATGCTCCGGCAACTCCGGCGACCCCGAAACAGCCGTCTACAGATCCTAAAAATACGGTAAGCAAGTTTTTGAATAATGTAAGCTCACAAAATTTAAAAGCAGCGTACGATGCATCCAACAACCCAAGCTGGGGAAGCTACGAATCGTTCTCAAATCCTAATTCCGGCTTTGGAGCGGTGAAAAACGTAAGTGTGAAAAACATTACCACAAGTGCTGCCAATGCCAATGGTGCCAGTGTAAACGCTACTTACGATGTAACAGACAAAAACGGAAAGACAACTTCTTTGAAAGTAACATTCGGACTTAAAAATGTAAACGGAGACTGGAAAATTTCCAGCTATAAAATAAATCAATAAATGGCTTCAGCAGAACTGATCAAAAAACTTGAAAATACCATTGAAAATATTCCTGATTTTCCAATTCCGGGAATACAGTTCAAGGATATATCGCCTATTTTTTTAAATCCGAAACTTTACGAAGAAGTAATTGCAGACCTTGCCGCCTTCAGTAAAGGAAAAGTAGATGCGGTTTGCGGAATAGAAAGTCGCGGTTATCTGTTTGGGATTGCTATTGCAGTCGCTTTGGAGGTTCCGTTTATCCTGATCAGAAAAGCAGGAAAACTTCCTCCACCTATCATTTCGGAGAAATATGACCTGGAATATGGGAGTGCTGAAATAGAAAACGCGCGAAGGACAGATCAAAAAAGGACAAAGAATTTTGATTCATGATGACCTGCTGGCCACAGGAGGAACTACAGAGGCAGCAGCCAAACTGGTAGAGAAACAGGGAGCAATAGTATCTCAATTTAGCTTCCTGATTGGATTAAAAGGGCTAAACGGAGATGAAAAACTGAAAAAGTTCGGTGCTAATGTTTACCATATCTTAGAGTATTAACCAATACCAATAATAAATTAAATGCTCCGCAAACTATGTTTTCGGGGCATTTTCGTATTTATATTTAATAAATCACAACATTTACAGAACAATGCGCTAAAAGTATTTTGTAAATCATTCAGAAACAATTAAATTTGCAATTCAATTTTTAAAAACTTATGGCAAAATTGGGAAAGAGTGCTCAGAATGAGCAAGAAGGTAAAGAAACTGTTGAGTTCTTTAAGGACCTTGACAGAGAGGCTTTAAATACTGAGAGATTTCTTGAAAAATATTCAAAGCCTTTAGGTATTGCATTTGGAGTCTTGTTATTGGGCGTTTTTAGGATTCTTTGGATATAAGCAATTTGTAGTTGCGCCTAAAAATGCTGAAGCTGTAAAAAGTTTCCTGGCTGCTCAGAAAAACCTTTCGGAAGGGAAAGATAAAGAAGCTTTGGGCGGAAAATCAGCTGCAAACCCTGGTTTTGTTGGTACATATAACGATTATTCAGGAACAAGTGTTGGCCAGCTATCAGCGTACAATGCCGGTTTATTGAAATTTAAAGAAGGAAAATTCCAAGAAGCTTATGACCTGTTAGACAAGTTTTCATCAGACAACAAAAACGTTGGTAGCGATGAAGTACGGAGCTATGGCAGATGCAAAATCAGGCCTTAATAAAAATGATGAGGCTTTATCTTTACTAGACAAAGCAGCCACTGCTTCTGATGATCCTTATACAACGTATTACTTCACAAGAAAAGCAGGTATTCTGGCTTTAGGATTAAAGAAAAATACAGAAGCTAAAAAATATTTCTCTACCATTGATGAGAAATATCAGGAT
The DNA here is from genome assembly GCF_000738495.1 of Chryseobacterium sp. P1-3. Classification (NCBI taxonomy): domain Bacteria; kingdom Pseudomonadati; phylum Bacteroidota; class Flavobacteriia; order Flavobacteriales; family Weeksellaceae; genus Chryseobacterium; species Chryseobacterium sp. P1-3. The sequence continues at coordinate 43,828 of NZ_JPEQ01000011.1, forward strand.
TATGACAACGGAATGTCTGATTCTTATATCGAAATGACTAAATATTATTAAAAAATGGCAACAGTTAATCTTTCCGATTACAAGCCACTTCATATAACAGATGCCGAAGATTTTTCTATCGGCATTGTTTTTTCTGAGTGGAATGATTTTGTAACGTACAATCTTCGTGATGCAGCCCTGGAAATCCTTGAAAAAGAAGGAGTGAAACCTGAAAATATCAAACTTTTTCCTGTTCCAGGAGCATTTGAGCTGAGCTATGCAAGCATGCAGCTTTGCAAAGAAAGAAAGTTTGATGCAGTAATTTCTATCGGATGTGTAATCCGCGGAGAAACACCTCATTTTGATTATGTATGTTCAGCAGTAGCACAAGGAATTAAAGACTGCAATATCATGACTGATACCCCTACTATTTTCTGTGTATTAACAGACGACAACAAAGAGCAATCTATTGCAAGAAGCGGGGGCGACCTTGGTAACAAAGGAGTGGAAGCAGCAGTGACCGCCTTACGAATGATAGATTTTAAAAAGAAATTATCTGATAAAAAAGGAAATATTGGTTTTGGACATTCTTAATCTTAAACCAATGCAACGATAACAGGAAGACTATCTCAATTTAGAGATGGTCTTTTTTTATCAGCATTATCCGGTAAATTGACTATTGTCCCTTCTTATTTCTTTTTGAAACCATTAAAATCTTCTTAATAAACCGTATGTTTTTACTTTTTTATGTCAAAAGTTGAACACAAAAACTATCTTTGTGAAACTAATATAGACCGTTCAATACATGTTTTTAAGAAAAATAAAACCGTTCCTGTATTTAGGAGTATTCTATCTTATTATATCGTTGATAATAAGAACAGTATTCTTTTTCCATCCCATTACCACAGCCAGTTTTAGCTTTTTTGAAGTAATAAAAGTGCTTGGTATAGGCCTTTTGAATGATATAATGGTCTTCATACTGGCCAGTACGTTTCTGGCGCTCTATTTTTTATTCCTTTCCAATTCGAAATATAAAAAGCCTTATGGTTATATTATCTTCGGGATACTGGTTCTGTTTTTCCTGTATATCTGGCTTGTTCCCAATAATATTTTTAAGCAGTACGGAGGCTCAGTTACTGAAATAGCGTTGGCATTTGTAGGGATAAAAACATTTTTATTTGGAATCATGCTTTTCCTTCCTACCCAAAGAATCAAAATCCGTAACGTATTGTATTTTATCACATTATTTCTCTACGTTCTTTTAATCATCTTCAATGGAGTAAGTGAATACTTTTTCTATAATGAGTTTGGTGTACGGTATAATTTCATTGCAGTAGACTATCTGATTTATACTAATGAGGTAATTGGGAATATTATGGAAAGCTATCCTGTTGTCCCATTATTCTCAGCAATAATGATTGTTACCCTGGCTATCACATGGTTTATCTATAAAAAAAACAAAAGATGAGCTGCTGGAACTTCCTGATTTCAAACAAAAAATGGTCTTACTGGGCACCTTTATGGTCCTTTGTGCGCTCAGCCTTTTGGCAATACCTTCATTAATGCAGATCAAATCAGATAATGTTTTTGCCGATGAAATTGAGGCCAACGGATTACCTAAGTTTTACTGGGCATTCACCCATAATGAGCTGGATTATTTTCAGTTTTATTTGCAGATCAATCAGAAGCAGGCTGAAAGTAATTTCTTAAGCCAGTATTCGCAGCCTATGTTATCAAGGAATATTGTTTCGGAACAGCCTGAACTTAAGAAAAATGTGGTTTTGATTTCCATCGAAAGTCTTTCCGCAGATTTTATGGAGCACTACGGAAATAAAGAGAAAATTACACCGTTCCTGGATAGTCTGGCTGATAAATCACTGCTCTTCACCAATCTTTATGCTACGGGAAACAGAACCGTGCGTGGACTGGAAGCTTTAACGCTATGTATTCCTCCTACGGCCGGAGAAAGTATCATTAAAAGGAATGATAATAAAAATAAATTTACCACGGGAAATGTCTTCAAATCCAAAGGCTATGATGTAAAATTCTTATATGGCGGTTACAGCTATTTTGATAATATGCAGGATTTTTTTGGAGGGAATGGCTATGGTATTGTAGATAGAAATAGCTTTAAACCGGAAGAAATTACTTTTGCCAATGTTTGGGGTGTTGCCGATGAAGATATGGCCAGAAAAGCCATTCAGGTAATGAATGCTGAAGCCAAGTCAGGAAAACCGTTTTTCAATCACTGGATGACGGTTTCCAACCACAGACCCTTTACCTACCCTGATGGAAGGATTGATATTCCCGGAACGGCAAAATCCCGTGAAGGAGGAGTAAAATATACAGATTACTCTCTTAAACTGTTTTTTGATATGGCAAAAAAACAGGATTGGTATAAAAATACGGTGTTTGTAATCATTGCAGACCATTGTGCTTCCAGTGCCGGAAAGACAGAGCTTCCGATGGATAAGTACAGAATTCCTGCTATGATCTTTTCGGAAGGTTTTATTCAGCCGCAAAAGTTTGATACGCTGATGTCCCAGATTGATGTCATGCCTACTCTATTAGGCTTATTGAATTTCAGCTATACATCAAAATTTTTAGGGCAGGATGTTTTTACAAAAGAATTTCAGCCTAAAGCCTATATTGCAACCTATCAGGATCTTGGATTTGTAAAAGACGGACGTTTTAACTATCATTTCCCCGGTAAAAAAAGTAAAACAGTATTCTCTGGAGCAGGAAAAAAGTGATCTTGCCCCTGAATTTAAGCTTTATTATAATGAAAAACTGCTGAAAAAAGCAGATCAGAAGCTGGTAGACGAAACCATTTCCGCTTACCAGTCTACATCGTATTGGTTAAAAACAAAACAGTTGAACAGGTAACAAAACATAATAAAAATATCACCATTTGATGATATTTTTATTATATTTGAAAGCAAACAAAAAAAACTTAACCAAAACTAATTGTTAATGAAAAATCTAAAACAAATTTCAAGAAGAGAATTAAAAACTGTAAAAGGAGGGACTGAATTTAATTGCCATTGTGCACCAGCGGGATCGGGAAAACCACCTTTAGACACTATAGCACCTGATGCTGAAACTTGTTTCAACATATGTGATAACTATAGGAATTCTTAATTTCACAAGTTAAATTTTATACTTTATATATGAAGTATTTATTTTTAAATAAGAGGATATCCTGTATCCTCTTATTTTCATTTTGCGGACTAAAGGCACAGGAACTTACCCTTATCAATAAGACTGATGATCTTATTATAGTAAAAAAATGAAAAAAAAAGAAATATCAATAAATAGCCATAGCAAAAAAGAAATTAATGAAATAAATAAGATCACTATCAATATCGCTGATAAGCTTTTTTCGAAATATTAATTTATTTCTTGAGCCAACAGAAAAAACTAAATATTACCATTGAGAAAGATCAAAAAATTTGTTTACACAGGAGATCAGGCCATTATCCACGAATACATCAATGAAACACTAACTAACAAAACATTTTGGAAAAACGAATGTCTATTATAACATTGAGGATAAGAAAAACATTGAAGAATTAAAAAATTACTTCAGAAATGCTTCTTGCAGATATCTTAAAGAAGTGCAAACTATCGAATATTCTTATTTCTCCGGATGACACAGACTCTGTAAAAAGATTAAAAAAATTATATAAAGTATCAGTGGCTCTATACTTTATTTCTAACCTTTGACAGATCCAATTTAGATCAGGCATTTAAAAAAGAAGCTATTAATTATTATTTCAAAAAATATATAGAACCAGATATTACAAAATACAGCTGCGATTATTCTCTACGTTATCTGGTTATTAAAACGTTGGCAAAGAATAAGACTTTACTGCAAGCTGAACTTCCGATCTATCCTATTGTAGAACATACAGATGATGATAATGTTAACAAATACCTGCCACGAAACTGCCAAAAACAATATTTTCAGGAAAAATATAACTACCTGGACCACACCAACGGGCACAATAAAGAGTATTATAAAAAAGTTTTAATTGAAAAGTTTAATGAATAGTAGACCTATAATGAAGCCTGTTCTTATTTTTTTTCTACTGTGGTACCCTTTTGGTTATTTCTTTGCGCAGAGTTATGAGATTACGTATGAAGTAAAGTTTAAGCCACAAAAAGAGAACAATACATTCGTAAAAGAAAATATGATCTTAAAAATCGTTAAGGACCAAAGCATTTTTTATAATCTTAATAAAGCTACAATTGACTCTTTGATCAGTCAAAATAATATTGTTGCTGTAAAATCCATTGCAAGTCCTTTACTCAGGCTTAAAGTTTCCAAGCATCTCTCTAAAAATATTCATACTGTAGGAGGTACATTTAATCAGTTCAAGTATTGGTATAATGAAAAGAATCTGCAATATTATGATCTAAAAAAACACGAAAATTATAAAAGCTATTCCACCAACGAGGCTTATGCTGATTTTGGGCAAAGAAAATGGCATATCCTATACACTACAGATGTTCCCATCAATGATGGTCCTTATATTTTTTCCGGATTGCCCGGACTGGTGCTCAAAGCAGAATCGGAGGATGGAGAATATAGCTTCGAAATGACAGCAATAAAAAAAACAGATAACTTATTCATCCCGGAAGTATATAAAGAAAACATTAAAAAAGAAAAATTAAGCAAGATTATCAATGATTTTATAGAAGACCCGGCCTCTCACCGTATTATTTTCAGTAATGACTCGGGAGATAGTTTTACTTATGATTTCAAAGGAACGAAAGACAAAAACTATAAAGAAACGAATGAATATATCAAAGGACTTATTCAAAAATTTAATAATTATCCGGATAAAGACATTCCGATTATAACATTTTAATTATTGTATGTTTTAATTTTATAAATTTACGTCACAAAAACATTTAGTATGAGATGGACAGACGACAGAGGCGGAAACGTTGATGACCGCCGTGGCTCCGGTGGCGGAGGTATGATTGTAGGTGGAGGACTTGGAACTTTAATTATAGCTGCAATCGTTTTCTTTCTGGGTGGCGATCCGTCCGGCATTTTAAATTCCGGCAGCATACAATCCTCCGGGAATACCGGCGAGAAAAGAGAGCTTACCGTACAGGAAAAAAAGATCGGGGAAATGGTTGATATGATGGCCGGATGGAATACCCAAACCTGGAGTCAGATCTTTAAAGAAAACGGGATGAGTTTTTCTAAACCCACAATTGTACTTTTCGAAAACACAACCAGCTCTGGATGTGGCACAGCACAATCTGCCATGGGACCATTTTACTGTCCTGCCGATCAGAAAATCTATATGGACATGGAATTTTTCGGTGAGCTTCAGCAAAAATTCGGAGCTCAGGTTACTGAATTTACTGTAGCCTATGTTCTAGCACACGAAATGGGTCATCATATACAAACTCTTCTAGGAACTACCCAAAAAGTAGATGCTTTAAGAAGAAGCGGAAGATATTCGGAAGCTGAAATGAACAGGGTATCTGTTGCCACAGAACTTCAGGCAGATTTCTATGCCGGAGTGTGGGCGAAAAGAACCAATGACAGCAAACATATTCTGGAGCCCGGAGATATTGAGTCTGCCATAGATGCTGCTGAGGCTGTTGGGGATGATAATATTCAGAGAAGAGCACAGGGATATGTGAATCAGGAAAGCTTTACCCACGGATCTTCTGCACAGCGTAAAGAATGGTTTATGAAAGGGTATAATACCGGTGATATCAGACAAGGGGATACCTTCAACCAGCTTTTAAAATAACCTTGCTAAGGTAAACTGCTCAAACCTGTTAGGTTTGATAAACTAAATATAAAAAATTCGGTCTCAAAATGAGACCGAATTTTCATTTATTGCAATTCGATTGGATTAGAATTTTTCTTAGCTTCTTCTTTAACCCTCTCCTCCATTCTTTTTCTTATATCGGCAGGGTTCTGATTTCCGCCAGAGCCTCTTCCACCTCCGATTCTCATTGGAGCAGATATACCTCCTGCCCCCTGAGTCATAAATGACATAGGATCTGTTCTGAACTTTTGCTGCTGTTTTACAAAATCGGTTCTTTTTACTTTTAAAGTATTTCCAAACTGGTTCAAAGTCGGAAATTCTGCAATTTTATAATTCTTCATCAGATCAAAAGAATAATCTCCTTTATCATCCTCTATTTTTACAATTAATCCAGGAAGTCCGCCAAACTTATATGGTCCGTCCTGATAAGGAAGATCTGTTGTAAACCAGGCTGTCCATTTTCTTCCTGCAAAATCTGTTTCAGCTCTTTGAACTTTATATTCCCCTATTTTTCTTGTTTCGGAGGAAATTTTCCAACTCACGGGCCGGTCTTCTTCATAAGAATACATATCCCTTCCGATTCTGTCTTTAAAATACGTTTTCTGATTGGTTTTATCCTTTTCTACGGAATAGCTGATATTGGTTCTCAGACTTTCCATCTGATCCCTGTTGATACTTCCTCTTCCACCACCACCTTGAAAAGCCTTTTGCATAATAGAATCTCTTTTGATCCTGTTTTCTGAATAAAAAACTGATTTCTCGGGAGAGATATCCAAATAAGCGTTTTCTGTTTTTATTTCACTTTTATTTTCTGCATTGGGTTTCATAGTTACCTGATACACGAACCGATTGGTCTGTGCCGAGACATGCTGGATGAAAAGCGCCAAAGCAATAATACCTAATTTTCTCATTATTATTTCTTTTATTGGATAGCAGCCTGGCATTAAAAGACAGGTTGCTTGTTTTACCCCAATTTTCTTTATAGATCACAAATGCATTTCAAGGTTAAATCAAAAACAGGGCTATTCATCTGTAAAAGAAATTTTTATACTGATGAAGTACCTTTTATACAACAAAAACAGTCCTATTAAGATCATAATCATTAAAATAGATATCTTCGATTTGAGATTGCGGAAATTAGTTCGTATTTTTGCATCATTAAATCATTCTAAATAAATACAATGATAAAAGTATCAGACCATGCAAAGGAAAAAGCCATCCAGTTAATGACGGAAGATGGTTTTAACCCTGCTGAAGATTATATACGGGTGGGGGTGAAAAGCGGCGGATGCTCTGGTTTAGAGTATGTTTTAAAGTTTGACAACCAAAAAACAGACACAGATCAGATTTTTGAAGATAATAACATTAAAATTATTATAGATAAAAAATCCATCCTCTATTTAGCAGGAACAACTCTTGAGTATTCAGGAGGATTGAACGGAAAGGGATTTGTTTTCAACAATCCGAACGCATCCAGAACATGTGGGTGTGGTGAATCATTTAGCTTGTAGCTATTAAAAGATTAAATGATTGAAAAATTTAAAGATTAGTAATGGCTGCTGAATTTGAAAATTTTGAAGTTTATCAACTTACAGTTACTCTAACTAAGAATATCTTTAATCTTTTAAAAAAAAGACAAGTTTAAAAAAAAGTTTGAACTGACAAACCAAATCAAAAGAGCTGTTTTGTCGGTTTCAAATAACATTGAAGAGGGAAGCGAGTACAATAATAACACACAGTTTATTCGATATTTAAAATATTCTAAAGGAAGTTGTGGAGAAGTAAGAAATATGTTACATCTTTGCTCGCTGTTATGATGAAGATACGAACCAGTTAATTAATGATTGTAAATTAGTTTCTAAACAATTATCAAAATTTATTGATTATCTCTCTAAAACTGATACTAGGGAACAAAGCTAATTTTTAATCATTTAATTTTTTAATTATTTAATTAATGTCAAAATACACTGAAGACGATTTAAGAGTCGATCTAGAAAATAAAAAATATGAATTCGGTTGGGAAACGAAGATTGATTATGAAGACTTCCCGACTGGTTTAAATGAGGATATCATCCGTGCCATCTCTGCTAAAAAAGAAGAGCCGGAATGGATGACTGAATGGCGACTGGAGTCCTTCAAGATCTGGCAGAAAATGACAGAACCTACCTGGGCCAACATCAAATATGAAAAACCTGATTTTCAGGCAATCCGTTATTATGCTGCACCTAAAGTAAAGCCTGAACTTGCCAGCCTTGATGAAGTAGATCCGGAATTATTGAAAACCTTTGAAAAGCTAGGAATCAATATCGAAGAGCAGAAAAGACTTTCAGGAGTGGCTGTAGACATCGTAATGGACTCAGTTTCTGTGAAAACCACTTTTCAGGATACCTTGGCAGAAAAAGGAATTATTTTCTGTTCTATTTCCGAAGCGATTAAGAATCATCCTGATTTAGTAAGAAAATACCTTGGAAAAGTAGTTCCCAGAGGTGATAACTTTTATGCAGCATTAAATTCCGCAGTATTCTCTGACGGAAGTTTCTGTTATATTCCTAAAGGCGTAAAATGCCCGATGGAGCTTTCTACATATTTCCGTATCAACCAGGCAGGAACAGGGCAGTTTGAAAGAACACTTGTAATTGCCGATGAAGGAAGTTATGTTTCTTACCTGGAAGGCTGTACAGCACCATCAAGGGACGAAAACCAGCTCCATGCTGCAGTTGTGGAATTGATTGCGTTAGACGATGCAGAAATTAAATATTCTACGGTTCAGAACTGGTATCCGGGTAATGAAGAAGGAAAAGGAGGAGTGTTCAATTTTGTCACAAAAAGAGGTCTTTGTGAAAAAAACGCAAAAATCTCATGGACGCAGGTTGAAACAGGTTCTGCTGTAACATGGAAATATCCTTCTTGTATTCTGAAAGGAGACAATTCCATCGGAGAGTTCTACTCTATCGCAGTAACGAACAACCACCAATATGCAGATACGGGAACAAAAATGATTCACATTGGAAAAAATACCAGATCTACAATCATTTCAAAAGGTATATCTGCAGGAAAATCCCAGAATTCATACAGAGGACTGGTAAAAGTAATGCCTTCTGCAAAAGGAGCCAGAAACTTTTCACAATGTGACTCTTTATTAATGGGTAATGAATGTGGAGCACACACTTTTCCATATATAGAAATCAAAGATCCTAGTGCACAATTAGAGCACGAAGCAACAACTTCAAAGATTGGGGAAGATCAGATTTTCTACTGTAACCAGAGGGGAATTGATACGGAAAAAGCCATTGCTCTGATTGTAAACGGGTTCAGTAAGGAAGTATTAAACAAACTTCCAATGGAATTTGCCATTGAAGCACAAAAACTACTTGAAATTTCATTAGAAGGATCAGTAGGATAAAATATGATAGCTACAGAAAGATTAATTGTAAGAAGACCTGCAAAAGAAGATTTTGAAAAATTCTTTGAAATTAATCATGATCCTCAAACCAATATTTACAATCCAGGTGGACCCATGAGTTTTGAAAAAGCAGAAAGCACATTTGCCAGGATGCTTGATCATTGGGAAATACATAATTTTGGAGGTTGGGCGATTGTTGAAAAAGATCATCCTGACAACATAATTGGTTTTGGAGGGCTAAGCTATAAGCTCTACGGAGAAGAAGAAAAATTGAATTTAGGCTATCGTTTTGCCTCCCGGGCATGGGGGAAGGGATACGCCACAGAATTCGCAAAGAAAGCTATAGAATACGGGCTTAATGAGAAGAATAAGGAAGAAATATTCGCTATTGTCCGTCCCGGCAACATAGCTTCTGTTAAAGTTTTGGAAAAGGCAGGTATGATCCGAATCGGGACGCTTAATGATGTTCCTGGTCAGCCTGAAAGTTTAGTATATAGAATTCAAAAATAATTTGTTTAAGCAAATAAAATGTTAGAAATTAAAAACCTTCACGCCAGAATTGAAGATGGCGCAGAAATATTAAAAGGGATTAATCTTGAAATAAAGCCGGGTGAAGTGCACGCTATCATGGGGCCGAACGGAGCCGGTAAATCTACCCTTTCTTCCGTAATCGCAGGTAAAGAAGATTACGAAGTAACAGGTGGAGAGATTCTTTTCGAAGGAGAAGACATCATTGAAGATGCTCCTGAAGACAGGGCACATAAAGGAATCTTCCTATCGTTTCAGTATCCGGTAGAAATTCCCGGGGTGTCTGTTACAAACTTCATCAAAGCTGCTTTAAACGAAACCAGAAAAGCAAACGGATTGGAGGAAATGCCGGCAAAGGAAATGCTTGCATTAATCCGTGAAAAATCTGAAAAGCTTGGAATCAAAAAAGATTTCCTTTCAAGATCACTGAATGAAGGATTCTCAGGGGGTGAAAAGAAAAGAAACGAAATCTTCCAGATGATGATGCTTAATCCTAAACTGGCTATCCTTGACGAAACCGATTCAGGATTGGATATCGATGCATTAAGAATCGTTGCAGATGGGGTAAATTATTTTAAAAACGAAGGAAATGCAGTTCTTTTAATTACGCACTATCAAAGACTGTTAAACTATATTCAACCTGACTTCGTTCACGTTTTAGCTAACGGAAAAATCATCAAAACAGGTGATAAATCTTTGGCATTAGAGCTTGAAGAAAAAGGGTACGACTGGCTTTTAAATTAATTGAAGATTAAAGCCGATAAAAATTAAAAAAATAAACGCAATCTTTGTCATTCTGTAGGAATCCAGCATTCTTATACGTGGCAGAATAAACGTTCAGAAAATGAGTTTAAACGAACAAATTTTAAATAATCATAACGAATTTCTAAGCACACTTCGTCATCGCTTTTTGGATGAAACGAGAGTTCAGGCTTTAGGAAAGTTTGCAGAAGCTGGTTTTCCGACAAAAAAAAGACGAAGAATATAAATATACCAATCTAAAGGAGATCACGGAAAAAAGCTATAACTTTTTCCCGAAAGAAAACCACAACATCACTAAAGAGCAGTTTGATGAACTGCATCTTGGAGAGGAAAATTTTGATTGGATTGTTTTCGTAAATGGTAAACTTCACAAAGAACTTTCAAAAGTTTCTATTGAAAATGTAGAGTTCCTTTCATTCAATTATGCATTGAATGATGACAAACATAAAGAGATATTTGAAAAATATTTTAACACAATTGCTTCCAAGGACCTGGCTTTTACCAACTTAAACCTTGCATACTGCAAGTACGGTTTCTTTTTGAAAGTTCCTAAAAATGTAGTGATTGAAAAGCCAATCCATATTTTTTACATTTCTCAGAATCAGGAAGAAAATACATTCTACAACACAAGAAATTTATTGATTGTAGAAGAAGGAGCAAAAGTAGAGGTAATTGAAAGTCACCACAATTTCGATGACACCTATGTGTTAACTAACTCTGTGACAGAGATCTTTACCTATCCCAATGCAAAAGCGGACTGGCACAAACTTCAGAATGACAACAATACTTCTTACCTTGTAGACCATACCTTCGCAAAACAGGAAAAAGACAGTTTAACTACTGTAAACACATTCTCTTTCGGAGGAAAACTGGTAAGAAATAACCTGGATTTTATTCATAACGGATCCAATATCAATTCATTTATGAATGGAATTACGATTATTGGTAAAGATCAGTTGGTAGACCACCATACGGCCGTTCACCATAACTTCCCGAACTGTGAAAGTTATCAGAACTACAAAGGCATTTTTGACGGTAATGCACATGGTATTTTCAATGGGAAGGTTTTTGTTGATAAAATTGCTCAGAAAACCAACGCTTACCAGCAGAATAACAACGTTTTATTAAGCGAAGGTGCAAGTATTGATACCAAACCTCAGTTGGAAATCTTTGCCGATGATGTAAAGTGTTCTCACGGTTGTACGGTAGGTCAGCTGAATGAAGATGCGTTATTCTATTTAAGAGCAAGAGGAATTTCTAAAAAAGAGGCTCAGGCTTTACTTCTATATGCCTTTGCCAATGATGCAATGCAAAACATTGATATCGAACCTCTTAAAGATAAAATTTCAAAACTTTTGGCTGAAAAGCTTGAGGTGGATATAGAATTTTAAGACTTACATATATTGATACACAAAAGCACTTCTAAATGAAGTGCTTTTTCTATGGTCTCAACTAACCGAGTTCTATTTTTTCAGCCAGCTTTGATTGTCTTTATTGTCTGAACGTTTCTTTCCGTTGTCTATATTATAGGCAAAACCTACTCCTAACGTTTGTTTCAACTGTGTTTTCCAGATCTGATTGTGATCATACAGCAAGTCTAATGTGATATTGGAAGAAATATACTTATTGATCTTCATATTCAAAACGGCTCCATAAGCAAGTACCAATCTCTCCGGATGATCCAGGTAGTTTGAGAAAACAGAAGCAGTATTGGTCAGGTTAATATTCTCCATAATTTTTACCTTATAGATCGCTGTTCCCAGAAAACCAAACTGGAAAAGAGAAGAGTCTCCATCATTTTTAAGCCCGTAAGTACCTGCTTTCTGAAGGTCTTTATCCAATACAAAAGTCCATCTTGCGTTAGCCGGACGTAAAGTTACTGTAAGATTGTCATTGGGACGGTATGTAACCCCTGCACCAAGATTCAGATAACCCGGGGCAAAGAAATTGGAGATCTTTTTTGCATCAGGATTATTACCGTCTTCATACCCGGGAGCAAATTGGGTTTGAAGGCTTGCACCACCTGACAAATACCAATGCTTGGCAAATTCTCTCCCATAGTTTGTGGAAAGGTTAATAACATCCTGTGTTTTTCTTACCCCTGTACCTTGGGTATTATTCTGCCCGTAGCCAAGAATAATGATGTTTTCCCAAAGGTCTTTTCCTTTTTCATAGGTAAGGTTGTAATTTACACCGGCAAGCCAGCCTACATTGTTGGCTCCCCCTCCTACCCAATTTGAAAAGGCAGCCTGATTAAGCATTAATGTGTTTTGACCCTGAATAGACCAGGCTTTAGCGGTATCCTTTACAGGAGCTTCAGTTTTAGTTTCCTGGGCACTGACAATAACTCCCAAAGACATGGAAGTGAGTAATAAAAGTTTTTTCATAATTAACGATTTGCTGCAAATGTATAAATAATAATTTACGCCAATACAAAATTCACTCTGAAATGAATTTAAAGCTTTGGAACAAAAACCCACAACTCAATGAAATTAAATTACTTAACCATTCATATTAACGAATTCAAACTTAAAAGAACTTATAATTTGGATTGAGAAGAATATTCATTTTTCATCCTGAAAATAATATTCATATAATTTTTCGGCTCCTCCTTGATCCCAAACAATTGCAAAATCTTCTAGACCATCAAAATTAAAATCTTTTACAGAAAAACTGTCACAAGGTAAGTTACTGTAAGTTGCCCACGAATTTGGTTCAAAATGAATCTCCTGTGATTTTCCACTTTTTTTATTGGTTACAATAACCCATGCTGAAATTGGATATGTTTGTTCTTTTTCATTTTTATATTCTCCGGCTTCTAGAACAAAATTGTGTTTATCCGAAAGGTTATTAAAATCACACGGTTTAGCTTTTGGCTGACAAGTTTTACTATTAATACTTTTTTAATTTTTTTTCTGCAATAAAAAAGTTTGGGCTATCCTTATTAAAATTGGTATGATATGATACCTTTATTCTTGTCGACCCAGCTTAAAATATAATAAGAAGATTCTTGTTTATCTATATAGAAAAAAAGTTTGATTTTCTTTCTCTTTAATATGATCAATATTAAAATCTGAATCCTCCATAGGAGTATGGTCATAGATTTTATCTTTATTTATTTCGAAAAACCTATCACTATCAGTGCAATAATAATATTGGTTGCCTTCTTTATTAATAGAAAGCCATTTACCAATGTATAAATTATTACTTACTTCTTCTGAATTTCCACTACTGTTCGTTTGTTTTTTTTTCCTCTTTGGATTGACATGAGTTTATTATAGAGAGGAATAATCCTATATATGATAATTTATTTAATATATTTCTCATTAATTAAACCTCTTTGTATTTTACCTATTTAATCTTTTTTTGTCAACACTAGCTCACTGTTATAATTCCATTTTTTATCAGCTACAATAGGACTTTTTAAATAGTATTTCCCCTCTTTATACAGGATAGTTCCCAGAGTGGTAAGATTAGAATGATCAGAAAAACCATCCCCATCAATTGCTTTTTCATATTTTAATATCAATTGCTTTCCACTTTCTTCTATTTTGCATAAATCGGTAAAGTAAGTTTTGTACCCCATTCCTGAAAAAGTACATTTGTCATTACTAATCTCAATATCATAGTCAATAGACATTTCTGATACATTGTCTAATTTCCCGTAATCTATATTTAAGTTGTAATTGCCCAGCCAATGATTATCGCTTATTTTTTGTGATTTGCTAATATTAATTTCAGATTCTGAAACTAAAGAATCTCCGGGCAATTTTTTATTCCAACCAACTTCTTTTGAAATGGTAACTGTACTTTCTTTTGCTTTTTCACAAGAAAACAAGCTTAAAATGCAGATGATAATTAGGTTCTTCATTTCCCCAAATCATTGTTTATATATGTTATTTTATCAAATTAATGATTTTATTATTGATCATTTTGTTATAATCTCCTTCAAAGAGTCCATTTTTATATTTTTTTGTAATATTCTATTTTTGATGTGGAAAACTCATAGTATAACTTGTCTCCTTTTTCATAATATTTTCCGTCAGAATAGTTGGGATAGTTTTTATAATCATTATCATTTTTGATAATATACTTATTAGGGATCTCTACTAAAATATTTTCACCTGATTCATAAAATTTTCAATATCTCTGAATAATTAACATTTGATTCTTCGTATTCAGGTTTCCAATACATTACCCTTTGTCCTAATGGATATAAAACTTTATTTTTATATAAATATAATTTCCAGCCAAAATGATTGTCACCATTTATAGGAAAGAATATTACATAGTTTTTGGAATTATTTGAAAAATAGACTGTAGGAGCTGAGGTTTCCAAATCTTCATTATTAATCTTTCTTATAATAGCTTTTTCTATATCATTAAAAATAAAAGTAATAAGTTCATATCTATTTTGATCACTTCCTTCAATAGTCGTATTTGAAACATTAAAATCTTTACAATTTAAACTGTAACCAGAAGGTTCAGAATTTTCTTGGTTACAATTAATTTTAGTTAATTGAATTAAATTATCTATAGTAATTGCTTTACTTGAGGCATCAGATCTTGATACTTCTTTTTCTATTTTTATACTTTTATCTTCCTCTTTTTTTTGTCCTTGACATGATAATAAAAAGAGCGAGATAAATATTGTTATTGTTTTTTTCATAACTATTAATTAATCCCAAAATTTTCATACTAGTGATCTTTATAATTAGTAGTCTTCAGGTGGACCAAATTTATCAAACTCAGATGCATAAGATATCATTTCTTTGATATGTGGTAGGTTATAGTAATTTTCTTTTTTAACTTGATTTTGAAAATTAATCCATAGAGTTTTAGGATATGTCAAATAACAGAAGCTTAAAATATTTCCCCACATTCCTTTGTGCCAATTGTCTGGTGATTCTTTCCAAAATTTTTGATGTGGGATCAGTAGTATTAGCAGCAAAAGCTATTATTTTAATAAGTTCTTCTTCTGTCCAAGGACTATTTTTATCATCATAAAATTTAATAATTTCTTGAGTGACATATTTTTCCAACGTTAAAGTATATTGGTTTTGTTGAGCAGTTGTGTTTTTTGTATATAGCTTAGGATTTCTGTATTAATTTGAAGTTTATTGTTTTTATCTTTAGTGAAAATTAAATGATCGGTAACTTCTTCCGGATTAGACTTATTTTTCTCCATTATCTCATGTATAGAGAAATTAGGAATGGTACTTATTTTTCAATTTATCTGTGCTTTCTTACAAGAAAACAGGCTTAAAATACAAATAATAATTATCAGGTTTTCATTTTTTCCTAAAGATATTTACAGGGAAGTTTATCCCAGCTGTTTTCTTTTTATATTCTAATGCTTATTAAGAATTTATTATCATGCCATCATTTTGAATTTTATATTTCTTTTTTGAGGAGTTTTTTTTCACTGATGTCTCTTCTTGTATATAGCTCAATATCATAATTTTCTGTAATTAAGAAATCATCAATTGTTTCGCCATCCATTTTTGCTATTTGTAATGATGAGATTATTTTATTTTTTATCTATAACTTTTAAATAATATCCTTCAACATCTGAATCTGTAAAAGCAAGAATTATTACTTGGAAATTATTAATTTTTGGAAGAATGAAAAATTTGGAAGGCTCTTCTTTAATGCCATAGCTTTCAAGAATTTTTTTTATTCTCAGGATATAAATAAGAAGGATATCTTCGGCTACATTCCATTTCATTTTCATTGCATATAGAATAATATTTATCAGAGTCAAAAGGTAAAGAACATACTTTAAAATTATTTTTAATTGTTGTTTCATTTACTTTAGATAGTTTTGATGCATCTACTTTTTTATTCTTTATGAGGCTTTTACTGAAATTTCTAAAAGATTCCTGAGCGTCAGGCATAAGTGTTTCTAAAATATTATCATTTTTTCCTTCCAGGTTTATCCTTTCTATCTCTCCCAGATTATTATAAATAAAATTATATTTTTCATAATAAGTGTCTGATAATTCTTCGTTGATATAATTCTCAACTTTAAACTTAACATTTACTATAGCATTATTTTGTTGAATACTTTGAAGAGTATATGTCATCGCACAGCCTGAACCACAACTTAATACAAAGGAATTATCAGATTTATTTTCGATTTGATCATTACTGTTATAGACCCTTGCTGTATATTTCTCGCAGGTTATTGCTAAGGAAAATAAACAGAATATTATTAGAAATACTTTATTTGTTTGCATATCTTTCTTAATTTCTTTTCACCTCCCGTTGTTCTGAAGAAGTTTCCCAAATGCCATTGGCATTGAGTTTATACTTATTCATATTAATATGACAGCATCCTACAATACTTTGAGTTGTTATTGTTTTATTTGTTGTATCAATATTTTCTGCCAACATTCCATGTTGTAACGGAAAAGATTCTACGGGAGTGAAGTTACCTTTTTCATCCTGAAAATAATATTCATATAATTTTTCGGCTCCTCCTTGATCCCAAACAATTGCAAAATCTTCTAGACCATCAAAATTAAAATCTTTTACAGAAAAACTGTCACAAGGTAAGTTACTGTAAGTTGCCCACGAATTTGGTTCAAAATGAATCTCCTGTGATTTTCCACTTTTTTTATTGGTTACAATAACCCATGCTGAAATTGGATATGTTTGTTCTTTTTCATTTTTATATTCTCCGGCTTCTAAAACAAAATTGTATTTGCTTGAAAGGTTATTAAAATCACACGATTTAGCTTTTGGCTGACAAGTTTTACTATCAATACTTTTTAATTTTTTTTCTGCAATAAAAAAAGTTTGGGCTATCCTTATTAAATTGGTATGATATGATACCTTTATTCTTGTCGACCCAGCTTAAAATATAATAAGAAGATTCTTGTTTATCTATATAGAAAAAAGTTTGATTTTCTTTCTCTTTAATATGATCAATATTAAAATCTGAATCCTCCATAGGAGTATGGTCATAGATTTTATCTTTATTTATTTCGAAAAACCTATCACTATCAGTGCAATAATAATATTGGTTGCCTTCTTTATTAATAGAAAGCCATTTACCAATGTATAAATTATTACTTACTTCTTCTGAATTTCCACTACTGTTCGTTTGTTTTTTTTCCTCTTTGGATTGACATGAGTTTATTATAGAGAGGAATAATCCTATATATGATAATTTATTTAATATATTTCTCATTATTTAATTATTAATTTTTTCTTATTTGAGTAACTGTGTAAAAATGACCGTTATAAACAGTTTTTCCTTTTAAGGAATAGTCTGTTTTATCAAAATATAAGCGATTATTATCACTTGCTCCTTTTTTCTTTATGGCTTGTTCCAACATCGTAAAAAATATAATAACATTTATTACCATCACATTTTCTCCCTACTATAACTACAAAATGATCAGTAGAATGGTCTGCATTATTGTTGATTTTGTATCCTAACCCATGATCTACTCCTACTTGTACCGGGTGGCCTTTTTCCAATTCACTATCTAAATATGAAACAGCATCTTTTGAAACTTGAGTATTGATATCTAACCTAGTATGAGTGTCGTTTTCTATTGCAGTTTGATATAATCTTGATAATGAAGTAGCTTTAAGACCACTATTAATTAATATATCATCACAAGTCTTTTTACAAGCCACCATTTGCCTATCACGTCCTCCCCATTTAGGATCAAATTGTGTCTGCCATTTTACCTTATTTCTCAAATCGATTTCTGACTTTCCACAGGATGATTCTACTGGATTACTTTTTTGAGAGGCTTCTCCACAACAATTATATCCAAATTCTTTTAAAAAACCCTTTTTTAAATGTAAAGGGCTTTTACCAGATAATTCTTCTTGATAAAATTTATCATATAATTCTAAAGCTTTTTCCATTGTTTCGATAGGTTGCCCATATCTTCCAGGAGGTAAACTAGCCCATTCATAACTTCCGTATTGTTCAGTAGCTCCTTTTATATCACCTTTTATTATCAAATCTAACATTCCTTCTCTTTTATGCTTAAAAAGTACTACACAGAATTTATCTTGACCTTCAGGTGAAAAATCTGTTATATTATAAGTAGTTCTTTTTTTAATCATATCCTTATCATTCCAAGTATATCCCATTACTTGATATGCTCCAGTTGCAGAACTATAGACTTTTTCTCCATTTTTCTTGGTATACCAAAAGATTTTAATGTTAGGATGTGTACTCATATTTTTGTTATGAGGAGGCTCAGTGAAATGGCTGCCTCCAAATAATTTAGTGTAACCACTTTCAAAATCATTTGGAATATAGACAATTTCCATTTTTTTTGTCTCTTTATTGCGCTTTTGAGATTTAATTATTTCTCCTGTACCTTCACCAATTCTAAGCATTCTCATATAAGCTCTTACTTTTGCTTCACACTCGCAAACCTTATTATCTCCCTGTGGCACCACCTTTTCATCCCCCACCTTCACTGCACCTTTATTCTCCACTATTTTAACCAGGGTACTGCCTTTTCTCAGCTTAGCGGTTGCCATAGAATAATCACCATCTGCATCGTATAAGACTTTTCCGTCCTGGTCCTTTTCTTTTACGATGGCATATACGGTCAATAAATTTACTTTATTTTTTATACCGTTCCATATAATTTTTTGTTTGATGATGCCATTCTGATCAGCTTTAACATTGGCCTGCTGTAATAGAAGAGGGTCTCTCCCCAGTACGGAATCCCTTATTTCCAGGAACAGGCTTTCATCAGGCTTTATTCCCCGGCTGTTGGCGTAGAAATAACTGATCTCATCATAATCTACTACCGTATGTTTTTCGCTGCCGTCTTCACTGCCTAACTTGGCATTAAAGATTTCTTTTTTGTCCTGGACATCCAGCTTATATGTTTTAGGGAATGGCAATCCTTCCCCAATAGCAACAACATCAGGCGCTGAAATTTTGGCATAAATCAATCCCTGGTTTCCCGCCTTATTTTTCATGTCAGCATCTAAGGTTACCGGAATCAGCCCTCCGTCATAAGCTTTGATGGTAATGGTTTTTACAGGGTCATCCTGTACCGTGTCACTATCCCAGAGTACAATGGTTAGCTTCTCATTCTCAAGACCTTGGTGATCAATGCGGATATTTACTTTTTGTCCCCAGCCCGCTTTGTCTATTTTACTTCCGTTGCTGTCTGTAAACTGGATATCATTAATTATGGGCTGTACTACATTTATGGTTTGGGTGGAACCTTTCCCTTTTATTCTGCTGGTAATGGTTAATGTCCCGGGCTTTTTAGGCGTAAAGTTGATGGACTTTCCGGTAACGGCATTGGAAAACCCTTGCCAGTGTACGGTTTCATTAGGAAGAAGGTCGGAAAATATCATTTTATCAACAGTAGCTGTAAGAGGTTTACCCACTTTTGGAGTACCGCTGACGGTAAAGCTTACCACATCATTTTCCTTCACCTCAAAATGCCAGTCATCATCTTCTTTTTTAGCGTTTTTTCCGGTAGCATTGGCCACCATGCTGTATGCTTCCACAACATGTTTTCCTGGAGTAACCCGCGACCCTGGAATGGTAATGCTTTTCCCATTCCCGATCAGTACACCGTCCAGGTTCCATTTAATGTCTGAAGATTCCCCCGGAGTCAGGCCAAAAGGAGAGTTGTCATCTCCAAACTTATATTTCATTTTGGTAACACTGAACGACATGGAGGTTCCGGGCCTTACAACCTCCGCACCATGGCTGATGCCTAAAACTGCATTGCCTTCACTTTCCCCGGACATCTTTTTTTCTATGGCTTCACCATTTTCATTGATATAACGGGCCAGGATGGTGTATTTAGCCTTGGTGTTCTGAGGAATAAAGGTAAGGGTGCCCCCAATGATGTGAACGCCATCTGTAATGGCATTTCCACTTCCGTCAAATACCGCCAGCGTCAGCCTGGATTTCTCCTCTTCCGTAAGATCAGGGATCAAAAACTTAGCCCTGAAAACCGAAGGAACACCCCTTCTGAATTTCCTGTTTTTAGAAGGATCGATACGGGTGGTAAAATCTCCGGAGGTGGATTCCAGCTCGAGCAGGGTGTTTTCTACTACCTCAACGTCAATGGAGCAGGAAGGGTCACATTTATCATATTTTCCTTTTTCAAATTCAGGGGTTTTAGGTTTTCCGTATCCTTCAATCCTGAATTTTCCCAATCCTTCGAAACTCTGGGAAAATTCTGTCCCGATTTGTTCTCTTAAAAAGATTCTATTCTCTTTCTTACCCTGGTGGTCACTGTAAACCACCCATGAGGTGAGCTGTTGGTTCCCGCTTTTCAGATTGGCTTTGAAAGAAGCTTCTTCATCTTTACGCAAGTACACAACCCCACTTTTATTTTTGGAATCTATTGCTTTAAAGGTAATCCTGTTTTCTATCTGGGCTAAGGCAATAGACGTTACAGAAGGATATTCCTCCTTTTTCTTAGGCATATCTACTGCCGGGTTAACCATAGCGAGTTCCGCCGGGTTGGTATTGTCTGCATGGGCATTGCTCACGGAGTCCGTCTGTCCATGTTTGAATATAGTGATTTTCCCGCCGGTCATACAGGGAAGTTCGGATATTTCAGTAAGTGTATTTTTTCCTAATACCCGGGTGCTGTCATAGGTTTTATTCCACTTTGGAGCCGGGGCAACCGCACAGGGAAGATAGCCTCCCGGGGATGGTTTCAGGGTACATTTTCCAAAAGTGGCTGCAGGAGGGTTGAATGTTTTATCTTCTTCGGTTGCCGCCAGTTTTCCCTGTTGATCGTTCAAAACAATAACGGAATGGGTGGTTACCTGTAGGTCCGCTGTTTGTTTTGGGTTTTCGGCTTTATCACAAACACATTTGGCGCCATGCACCACAAAGTATTTTCCGTCGTGGTCGCTTTTGGAAGCCTGTTCGTTTTTCTTTTGCTCTTCTTCTTTCTTTTTTTCCTCTTCCTGTTTCTGCTCTGCTGTTTTTTGTTCTTCTTCGGGATCAGGAGGTGGTGTTTCACCATTAAGGGCGTAAACCTCGTCAGGCGGAGGGGTCATCAGGGAAAACCCTGTATAGGGAGTATTGCCAACCTTCGTTCCGGAATTGGCATTATGATAATCTTTGAGTTTCGTCCAGTCTTTGATACCCAGTTTCCTGGCGATATCCTGCAGCGTTTCTCCGCTCTGAACCGTATATGGGATGGGTGCTGACATATTCTTATTTTGTTTCTATGGTGATTGTTTGCAGGTAATAAAATTTATCCTCTGCTTCTATACAGACAATGGCTTCAGCTTTTTTTTTTATTCTTCCGGTTTTTACCCCGTGTAATTTGATGGGGGCCGAAAAACCCCGTATAAAAATGGAATCATTTACTTGTCAAAACTGTATAGTAATAGCAACCTTGGGATTGATCCAGGGGTCTGTCTGTTTTTTTGTTTTTTTAAGGTATCGGCAGCGATGGGGTGCCGGTTCAGAATTAGCTACAGCTGAATCTCCCATTTTTGTTTTCGCAAAGATTCTTTTATTGTGTTCATCTTTAAACTCTTCTCTCTTTTTCTTTATTTTTGAGCACAGCTTCCCAAGAAAAAGAAGACCTGATACAGCTACTAT